>CAZKHH010000007.1:0-35943 GCA_964552485.1 uncultured Dehalococcoidales bacterium | reverse complement strand
TAGCGGTCCTCTCTCTCGCTCTGGTGACCAGCTTTCTTGCGGTTGGCTGCGCCCCCGAAGGAGTACCGCCCGCCGATGACGGCGAGACTGCTCCGGAAGATGGAGACGATGAGGAAGGACAGACCCCTGCGGCGCCTGAGGATGAGGTTTTCGAGTGGAAGATGCAGACATTCTATCCCACTGCCGATCCTGCATATGGCGCCATGGTAGATGTTACTGAACGGATTGCTGATGCAACCGGCGGACGTCTACTGATCGAGGCTTTCCCGGGCGGTTCGATCGTCCCGCAACAGAAGGAACTCGATTCCCTGAACCAGGGCGTGTTTGAGATGGCCTATGCGTCGCACGGCTTTCAGACACACCTGTTCCCGGCTTCATTTCTCTTTGCCCAGAGAGCCGGTGGCCTTACTCCCATCCAGGCGATGACCTGGCTGCGCTACGGTGGAGGAAACGAGCTCGCTGCCGAGATGTATGAACCCCTTCCTGGTGTTCACTACGTTGCCACGCCTATCGTCCATCCACCCGAGGTATGGTGCCATTCCAACAAGAAGCTGGAATCGCTGGATGATCTCCAAGGACTGAAGATCCGGAGCCCCGGTGACAGCGGCGGCATCCTTTCCGAGATGGGTGCTTCGTCCGTTTCCCTGCCTGGATCGGAGATCTACGAGTCGGCACAGCGTGGAGTTATCGACGCGACTGAGTACATCACTCAGGCCACGAACTGGGACATGGGGTTCCAGGAGGTGTTCGATTACATGTACATGTCTCCTGTGAGAGCGCCTTCAGATACCATCGCGGTATGGGCTAACGCCGCTGCGTGGGAAGAGATCGGGCCCGACATGCAGGCGATTGTCGAGGCGTGCATGAACGAGGAGACAATCCGCTGGTATGCGTGGTCGCTTAACGCCGATGCGATCGCCCTCGAGAAGTTCAAGGATTACGGCACGATTGTCGAGACGATCCCTGAAGACATAGATGCCGAACTTATCGAAGTCGCGAACGAGTACTTCGCGGAGAAGGCAGCCGGCGACGCCATGTTCGCGAAGGTCCTGGAGTCTCAGGACGAGTGGAAGGAACTCTGCGAATCGCAGGGTCCGTGGGCAGACTAAGCACACATCATCCTGAACAAGGACGGGTATGCTGTGTGGCACCGACTCTAAACGAGTGAGATACGCTCCGCTCTGAGCAATTGCTCAGAGCGGAGCACATACAGTAATGATGGATAACATACTTCATTTCATCGATGCGACGAGTACATGGATCGCGAGACTTGCCAAGTGGCTGTCCGTAGCGCTCATACTCTTGCTTTCGTTCGAAGTAGTGATGCGCTATGTGTTTAATTCTCCGACCGTCTGGGTTATGCAGACGTCCATGATGGTTGGTGGTGCGTTGATAGTGTTGGGATGGGCCTATGTCCTCCAGCAGAACGCCCACGTGAGGGTGGACGTGTTCTACGGTCGTTTAGGCGCGAAAGGCAAGGCGATCGTGAATACACTTGGCTCTGTGATTATTCTCTTTCCCTTTGCAGGTTTTCTCGCCTACAAGGCCGCAGTACAGACCGTTTATGCATGGAATATGAACGAAACGATGTCCGAGACCGCGTGGTATCCGCCGATATGGCCGATGCGGGCTCTGGTGTTTGTCGGGCTCGCCCTTTTCCTCCTTCAGGCTATCGCCCAGTTCATTCGTGAACTGCGTGTGCTTCTTGGGAAGGGGGAGGAGTCATGATCGATATCAGCCGCGAATTGCTCACCGTGCTGATGCTTGGCGGCGTGCTGCTGGGCGTCATGACAGGCTTTCCCCTTGCTTTGATGATTGGAGGCGTGGGGCTCATCGTCGGATACGTGGCGTTCGGGCCCACGGTGCTTGACATCCTATACCACCGCGTTTTCGGGAATATCACGAACTACACTCTTCTGGCGGTGCCTCTGTTCATCTTCATGGGGATAATGCTCGAACGCTCGGGGGTGGCGGAGAAGCTCTATGAGGCTCTCTACGTCTGGCTCGGTGGACTGAGAGGAGGATTGGCCGTTGCGACCATCCTGATAGGCACCATAATGGCTGCCTGCGTCGGCATCATCGGAGCTTCGGTGACGATGCTCGCTATCGTAGCGCTTCCTGCAATGGTGAAGCGCGGATATGACAGAGGGCTCGCATCAGGGGCCGTGTGCGCCGGCGGCACATTGGGCATCCTCATTCCCCCCAGCATCATGCTCGTCGTATACGGGCCGATGGCGCTGATTTCTGTGGGCAAGCTGTTCATGGCGGCCTTCATTCCGGGCCTGATTTTATCGGCACTTTATTGCACTTACGTCCTGGTCCGCTGTCTCATCCAGCCCCGTATTGCACCCACTGTGCCTCTGGAGGAACGGCAGATACCTCTTTGGGTCAAGACCAAGACACTGATAGTCTCGCTGGCTCCGCCTGCCCTCCTCATAGTTTCAGTCCTCGGAGTAATCTTCCTGGGTATCGCACCTCCGACGGAAGCTGCCGCTGTCGGTGCACTGATGGCAACCATCCTGACCGCCGCCTACGGTAGATTCTCCTTCAAGGTGCTGACAGAGACGGCGCATGAGACGTTGAAACTGGCCAGTGCCGTGTTGCTTATCGCCGCAGCATCGTTCGCCTTCACCGGAGTCTTTCTCAACGCCGGCGGGGGAACGGTGGTCAAAGAATTCATCCTCGCCACCCCTGGTGGTAGGTGGGGCGCCTTTGCGGTAATCATGTTTGTCTGCTTCATCCTGGGCATGTTTATCGACTGGATGGGCATCATCTTTATCATCGTCCCGATTGTGACGCCGGTGGCGCCTGAGCTCGGCTTCGAGCCCCTCTGGTTTGCGATGATGATCATCGTCAACCTGCAGATGTCATTCATGACACCGCCGTTTGCCTATGCGATATTCTTTACCAGAGCGGCGGCGCCGCCTGAGTTGAATGTGACAACATCTGACGTCATACGGGGCGTGATCCCCTTCGTCATGTTGATTCTCGTTGGCCTTGCGCTATGTGTCGCGTTCCCAGAATTGATCCTCTGGTTGCCATCCAAGATGATTGCGTGACGGCATCGTCACAACCTTTCGTGAACTCAAGGGGCCCCCATATGCGGGGCCCCTTCCTCTTTTGTAGCTTTGTCTCTATTGTGATATCGGCACCGGGCTGCCTCGATGGATAGACGGCGTCGTGATTCGTGCGCCAGCGGTGAGGCTGCCTCCTGTCCGGGTATGCGCGCGAATGCCTGGCTGAGTTGCGCCTTTGAGTTCGGCCACCAGGCGCGTATGGTTGGCGTCAAGTGCGTTGCAGGCAGGACGCCGTTGGCGCGTCTCATGTTGTGTCGGTTATGATGCGGATGTACTGCGTAGCATTGAGATAGGGGAAGGAGACACACCATTGGAACAGAGCCAGGAACACGTCAGCATAGATGAAGCGGCAGCGCAGGTGGCGATACTCTTCGAGCGTCTCGCCATACTGCATGCCTCCTACGCACGGACCCTTGTGGATGAGCTTGGTGAGGAAGAAGGACGACGCGTCGTACTCAATGCGATCAGGGAGTACGGGAAAAAGATCGGCGCTCAGGTCCGGGAAAAGGCGGTGGCACGTGGCGAGGATGACAGCCCCGAGCACTACAGGGGAGACCTCCCTGCCTACGGAACGCACGACCGGCTTGAGACGGTCGAGGTTGATGGTGAGACTCGGCTCCGTGCGTATGGCTGTGGTATGTGGAAGACGTGGGAGATGCTCGGTGAGGAGGAGCTCGGCCGCCTCTACTGCAACACGGACGTGGCCAAGTACATGGGATTCAACCCGTGTGCCAAGCAGATACACACGAAGGCGTTGTTTGCCGGCGACGATTGCTGCGAGCTCGTGGTGAGGCCGACAACCGAGCAGGAACGGAGGGACTTCGCCAACCGGAACGCCGATTGGTCGTACCTGGATACCGACCTGTAAGCGGCAAGTCGAGCTGCGTTGCCGGCATCAGAGAGGGAAGTCAGTTACGTCGAGGACGTTGCCTTCCGTGTCCTTGAACCACGCGGCTTTCGCCTCTCCGGATGAAGTCCTGAAGACAGCGATGCTGCCCGTTGTCTTAAGGTCGGGCGAATCGTACTCCTCGAACACGACGCCACGCCTTTTCAAACCATCCACGACAGCCTCCACGTCAGCGACCACGAACCCTGCTACCGTGTGATCTGCCTTCGTGCGGCTGCGTTCATACAGATACAAAGAGGTATCGTCGCCGGCTTGCACAACGGCGCCTTGCGAAGGTTCCTGCTCTCGACGAGTTACTCTGAGGCCCAGTGTCTCTTCGTAGAACTTGATGGCCCGTTGCAGGTCGATGGTCGGCAATATCGGCCTTACCCTCGCATTTCCCAGCATCGTAGACCTCCTCCAGAGTTGCGGGCGTTATGAGAGTGGTCGGTACTCACCTGGCCCCGGCGCTCACGGACGGTGTAGACAGAGTCCAACGAGAACGGCTTCACCGCTACTCCCTCATGGACTGGTCGTAGTCACGCTTGGCCTGCTTGTGGGCTTCCTTCCGGACCGAATCGGCTTCTCTTCTTGCGCCGGAGTCCATGTCTTCAGACGTCGCCTGCTTGTGAACGGCGTCCGCCTGAGCTTTGGCTTCGGTCAGTGTCTTCTGCGCTGCCGCGCTCTGCTCTCTTCCCATATTTGCGGCAGTCTGTGTGTCCTCATCCTGTTGGCGCCAGAATTCGGTGAATGCGGCATGCGCCCTGGTGGTCGTGGCATCATGGGCTTTCTTAGCCTCCGCTAGCGCTTCTTTGTGCTTTTCATCCGCGTGTTTCGCCGCCTCTTTGTCGCTGCCGGCCGCTTTCTTGGCATCCTTGTGCAATGCGTCGGCCTCCGACTTACTCTTGCCTTGTGTCTTCTTTGCCTGTTGCCACGCTGCATCGAGCTGACCCTTGGCTTCTGCGTATGTTCCGGGTTTCCTGTTCATGTCTCTGTTCTCGTCCAAGGTGCCTCCCTTTCCGCGTTCTGAAATTGTTACAAGCCTGTTCGCGGTACTCGTTCGTGATGAAGCTGGCTACAGCAGTTCGCCACGCCAGTGGATATGGGGTGGGGTGTCCATTTCCGGGGTCCGCTTGGTCCCGGTGGGCAAAACGGTGGGCACACTCACCTCAGCTACGCGCTGCTTCCACTTCAACCGTTCATGCCATAGGCGCAAACAATCCGTGGTAGTGGCTGCGTCTGCCTTGATGAATGTGCCCTAGAGCTATGGTCGCATACGACGGAGATTCTGTCAAATGAGCGTCCCGGGAGCTTGTGTCGTGAATGAATGTCTACCCGGGAGACGAGTGAGTTGCTCAGGCGTTTTTCGCGTTGGCACTTCGGCGTAGTTGTCCGCATGCGGCGTCGATACCTGAGCCCCGCTGGAGTCGCTGCGTCACCTGGATGCCACGACCGTCCAGTATTTCGCGGAAGTCTCGTATTCGTTCGCCGGACGGCGGATGAAAGTCGACCGCCCGGACCGTGTTGAACGGAATAAGGTTGACGTGGCAGTTCAGCCCGCGCAACACCCTGGCGAGCTGGTGCGCGTGCTCCTGTCCGTCGTTTATGCCGTCGAGCAGGCAATACTCGAAGGTCACACGGCGACCGGTCCGTTCCACGTAGTAGCGGCACGCATCGATGATATCCGCCACTCTCCATTTGCTCATCGTCGGGACGAGCCTCCGGCGCAGCTCATCGGTGGGCGCGTGCAGGGATACTGCGAGAGTCAGTTGGAGCTTCTCGCGTGCCAGGGCGCGGATGCCCGGGACATGGCCAACCGTGCTTACAGTGAGATTACGCATGGCGATGCCCACTTCCGTGTTCAGTAGATGCACGGCCTTCAGCGTCGCGTCATAGTTGAGCAGCGGCTCTCCCATACCCATGAAAGTGACGTGGTCGACGCGCTTCTGTCCCATAGCTTCCTGTATGGTCAGCACCTGGTCGACAATCTCACCGGCGGTGAGGTTGCGCGTGAACCCGCTGAGCCCGGTCGCGCAGAACGCGCACTTGATGGGACAGCCAACCTGTGTTGAGACGCAGCAACTGGTCCGGTCGTGGTACGGCAGGCCCACGGTCTCAACCCGTGCGCCGTCGCACATCTCCAGCAGGAGCTTAATCGTACCGTCTCTGCTGAGTCGGCTCGTGACAAACCCGCCCCGTCCGACTCGGTACCGCTCCTGCAGATGCGCCCGCAGGGTTTCGGGAAGATTCGTCATCTCGTCGAACGTATGCGCGCCGCGCCTGTAGAGCCATTCAGCAAGCTGTTTTGCACGATAACCCGGCTCACCCTCCTGCTTCAGCAGGGCGCGCAGTTCATCCGTGTTCAGCCCTATCAAGGGAGTCAACATAGCCATCTCATGTTTATCGCTGAGGAGTGAAGGTCACCAAACACGCCTGAACTTCTGTATGGCGTTGGCGCCCTTGTCGATGCCGGCATGCGTGAACGATACCTCACCCACGTAGACATCTCCGTGCGAATCGATGCCGATGGCGTGAGGGCCATGAAAGAGAGCAATATCTTTCTCTGCTGCGTGGTTTCCCCATCGGGCCAGCAGTTGGCCCTCCCCCGAGAAGATGCTGACGCGCATCGCTAGTTCCGAGACGTACACATTGCCGTCACTGTCCAGACAGATGCCGGTCGGTCGAATGACGTTGGTCCAGATACCGAGGAGGTCGCCATCCTGGCTGAAGAGTTGGATGCGGCTGTTTTCACGGTCGGCCACAAGCAGACGGCCACGGTCATCGATAGCGATGTCGTGAGGCAGGCGGAACTGTCCCGGATCTCCACCCGGCTCTCCCCATGAGCGCAACAGGTCGCCTCGGGCATTGAAGCGGTGTACTCTCGCGTTGCCGTACCCGTCGGAGACGAAGATGTCGCCCGAAGGTGCGATCGCAACTCCCGTGGGTCGATTGAATGGGCGGCCGCCACGAAGGACGCTTCCGACTCCCTGGAAAAGGTCCCATGTCTTCACGTATCCGGTATCCGATGGCGCTCCTTTCTCTCCAAGCACCATCAACACGTCGCCGTCACTGTTGAACTTCGCAACGAAATGGGCCAAATCGTCGGTACAGAAGATGGACCCGTCGGGGGCGTAACGGGCGCCATGAGCTCTGCTGAAGAGTCCGTCCGCCCAGGTGCTCAAGAATGTACCGTCACGGCCAAAGGCCATTACATTGTGTTCGCTCCGGTTGAGCACGTAGACGCGGTCGTTGGCATCAATGGCAATGCCCGCGACATCTTTGAAAGCCCAGCCATCGGGCAGCTTTGCCCAGTCCGATTCGAGTTCAAACAGGAAATCTCCCGTTCCGTAACGCATATCGCGGTCCTCCTCTTCAGTTGTCGGCGAGCCGCCCGCCCGCGGGGTTGACCTGTGTATCCTATCGCATTGCTTCAGTCAGTGCCCAAAGAAATAGTGAGCCGACCTATATGTTCATTCGTTGTGGTTGGGGAGCAGCCGGGATATTTTCGAACCATCGCCAGATAGCTGTGCAAGTTTGTGCTCCGGGACGGGGGTCGACTGGACTTATGAACTCGTACATGCGACTCTAGGCGTACCTGGACAGGGAATAGGAGGTGGAAGCATGCCGGATCTTGGTCTTCTCCCAGCAATACTTGCGCTGATTGCCGGTATCCTTATCCTGATAGTGCCGCGACTCCTCAACTATGTCGTGGCCATCTACCTTATCGTTGTCGGAATCATTGGACTTGTTACGGGCGGACTGGCGATAATGCCCATCCTCGCACTGGTCGCAGGCATTCTGATTCTGCTCGCGCCCAGCATCCTCAACTTCGTAATCGCCATTTACCTCATCATCGTTGGTGTGCTGGGTCTTGTGCAGGGTGGGGTGGCGGTCGAGCCCATCCTTGCCATGGTTGCCGGTATCCTTGTTCTGCTCGTGCCGAGATTGCTCAACTACGTTGTGGCAATCTATCTGATAATCATCGGCATCATGGGCCTGATAGGCGGATTCTGAGGCTGAGCGCCCGTTCGCAAGTTGTCACGCTGGGAGACAAAGCAAGGGGGCGGCGTACACACGCCGCCCCCTTCGTTCAATGAAACCTGCTATCCGTTTGCGGTCGTTCCGACCCCGGATATCCGGTCACCTGCCGACTTATTCGGCGCTGATGACAGCGACGGGGCAGGAGATGATCGCCTCGTTGACGCAGTCGGCGAGATCGTCACCTACTTCACCGGCTGCCGCCGATCCTGCCTGGTACTTCTCGACGACCGTCGCCGCCTCGCCGCTCTCTACGACGAACACTTCGCCGCATGCATCCTGGCATGCTCCGCACTGGATGCATCCATCCTGGTCGATTGTTACTTTCATACCCTGCAACCTCCGTATCTCTTGTCCGGCAGGAAGGTGGACACGCCCGGCATGCCCCTTCCGGCCAGCGACGCTAGGATACAACAGGTCTGGCCATTGTGGAAATCCCTCGCAGACGTGATGTCGCGCTTAGAGGTGCTATACGGCGCTTGTGCGGAAGCGCATCACCGCGACAGTGGCAAACGCCAGTGCGAAGGCAAGGAGCGCAACCATCTCCGGGATTACCGCGCCGAAATCGGCGCTGAATACGAGCAGCTTGTTGAAGCCAGTCGTTGCCCAGCCATGCGGTGTGAGCTTCGCGATGAATTGCATCCACCTCGGCGTGATGAACAAAGGCCACCAACAGCCGCCGAGCGGAGCCAGCACGAGCGACGTCACAAGCGCTATGGAAGACGCTGCACGCTGCGTTGCTACCAGCGTGGCGAGCATCAGGGCGAACGCAGACGACATAATAATCATGAGGAACGACAGAACCATGACCGCGCCCGGGGAGTAGCCGAGGTCCAGTCCGAATACAAGTACGCCCGCTATCCAGAAGACGGCAATCTGAACAAGCCCCTTGGCGGCGATTCCTGCAAATGTCCCGCTTAGTATCGATCCTCGCCCTACGGACGCTGCGAGGAGACGCTCCAGCGTCTGGTTCTGTCGCTCGCGAACTATCGTCTCGGCGGAGAATGCCGCCGCCATGAATACGAACATCACCAGGTAGCCCGGGATAACGTACGTAGTAGGCTCCTCGGCAACGACCTCGCCGACCTTTTCGACCTCATACGTGATGAGTGATGGCCGCATGGGCACTCCCGAGTGAGCAGCGAGCAGGGCAGGAGTCTCCTCGCTGATACGGTCCATGTCGCGTGACGAGAGCCACCCCTCCAGCGTGAAACCCGTGATGGCATCGCCCGCCACCTGCTGCATCCCAAGCTGGAAGGCAATCATCTCGGCTATGGAATTAAGGGCAGCGCGGTCGTACGTGGCCTCGGGGTCGACCACGACCTCGATTGTCGACCCGTAGCCCAGTCTCAGTCCGTCCGAGAAGTCCTCCGGGAAGAGCAGGAATCCCTGCGATTCGTTGCGGGCGACCGACCGATAGGCAGTCTCGTAGTCCTCGACTTCGATAATAACCAGCTCACCCGGCTCCAGATCGTCAGGTTCGTCGGTCTTTATCGCCTCGATGATATGGTGACTGATACCGGTCGCGTCTTCCTCGCTGACAAGGTGAAGCGTGAGCCTCTCGTCCTGTGCACCCACGCCGCCGAGGACGAAGCTGAACAATGCCACGAAGAGGAAAGGGAAGAGCAGAAAGGCCCCGAGTGCGATGCGGTCGGTCACGAAGAGTTTCAGGTCCTTCGCGGCTATAAGTCGGATATGTGAGAGGCTCTTCATATCTGCTACCTGCCTCTGCTCACTGCGTGGAAGAGTCCGCGACTCACCATGAGCCCGGCCACCACGACCCCGGCCAACACGGTCAGCTCCAGGCTTACGTCGGAGAGGTTGACGCCGGGATTCGTCATCGTCCTGATGGCGCTGATAGCGTACGAATTGATTGAAGCCTTGCCGATGGTGGCGAGTATGGTGCCTTCCGGAATCTCGAAGAACGTGCCGCCAAGCATCACCGTGGCCATCGTGAAGAAGACGCTTATCCAGGATGCCTGATCATCCGTTCGGGCGACCGACGCAATGACAAGACCGATTGTGCTCGCCGCGGCCGAGAAGATGAGCGCAACGAGTGTCACCATGAGGAATGAGAGCGGTGAAAAGAGCTGAAATACGGCGTACGCGAGTGCCAGCAGGATGAACGTCTGCACGAATCCGCGCGAAGTGCCGGCGAGGAACTTGCCGATGTAGAGCTCGCCGACCGTGAGGCGTGTGGTGAGAAGTCGCTCTAGGGTCCCTTTGCGGCGCTCCTCGACCATCGTGCGGGCGCCGAGCGTGACGGCGAAGAGCACGAACATCGCGACGATGCCTGGCAGTGACTGATGAACGAGGCTGGTCTCCGCGCCGATTATCGTCTCCTCGACTTCGACAATCGGTGCTGTGCGCTGCCTTTCGAGCAGTCCCTGCACGGTGGTCTCGACTTTCTCGCTGCTGACCGCCTTGCCTGACATAGCGGCCATGACCTGTCGCTCCACCTGCACTTCCTGTCCTATTGCGTCGGCCTCTCCGCGGACTATGCTGGCCACTATCTGTCCCTCCTGGCCTCCGTTGCCCCGCTGTCTGAAGACGATATCGGTGGGCCAGCCCTCGCTGAGGTGCGTGGAGAACTCCGGCGGTATATACGTGTACAGCAATATGTCCGACCTCGAGAGCTTCGCCTGGGCCTCCCGCAGCGTGAGGAGTTCCACTTCGAGGTCGTCGCGTTCTTCCAATCGCTCAAGCAGGAGATCGGAATACGTGCCTTCTGGATCGTCATTTACCACGTGTGCCGTTCCGTTGAACAGCGTCTGGCCGGCGAATGCACCGTACATCAACGCGAAGGTGAGGATAGGCAGGGCAAGGCTGAAGGCGATGTCGCCTTTGTCCTGCAGGTAGCTCCGCACTTCGCGGAGGGCGATGGCGATGACTCTGCTCATTCGGGGTCTCAGTCGCGCAGGCCGCGGCCTGTCAGATTCAGGAAAACATCCTCGAGCGTAACCTTCGCCGGATCTCCGATGCCGCTCTTGAGTCCATGCGGCGTGTCGAGGGCGACTATCAGGCCGCCGTCCATGATGGCGACCCGGTGGCAGAGGCGGTCGGCCTCCTGCATGTAATGCGTCGTGTAGACGATGGTCATCCCATCGTCGCGCAGCCCTTCGATCGTCTCGTAAATCATGTTGCGCGACTGCGGGTCGATTCCTACTGTCGGCTCGTCAAGGAACAGAAGTTGCGGATGGCCCATGAGCGCGATTGCCAGGTTGATGCGCCGCTTCATGCCGCCGGAGAATTTCTCGACCTTGCCCTTCGCCCTGTCGGAGAGACCCATCTTCTCCAGGTTCATGACAGCCTGCGACCTCGCTTCATTACCGTCGAGACCGACCATTCGACCGAAGAACACCAGGTTCTCGAGCGCGGACATCTCGGGATAAAGGGCGAGTTCCTGCGGGCAGACGCCGATAATGCGCCGGACCGCGTCAGACTGGTGGCGGACGGAGTAGCCGCCGATGGTGGCGTCTCCCTGGTCGGGATTCAGAATGGTGGAGAGGATGCGGATAGTCGTCGTCTTGCCCGCGCCGTTCGGCCCCAGCAGACCGAAGACCTCTCCGTGCGCTATCTCAAACGACACGCCGTTGACGGCCTTGTGCTCGTTGAAGCTCTTCTGCAGGTTGTCGGCGACTACGAATGCGTCTGGCATGAGTGTGTTACCTCAGTGGGTCTCAGAAGTATGTCCTATAGGATACACTGACGCCAGTGCTAAGAGGAATGTGCCTGGCTAACAATGACCACGGCCGACAGCCATGCATTGCCAACCCCATTCGCTCACGGTACCATGTGACGCTAGTCCGCCATCAGACATGACGAAGGCGGCTTCGGCGGACTGATTCCAGAAGAGAAGGCCTGCTTTACACATGCGCGAAGAGAGACCGAAGGATAGCCCGTATCAACTCTGGCACAAGCTCCGCATCGCGCGCGGGCTCGCTCTCGAGATGCGGAACAAGGAATTGAAGGAGCTTGGCATCACCAGGTGCCAGGCAACCCTCTTCTTTGCGATGCGTTCGGCTGGGGAGAAAGCGACCATCGCAGAGCTTGCCCGATGGACCGGTCAGAAACCCCATGGCCTGTCCGCGCTTGTCGGCAGGCTTGAGGCGCAGGGCCTGGTGGAGCGAGTGCGCGACCTCGAACGCAAGAACCTCGTCCGCGTGCAGCTTACCGATAACGGCAGAGTAGCCTACGAGGCTGCCCGCCAGCGCGAGTCGATTAATGCCTTCCTTGGAACCCTCTCGGATGAGCAGAAGGAATGCCTCGGCGACGCTCTCGACACGCTCATCGACAATGCAACGGAGCAGTTGCATCTCAAGCAACGTCCCTGCACGCCCTCGGAATAGTTTCACCGTCTCAAGTTGACAGCTGCTGAATGCCTCACTACTATCATGCGCACATGTGACAATCACATGTGACGGTGCTCTTGGTTCCCCCTCTGGACGCGCTTGAATGAGCACCGGTTGAGTGCGGCGCAGCCTGAAGCGACACGCTGTGCCCGGGTCATTTCCGAATCGAGGCTGAACAGGAGGAAGGAACAGAAACGTGGCTACGAAGGAAGAGAGGAAGGTCACCATCAACAGACTCAAGTCCATGTACCCGCTGCGCGCGCACGTGGACGAGAGCTACAAGAAGGGCATCGAGGCTGCGAAAGCCGGCAAGCCGACCGTATGGTCGATGCTCGCGTGGTGGGAAGGCGATGTGATCCTCAAGGCGATGGACCTTGGAGTTGTCTATCCCGAGAACTATGCCACCGTGTGCGCGACGCAGGGCGTCGCCCAGTCCTATCTCGATCGTGCCGACGCGGACGGCTTTCCCACTCACCTGTGTGGTTACAGCCGCAACACATTCGGTTATGCCTCCCGGATGATGAAGGAGCTGAACGGGGAGATACCGCCCGAGGCGCCTATGGGAGGCATGCCGAAGCCGATGCTCCTGCTTGGCTCCAACGTCGTCTGTGACGCGCGCTATAAGTGGTTCCAGGCCCTCGGCAACTACATGGACACGCCTGTCTGGGTGCTGGAGATGCCGACTCCCGGCGTCAAAGAGCTGTTCATGGAAGACGCCTACGAGCGGTATGTGCAGTTCATCGTCGGCGAACTGCGCGAGTTCATCGGTTTCCTTGAGAAGATGCTCGACCGCAAGATGGACTGGGACCGGTTCGATGAGACCGTGCGGCTGACCGAGCAGATACTCGGCCTGTGGCACGGCATTAACGAGCTCCGCAAGGCGCGACCCTGCCCGATGCATTCCCGCGATTTCTGGAGCAGCATGGTTCCCGGCCTGTTCCTGATGGGCGACCTCAAGGAGACGCTCAAGGGGTACCAGGCGCTGTACGACGAAGTCCAGGAAAGGGTCGACAATGGCGTCTCGGCCATCATGGGCGAGGAGAAGTACAGGCTGATGTTCAGCGAGCTCCCGCCGTGGCACACCCTCAAGATATTCGACCAGCTTGCGGAGCGCGGCTGGAACTTCGTCATCGAGAGCTGGACATACCATCCGCCCGTGCCTATTGACCTTACCGGTGTGAGCGATCCGGTGGAACGCCTCGCGAGGCTCTGCTTCCAGTTCAATGTCGGATACTATCAGGACGCCCTGAACGACGGCGAGACATACGGCTACCATGCATATCCGCAGGTGGCGTATGCGCGCGACTGGAAGGTAGACGGCGCATTCCTACACCCGCTCGTGACGTGCCGCAGCGCCTCCACACATCTGCCCTATACACGCGACCTGCTGCTGAGGACGGTTTCCGTGCCGTCAATCATGATCGAGGGTGATATCGTCGACCTGAGGCTGTTCGATCCGGTCGACACGCTGCGCAAAGCGGAGCCCTTCGAAGAGACCATGGATTACTACAAGCAGGTACGGAAGGAGAGAGGCTATGAGTGGTAGCAGTTCGACCGTTTCAGCAGGACAGATCGCAGGGACCCGCGAGTCCGTGCGAGGACTCGCAAAGGCCGAGGCACTGTATCAGAACAGGGTGCAGCCGGCACAGGAGCAAAAGGCCGATGGCAAGACCGTCATGGGCTACCTTTGCATCTATCCGCCACTTGAGATGATGACCGCGCTTGGCATGGTCCCGTACCGTGTGTTCGGCGACATGCGCGAGCCCGTCACCGAGGCTGACAGAGGCCTCCCCGTCGCCTTCTGCCCGTTCGTTCGAAGCTGCCTCGACCTCGGCATTAAGGAGGAATACGGCTTCCTCGATGGTATGGTTGCCACGCATGCTTGCGACGCCATGGAAAAGGCCGCGCACGTGTGGGAGCGCATGATAGGCCATCCATACTTCCATTTCATCGAGGTGCCGACCAAGGTGAACGCACGCTCTGAAGAAGTGTTTAAGGGCGAACTGCGGACCTTCGGGAAGACCCTGGAAGGCTTCGCCGGCCAGGAGTTGTCCGACGATAGGCTCCAGCAGGCCATACGACTCCATAACGAACAGCGTGCCCTCGTGCGCGAGCTGTACGGGCTGCGCAAGCCCGATCCACCGCTCATCTCCGGCGTCGAGACGCTCAAGGTCCTCAAAGCTGTGATGAGTCTGCCGGTTGAGGAGGGCAACGACCTCCTGCGGGCGGTCATCGCTGAAGTTCGAGAGCGTCCGAATCCGCTCAAGAGCGGCCTGCCGCGCCTGCTTGTGTGGGGCAGCATCGTTGACGATGTTGGCCTCGTCGAGGTCATCGAACAGTCCGGCAGCAATGTCGTCGTCGACGATACGTGTGTCGGCTCCCGTGCCTACTGGAAGGACGTGCCGGTCACTGACGACCCCATCGAAGGCATCGCCCATCATTATCTGGCTGACATAAAATGTGCACGGACGTTCTTCGAGGTACCCGAGAGCGAGAAGAACGCCACAAACAAGGACCGCGAGCGGGACCTTGATGCGCGCTTCGGCTACCTCAAGAGCATGATTGAAGGGTGGAACGTGGATGGAGTCATCGTGCAGTCGGTGAAGTACTGCGATACCCATGGATTCGACGTGCCCGATGTACGCGCGTACTTCGCGTCGCTGGGCATTCCGACGACGTATCTTGAGCACGACTATACCGAGGGCTCACTGGCGCCCCTTCGAACCAGGGTGCAGGGTTTTTTGGAGATGATTGGCTGAACCGGCTACCCCCGGTTCTTGTGCGGTCCTGGCGCCGGCCCTATACGGGCCGGCGGCCTTTGACGCGGTATCATCGGCACCCGGAGGCATGACGTGTATTTCGCTGGGGTAGATATCGGCTCGACTATGACCAAGGTGGTCGTCGTTGACGGCGACGGGAATATGCTGTCCCGCATCATCGGTCCCACCGGCGCGGAGCACCGGCGCCTGGCCAACAAGGTCATGGAGGATGCCTTGAGCGAGGCGAGCCTTGAATTCGAGGCGGTTGAGTATGTGGTGGCGACCGGCTATGGCCGGTTCAATGTCCCCTTTGCGGACCGCCAGATGACCGAGCTGACGTGTCACGCCCGGGGAGTGGTGAGCCAGTTCCCGGATGTCGGGACCGTCATCGATATCGGCGGACAGGACGCCAAGGGCCTCAAGCTTGGCAATGGCAAGTTGGTCGATTTCGTGATGAACGACAAGTGCGCCGCAGGCACGGGCAGGTTTCTTGAGGTCATTGCGGAGACCTTCGGCCTCAGGTTTGAGGACCTGGGAGAGATGTCCCTGAAATCGAGCACGGTTATCCCCATCAGCAGCACGTGTACCGTTTTCGCCCAGGGTGAGGTGGTGGCGCGCCTTTCGGAAGGCGCGAAGGTGGAGGATATCCTCGCCGGGCTGAACGACGCGATAGCCGACCGGACGACGAACATGGTCCGCAGGCTGGGAGTACACCCGGACGTGGTCTTCACCGGCGGCGTGGCCATGAACGCCGGCGTGGTGAAGGCGCTGTCTGAGAAGCTCGGCTGCGAGGTCCTCGTGCCGGAGTATCCGCTGCTCAGCGGTGCCCTCGGGGCGGCCCTGCTTGGCAGGGAATACGTGGAGAAGCGGCTTGCGGAGAACGAACCCGTAGAGAAGAAGGAACGGAAGCTTACGAAGGCGACGTTCTTCGTCGAAGGGTAGCCTGACCATGTGGTACCTGGGTATAGATGTGGGTTCGGCTGCGACCAAGGGCGTTCTTCTGAACGGCGACGGTGGTGAGCACAGTCACGTCATCCCATCAGGGTTCGACTACGGCGCTGCCGCACGCAGGATGCACGATGAACTCCTGGAAACGGCAGGCGTTTCAGCCAGCGATGTCGAACGGCTCGTCTTGACCGGCCTCGGAGCGGGCAATGCAGGTCTGGAGCAGGGCCGCGAGGTCTCGGAGATCGTCTGCTGCGCGCGGGGCATTCAATCGATCTTTCCATCCGTGAGGACCGCCATCAATGTCGGAGGACAGAGCAGCCAGGCGCTGCGTGTAGGTGAGAATGGAAAGGTTGCCGACTTCGTATTCAGCGAACGCTGCGCCGCCGGGAGTGCCAGGTTCCTCCAGGTGATGGCCAACGTGCTTCGGGTGAAGCTCGAAGAAATCGGTCCGCTCTCGCTCAAGTCCACAAACCCTGTCTCCTTCAGCACCGGCTGTGCCGTATTCGGCGAGACCGAAGCCATCACACGCATAGCCGAGGGATTCTCCACGGAAGACATACTCGCGGGGGTTCATCAATCTCTCACGAGCAAGCTCGCGTCGCTGGTGGCGCGTATCAAGCTTGTCGAGGACTGCGCCCTATGCGGGGGCGGAGCGCTCGACGTTGGCCTTGTGAAGACGGTGGAAAACACGCTCGGGGTGAAGGTGCTGGTGCCGCCGAAGCCGCAGGTTGTTACTGCGCTGGGCGCCGCCGTGATGGCGAGAGATGCCTCCTGACCATTGGTTTCCTGGTGCGCACGTGCGGCGACTATCTTTTCGCGTCAAGAGGCTACTGCAGGACAGTCGGCGCGGTGTCTTCGACCGAATCGTCAACCACCCCGTCGTTCAAGCGGATGACCCTGTCCACATAGGCCTCGTCGCCCGGCTCGTGCGTGACCATGACGATGGTCTGTCCCGTCTCCCGGTGGATCTCACCGAAGAGGTCGAGAATCGTACGCGCCGATGTAAGGTCGAGGCTCGCGGTAGGCTCGTCAGCGAACAGTATCCGTGGCTGGTTCATCAGGGCTCGGGCGATTGCCGCCCTCTGCTGCTCGCCTCCGGAGACTTCGCGCGGATGATGATGCAGCCTGTCCTGTAGTCCGACCGCGGACAAAAGGCTCGTTGCGCGTTGCTTCACGTCTCTCAGCCTGCCGAGGCCGATGGCCGGGATGGAGACATTCTCGAGGAGCGTCAGGGTTGGCAGGAGCGAGAATTCCTGAAAGACATAGCCGAAGTCCCGTAAACGGCACCGCGCCTTCTCGGCCTCCGTGAGTCCCAACATGTTCCTGCCGTGGATGGTGAACTGACCGTACGTTGGTGAGTCGAGCAGTCCGAGTATGTGCAGGAGCGTCGACTTGCCCGAACCGCTCCGGCCTATCAGCGCGACGAATTCTCCCTGCTGCACTTCGAGGTTGACTCCCTTGAGTGCACGGGTCGCGGTAGTCCCGCGGCCGTATGTCTTGTGTAGACCGGCAACTTGAATCATCGCTAGTTGCCCCATATCGCGTGGATGATGCCTTGTCTTGTGATGTTAAGCACTGGAATAAGCCCCGCCAGGACGGCGGCGACGATGAGTCCGATGACGGCGTTCTGCACGGTGCTTGCCTGTAGTGCGAGGCTTACATGGCCGATGGAGAGATCAAGCGGGTGGCGTTCGAAATATGCCTGGAGACCGAAGCCGAACGCAAGGCCACCCAGCACTATACCTGTTGATGCGTAGAAGAGCGCCTGTGTCAGATAGGAGCCGACGATGACGTTCTTCTTGATTCCGATAGCCCTCAGGATGCCGATGTGCCGCCTGTTGTGGATGACGTTGATGTAGATGACGATGAACATGACGATGCCGGCAACTATAAGACCTATGCCGCCGATGAGGCCGGCAACGACCTCAAAGCTGGATATGACGCCGCCCGCTGCCTCTCCGTGTTCCGTCCAGCTTCTCACTTCCGCATCGAAGCCGAGTGTGGATATTTCGCCGATGACCCTGTCCTCTGCGTCGGGCTGATAGATGCTCACCAGTATCTGGCTGGCCCGGTCTCCATATATCGCCCTGCCCATGACCGATGCCATCTCCGTTCTCGTTACGAAGGCGGTGCGGTCTGCCCGGCTCTCCCGGGCATGAAAGATACCCTTCACCTGGTATTCACGCTGAATGCCATTCGGATATGTGACACGCACGGCATCGCCGACGTGGACTCCTTGAAGCGTCCGAAACTCTGCTGTTTTTGAGCCATCTCCCCCTGCGATCCCGATGCCGATGACGATAGAGTCGCGGTCGCCCGTATCCAGGTAGCTTCCGTGTATCATCCGCTGAGGTATCGTCGTGACGTTGGCCTCTCGTGCCGGGTCGACCCCGATCACGGGCCAGGTACCGCTCTTGCCCTTATCCGAAGAGGCAGCTTTCTCGAGCCATTCATATTCGATGAGCGCCGAGTTGTCCAGACGGACTGCGGCCCCTGCAACCCCGGACAGCTGCTCAATGCTCTCGGCCATCTCGTTGGCACGATCGAGGTGGTACTGCTCGGCAGGCGGATCGACGACGATGTTGCCGTAGAGCGTTTCTACCTGCTGGCGGTTCAGCGTGTCCGTGACCCCAAGCATGATGGACGGGGTCAGCAGCAGGTTGGCAAAGCTGAGAGCCATAACGAGAACGACAAGCGCGAGGGCCCAGCGGTTGCCTTTGAATATCGACTTGTAGGCCAGAAAGATGGCCAGCTTGATATCACCCATTCTAATAGTGGTCGGTCAGCAGCGCGGGCCATTCGGGATGCGGAGCGATGTACGGGGTTCTGAGACGTGACATCATGGTGTCAGTCAGAAATGGCTTTCGCGCGGGATAGCGTAATCAACACCGGAAGTGGCGAGCCGTGCTACGAATGCAGTATTACCTTTCCTTTTCGGGAGCCATGCTCACAGCTCCCTTTCAAAAAGCGACTGTGCAACTCGCCGATTCTTGAACGAAGGCTAGGTTATTGCAGACGGACTGTCAAATCCGATTCAAGTCCCGGGGAAAGACCGTGGATGTCGGTATCAGATTCCACTTCAGCCAGGTGTGAACGCATATGCTTTCTCGGGAGCCGGCCGCCTTGCTGCTTGACACCATCCCGCGGGGATTTCAACATGTGTGGCGCGGGCGATGCCTGCCTGACGTCTCCTGCTGACTGGCGCAGAAGGATTGGAGGTCTCAACGATGGAATACGTGCTGTTCAGCTTCTGGTTTGTGCTAATCCATATGCTCTCGTACACGCTAGCCGGCGTCATCGCCTTGAGATTCAGCGGCGACCTGTATCGGGGCGCAGACCGGCTGTATGACTTCCTGAAGGATATGGCCGATGAAGGCGAGCGCGCACATGTTCAGCGGCGTTTCCTGCCCGCCCAAGCTCTTCGAGGGTTGCTCTTCTCAGTTGTCTTTTACCCTGTTGTGGCTGCACTGCAGGGGCTGCCTTTCGTTGTGCTCTTTCTCTTTGTTTTCGGGCTGATGTTCGTATTCACAGACATGGCCAGTGCAAGTCCGTTTCCACATAACATCGAGGGATTCGTGTACATGAAAGAGCGCTATCTCGGGCGGATGAGCTCGTGGAAACTCTACTCTGAGACGTTCGTGTACAGCCTGCTGGCGGGCCTTGGAGTGGCCCTGCTCATTTCCTGAAGGGCCTATTCTCGCCGGTACTCCTGTCCACGGATACGGTATCGACGGCTGCCCGGCAGAGGGCGCGCTGTTCTCAGCAGCGGGCGCTGGCTACGGCGATAAGAGAGGTAGCTCTTTGAGCCCGAAGAAAGGTGTCCGGAGTCAGTGCGGCGCAACCCGGTGTACGCAGGTCTGGCTGCCTCATGATTCAACCAGAGGCTGACGTGGCACGTGCGTAACCTGCTTCGGAGACGGGTCAGTTTCCAGGAAACCCGGGAGTCTATTTCTTCTGCGGGTCAGCAGCCGGGGCAGTCGTACCGGTCGCGCCCTTAATCTTTTCCTTCTTCAGTTTCTTGATGTTCTTGCGTCCTTTGTCGCCCACGATGCCCTCCATCCCACAATATGACAGTAACTGTACACCCTTTGTATCATCTGCGCCGTATCAACTACAGGCACGATGCCCGGGGTAGGGGTTTGGCTGCAGTCGCCTGAGGTTCCATGGCTCGTAATAACCCGTGCTTCCTGAGCCGCGCGGTCCTGTTCGGCAATAGGGAATGGGCAGATCGGCCTGCGCGGTGTCATCTGCCCTCCCCAGCCTCGTGCTTCTGCAGTCACCCGGGTCAGGCGAGCCGCGTCTGGTTGGTGCGGCCCAATCCCACAAGCAATGCGCATACGAAGGGGGCAGTGGAATTGGCTTTGGCTCTCAAGGAATGTCCCTGGCACACTCCGGTGAGACTTCAGCAACGTCGCGAGGATGGTCCCGGCGTACGCATACGCCGTTGTTTCTTAGAACACACAGGTGCAGGTTTCTGTGTACAGAAGCACGGTACCGCGAGTTGTGTTCCCATCCACGTCGGTAACGTCTACTGTGACTGTGGCTGGCCCTCGCTCTTGTGGGGCTTCCCAGATAGCAGTCTTCCCTTCAGGGGTCAATGTGCCGTAGTCGACACTCCATTCGTAATCAAAAGGTTCGTTTCCATCCACTACATGGCAGGTAATCCTCACGGAACGGCCCCTGAAGACATCCCATATGCCTTCAAGGAAGTCAACCATGTCGGTATCGATTCCCTTGACGCTGAATCGTCCGAGCCGGGGCGACGCGCTCTCAGTTACGTTTATGGGTATTGCGCGCTGCGATTGTCCGTCGTAGAAGTCGCGGACGGACACTTCGACCGAATAGGCGCCGGGTTCTTCCGGAGCGAGCCAGATGATTGCGCTGCCCTCTCCGAACGTCTCTCCCGCCGTAGCACTCCAGTCGTATGTGATCTGGTCTCCATCCGCATCCGAGGCTTTGCATGAAATGACGGTTGAATCTCCGGGGGCAATAATCTCCGCGACAGCGGAGAGCTCTTCGACTTGTGGTTCGCGGTTGGCTTTGACTGTGAGAGATGTTGTGTATTCGACCGTGCCATTCCGGCCATCACTTACGGTCGCCGTCAGCCGGTACAGCCCCTCACTGTCGGGCGCGGTCCACTTGATGGTTGGCCCTTCACCAACTGTCTCGCCTTTGCCGGTCTCCCATGAGTAGGAAAGGGCGTCGCCATCGTCGTCTTTCGCTTCGCAGGCGATCTCACACGTGGTGGATGGGAATATGCGGTCGGAGGAAACGCTCACACCGACTATGACTGGGTCCGAGTTGGGGGCCTCGGTGACCTGTGGTGCGGCCGTGTCGGAATGGACAGGAAGACGGTCCGAATTGAGGAAGACTATGACAGCCACTACAGCTACGCATGCAATGCCAACGAAGAGCGCAGCCTTGCGCTGCACTCCCTGTGACCGTTTTCTCTCTTGTGGAGCCTCAGGCGCTTTCCTGTCCGTCTCTGTCAAAGTCGAGTCCTCCGAATCGTGGTTCCAGTGCGTGAACCCATGCCAACTGTAACACGATTACAGGTTCGGGCGTCAGGCGTCCGAACCTGTAATATCACTACCTCACTGGCATCACGCGACGGATATCTAGCGGGAACCGCGGGCGCAATTACTCAAGCGCTTCGGAGCAGTGTCGTGGCACTGGCCGGCGCCGATACATTGACCTGAAATATCACAGTCAGTAGCTCGCTCACAATCGCCCGACCGGATGCAGTCGCCGTTACCAGCGCATTGACCCGCATCGAGGCATTCACCATCACCCGGGTAATCGGCGCAATTGCCTGTGCAGTCCCCGTCACATGTGCCGTCGCAGGGTCCCTCGCCGTATCGTCCGCACTCACCGGCACAGTCGCCACAGCCGTATTGGGCCGCGCTTGAGCTGTACGCTACGACCAGCCCATCGTCCGGACTGTATGGCTGATCTTCCGCGGGTGAAGCGGATGCCTCGCTGGACGCCATTGCCAGTCCGCCGCCCAGGGCGAGAAGCGGTATCGTGATAGCCAGTGCAATTGTTAGCTTCTTTCCTCCCACCATCGGTTCTCCTTAAACTGCAGTGTCTCGACTCCGTCGAGCACTCATCATATTTGCAGAGGTTTGTGAAGGGCGTGTGAAGGAACACATCCGGTTGAGTGAAATCTGGGCTGGAATACAGCGACGCACCTGCTTCCCACGGTGCGCGGATGTCTGGTAACCCTGCTGTTGAACTCGCGAGGGTCGACCGTGTATTGTGGCGGTGTATCGAATCGGAGGTGCCAGCCGGCGTTGATAGATCCGTTCTTCGAGTTTCTTGCCATTGTGGGACTGCCTCTTCTTGTGCTGCTGGTTGTGGCTTCGGCCGTGCTGTATTTTCTACCGACCGTGATCGCGGCGGCGCGTCACAAACAGAATACGCTATCGATATTCCTCCTTAACCTCTTTCTCGGCTGGTCATTCATCGGATGGGTCGTAGCTCTCGTGTGGGCGGTTTCGGTCGACCGTGCCTGATCTTTCGCCTGATCGGCCTGCCAGCAGGCCATGTCGCCTTCGGTGCCCGCCCGATGAAGCGTACCGTCCAGCGAATGGTGCTTGATCCCTTGGCCGTCAAAGTGCTGGAGGGCGAGTTCGTGGATGGAGACACCGTAGAGGTCGATGCCAAAGACGACCAGATGGTCTTCTCGACCATCGCGGGCGCAGTAGAGGTATCGACCGCAGGCTAGCCTGCAGGTTGCTGGTACGTGCGGTCATTCCGGGGGAAGGCTCAGACCTCCCCCTTGTTCTTGCGTGCCAGGGAGGGCATCCGGGCATCACGGAAAGCCCTGCAAATCTGATACTCGAAAGGCCTCTTAGTCACTGCGGCGGATATATGATAAGGTGTGCCTACCACGGGTCCTGCTTTTCGGGGAGCAGAGACCTCCGATGCCCTCGAATATGCCCGCGGCAACCAGAATCGCAACGCATTCACGTGCGAAATCTTGTGTGTGTGAGGAACAAATGGCAGGAAGAATAGCCAATTTCAATCCGGGTCCGGCGGCCCTGCCGCTGGAGGTCTTGAAGACCGTTCAGGAAGAGCTTGTCGATTACCAGGGCACTGGTATCTCCATCCTCGAAAGCTCTCACCGGTCGAAGGAATACGAGGCCATCAACGACGCGACCATTGAGCTCGTTCGCGAGCTTTTCGGTCTTGGTCTCGAGTATCACGTACTGTTTCTCGGCGGCGGTGCATCGACCCAGTTCGCCATGATTCCCATGAACTTCGTCAGCGACGGCCAGGTCGGTGCGTATGTCGATACCGGCGAGTGGGCCGCCAAGGCGGTGAAAGAGTGCGACATAATCGCAAAGGCCGATGTAGTCTTCTCATCCAAGAGCGAGGAGTACCGGCGTGTTCCCGCACCCTCCGAGGTGAAGGTCCCGGACAACGCTGCGTATCTCCACGTGTGCTCAAACAACACCATCAAGGGAACACAGTTTCATGAGTTCCCGAATGTGGGCAGCGTTCCGCTGGTAGCGGACATGTCGTCTGATATCGCGTCGCGGCAGCTCGATTTCACGAAGTTCGCGATGTTCTATGCCGGCGCGCAGAAGAACCTCGGACCTTCTGGTGTTACGCTCGTGGTCCTCAGGGACGACCTCCTGCAGACCGCGCGGTCGGGCCTGCCGACGATGTTCAGCTATGGGACCCACACCAAGAGCAAGTCGCTCTTCAACACTCCACCTGTCTTCGGCGTCTACATCATGAAGCTCGTGCTGGAGTGGGTGAAGAAGCAGGGCGGCCTTTCGGCGGTCGAGCAGGTCAACCGCGAGAAGAAAGACCTGCTGTATGACGCGATGGACGCGGCCCCGGACTTCTATAAGGGTACTGCGGATAAGGACAGCAGGAGTTGGATGAATGTCACCATGCGCCTTCCCTCCGAGGAGCTCGAGGCGAAATTCATCGCTGACGGCAAGAAGGAAGGGCTGCTCGGTATCAAGGGACACCGCTCGGTCGGCGGCATCCGCTTCTCGCTCTACAACGCCGTCTCGCTCGAAGACGTGAAGAAGGCGGTCGAGTTCATGGAGCAGTTCCGGAAGTCTGCCTGACCGTTCCAGTGAACACTGGAGAGGCCACCCCTTACAGGCGGGTGGCCTCTCTGTTATGAGCGCGGTTCTGTGCGCGTTGGCTTGTCAAGCGGAATTCAGCACTGTACGTTTCAGCACGACGTTCGACCGGAGGAGACGCTCATGAGCACGTACCTGATATCCACCATGACCATTTACGACCCGGAGACGTACCGGAAGTATACGTCGCGGACTCCTCCCACGGTGAAACGACACGGCGGCCGTTTTCTCACGCGCGGCGAAGAGGTCGTCACCCTTGAAGGTGAGCCATTCACGCAGCGAATGGTCATTATGGAGTTTCCGTCGCGCAGGCATATCGAGGAGTGGCTTGCCGACCCGGAGTACCAGGAGGCGGCGCAGTACCGCTACGCGGCCTCGACGGGAAGAATCATCATCCAGGAAGGCGGTCCGAACCAGGAAGATCCCAACCCGAACGTATGATGTAGCGCCGTTCTAAGTAGCGTCGCGCTCGGCGAACCATGCAGCCGCACCAGAACGTGGACTGTCGCACCGGATACATGTCCGCCGGTGGACGCAGAGAATGGCCCCGCACTCCGGGCACCGCCATCGGTCCGCCTCCTTAGCGACAAACGCCTCCAGTCCGTAGTCGCGAATGTACGCCAGGTTCTCCAGCATGCTCATGCCGTACTTCGTTCTGTAGCGCTTGTCCAGGTCACGGAGTCGTCTACATGGCAGCTTTGGACAGTCGTAGCAGAAACCCGATTTGCCCGTTCTGACGTGCTCGCAGTTTACGATGATGCACCGCATGCAGTAGGGTAACTTGCTGTCACTCCGCACGCGACAGCCGGGGCACGTGTTCTCCTTTCGCAGATACCCGTGGCAGATGGCGCAGTTCATCCCGCAAGGCGCTATAAGTCGGGCTTGCATGGCCTACCGGTCTTCCCCCTTACGCAACTGCATCCTATTATAGGGAAGATGATAACCATGTCGACCCATTCCGTGTATCATCGGGCAAAGACTCGCAGCGTCTCGATGCTGTTCATCAAAGGAGGAAAGGGTAATGGAGAAGACCTATCTGCAGCCCGACAATGTCCCAAAGCCCGCCGGCGACTATTCCCAGGGAGTCGTGGTCAAAGGCGGAAATCTTGTAATGATCGCCGGACAGGTGCCGTGGGGGCCGGACGGCAAGCTCGTGTCCGAGGACTTCGCTGCGCAGACGCGGCAAGTGTTTGAGAACCTGAAGAACATGCTGGCAGCTGCCGGAGCGACCTTCGCGGACGTGATCAAGCTCACCATCTTCCTGAAGGAGCGCGAGGATTTCATGGTCTTCAAGGACATCCGCGCTGAGTATCTCATCCCTCCTTTCCCGCCGACCACGCTCCTTGTGGTGAAGGATCTGGCCCGGGCGGAGTGGAAACTGGAGGTCGAAGTCATCGCGACGGTGGACTAGTGGCGCCTTCACTCTGTAACCTTCGGTGAGACCGTGTCGATCTGCGGGGCCGTCGGCTGCAGGCCTGTAGTGCCGACGGCCCTGATACCCGTCCGAAAGAGGGATAGTGATGAGCCTCGCGATAGGAATCATACTCTGTGTAGTAGCCATCTACAGCCTTGCTGCCATTGCAGGGGTGTTGGATGTGATGTCGACGGTGGACATAATCATTACGACGGTAACGCAGTTGCTGTTTCTGGCAGTAGGGGGCTACCTCATCAAGACCTTCATCACCTCCAGGAAGAAGTGATTGGCTGCATTTCAGCTTGTACTCGTAATGGCCGGACATGCCATGCCCTGGACTTGAAGCCGGTCTGGTGTTTCATCCTGTAGAAGAGAAACCCGAGAGCGAAGATGGCTGAAGGAACGTGGATTCTTGAACGAACGGAGCACGAGCGGTTTCCTTACCGTGTACAGGTTCTCCGCCGTGATGCCCCTGCGCTTGTTCTTCGCGCACAGGACCGCTGGCCTGCTGCCGGCCGGAACATCTTCTGTCTGCGCGAAGACCAACCACCTGACGAGGATGAGGTGCTGGTTGAGCTGGAGAGAGTGGATATCATCGGGCTGAACGAGCGTGGCCGTCGTATCTCAATCGTACTCGACCGCAAGAGGTACAAGCGGTGTGACTTCCTTTTTCTTCAGAAGCCGTACAAAGACAGGCCGGGCGAGACCTACGAACAGGTATTCTGGTTGACTCAGAAGTCGATTCAGCAACACCGTTCTGCGTTCAAGATGGTGCCGCGACGCGGCGATTCCGGGATGGTCGTTCGCGCCGACAGCAACGAGAAATACCCCTGGCGTTATCCGGGCGCTGTCCTGGAGCGTGGACCCGTCGGTGCGGGTGACTATGCGCTTATGGACGGTAATGAGATGCTGGCAGTGGTCGAACGCAAGACTCTTGATAACCTGCTTGCGAATTTCGGCGTGATGCCCGTACTGCACCAGAGGCTTACTGAGCTGGCTGCGCAGCGACACAGCGCGCTCGTTATCGAGGCTTCGTATGCGGACTTTCTCAATTCCAAAAAGGTTCGACCCTACAGCCCGCAATTCTGTGCTCAGGCGATAGCGGAACTGTATGCGCTGCATCCGACGCTGCGCATTGTCTTCTGTGCGAACCGGAAAGCCGCGAATGAGTGGGCCCGGCACTTCTTCTCCGCGCTGTGGGAACTCGGCCGGCGGGGCGATCTTGGCGGTCCTCGGTAGACTGCCCGCAGGCTGCCCCTACGTTTCCTGATGGATCTAGCTCTTCTGTGTCAGGAGCACGTCGGCTGCCCGACACTCATCTACCATCTCGATGAGTACACCGTGCGCCGATTCGGGCAGCATCCGGAAACGCCTGATACCAGTATTGTCATTTTTTCACGGATACTCCGGAATGATACGGTCATTCATGTAGACGCCATCTGCCTTGAGGCTTGATAGAAGTCCTCCGCGCAAGCGGTGCGATGGACGTCCTTTTCCCTGTCACGGAAGCCCAGAAACCGCCTGCAGACGCGCATCAAACGTGTCGACCGAACGCAATGCAGCATGGTTACGTATTGATCTGCCATCCAAGATCGACTTCAGTGTAGCCAGGCCATTCACTGCTGTCATAGTGGATCTCGGCGACGATGGTCTGGCCGCCTACGTCCTGGACGCCAATGATCATCTTATCGTCGGTCGACTCTTCGTAGTCGTTCGTCCAGGCAAGCTGGTCCAACTCCGTCCGATAAAACGCGACCACATCCTCCGCGTCAGCAGGGACCGCGTATGTCGCCATGCCCTGGTTGTCCTCCGCGACATATCTGACACGGATCGCTCCGGAATAGAGGGGCACGATCCGGGGCGGGTCTTCTCCCGGCACCTGTGTGGGCTCTCCATTGCCTGCGTCTCCGTCGGATTCGGTCCCGCCATTTCCGCCGTTTGCATCGGGTATCGCGGGCAACTTGTCCATGCCGCAGCCCGGGACGAGCATCAGGCCTGACACCAGAAGCGCCAGGAGAACAGAAATGAGCCTGGTATTCGAGGTTCGCAATCTGTCACCTCCAGTATGGGTTTTATGCAGCATTGTTGATTCACATGTGTGCGTGTCGTGTTCATGGGAAAAGGCGACAGCGGTCTTCAGTTGTGGGGGGAGCGGATGCTTAAGGCACGAACGAGGATATCAGTGCACTCCGGGGTGATGCAAGACGCGGTTTCGCCGGGCGAGCGTAGCTGCAGGATGCCACAGTGAATTGACCTTGCCGCAGTTGATTTCGTACTATATGTGTGGCGCATATAGATGCGCCAGTCTGTCACTGGAGTAATCCAATGTGTAACGAACGGTGCAACGGTGAAGTGTCTCATTCCTTCTGTGCTGCCTCGCCTGGAAGGATGGTGGGATTCACCCAGGCATGGATATTGCTGCTCCTATCGCAGGGTGCGGCGCACGGATACCAGCTTCTGGAAGCCCTGAACCGGAAAGATGACATCAGCAATGTGGATCCCGGATTCGTCTACAGGACACTCCGGACCTTCGAAGGTGAGGGGTTGCTGCGATCATCCTGGGATACGGAGGGACGCGGGCCCGCACGGCGGGTGTATGAAGTCACATCCGACGGGCTGGACTGTCTACGTGCGTGGTCGCAGCACATACGTTCCACCCGGGACCGACTGGAACGGCTCCTGGACGAATGCGAACGTAGACTTGCTCCAACTGAAGAAGAACGCGCACTTGGCCGCTATTACGTGAAGGAACAGTAGAAGGAATGAGTACCACCGCTCTCTTAGTGAACGTGCTTGTAATCGCTCTCCTTGGAATTGCACTCGTCAAGGATAAGGGGAGAACGAGACAGGCATTAGCAGTAGCAGCGAGGTCAGCCTTCCGCCTTCTGCCAACTATCCTCGCCATAATCGTGATGATCTCGTTATTGCTTGCCTTTGTGCCGCCGGAACAGATATCGAGATTTGTCGGCGACCAGGCAGGCGTTGGAGGGGTTCTGCTCATTGCCGCACTGGGGGCTGTACTGTACATTCCGGCTATCGTCTCCTTTCCCCTTGCTGCTTCGTTGCTGCAGAGCGGGGCCTCCGTAGCAGCGGTGGCTGCATTCATCGCCACGCTGACGATGGTCGGAGTTGTGACCCTTCCCGTGGAGATACAGCAGCTCGGCAGGAAGATGGCCTTCCTGAGGAACGGCATGAGTTTCGGGATTGCGCTTATCATTGCTCTCATCATGGGGTGGGTGCTATGAGGTCCGCCGGCAGAGGAACGGGAGAGAAGGATAAGGCCAGTAGAACGCTCCGGCGTGACTGGCTGATACTTCTTGCGCTTGTCGTCGTGGCTGTCATATTCCTCTCTCTTTTTCCTGAGAAGACGGAGGGTGCGAAAGAGGTGGGGCGCGACTACCTGGTTGAAATGGTCACCATACTTCCCGCCGTGATGATTATGATGGGTCTCTTCAACGTCTTTGTGTCGAAAGACCTGGTGGCCAGGTATCTTGGAAAGGCAGCGGGACTGAAGGGTATGCTCCTCGCGCTGTTCCTCGGCATGCTGCCGACCGGGCCGTTGTACGTTGCGTTTCCTCTCGCTTTGATGATTCTGAAGAAGGGCGCGCGTATATCCAACGCCGTGGTCTTTCTTTCCGCCTGGGCATGTATCAAGCTGCCTCAGGAACTTGTGGAACTCCAGTTCCTCGGGCTTGAGTTCATGGCGGTGCGGCTCGGACTTACTGTTGTCTTTGTAATACTGATGGGACTGGCAGTGGAACTGATAATCGAGCGGACTGATGGTGGATGGACCGATGTCTCAGAAGGAGTTAAGCGATGAATGTATATGATCCGGCCGGCATGACGGTGCAATCCTCGGAGGGCCGTGGTACGAGCGTCCTTCAGGAGGAAAAGAACTTCAAGATGCGAGTCGTTGAGCTTCCGCCCGGTGGACACATACCGGAATGTGAGATGTCTTCATATGTCATCTTTCACGTGCTGCACGGCACGGCTGAGGTAAAAGTGGATTCAGGGACCGCCACGCTGAAAGCGGGACAGTGCATGGTTACAGGTCCCGCGACGTTGTCCATGTCGACTGAGTCAGGAGTCAGGCTCCTTGGGATACAGATTGCTCAAGTAGAAACAGATTGAGACAGAGTCGCCGGAAGGATTCTCACGCGATATGGGCGCTCGTGCGGCACGGTAAGACGGGAGCAGCGGTTCACCCGGGTAAATGGTGACGTTCACCAAGTCGCAGCCAAATCGGCGTGGGTTTCCTGCACAAGCTGACTAGTATCGCTCGTAGATGCAGTCGCAGGTTGCTACTCTGAACTGCAGGGCTGCCGACTGTGAAATGCCGTTATTGTTGCGTACAACCACCGCAACCTCCGACTTCGCGCCATGCTCCGGAGCTACCCAGGTGATGCTGGGGCCGCTGCCCTGAATCTCGCCGTGAGTAGCGCTCCACTCGAAAGTCAGGTCTTCGGCGGATACGTCCGTTTGGCAGGTGATGAGAACCGGAGTGTTGGCGTATACGCCCCGCGCTGTCGTACGCCAATCGGCGCCGAGCGGCAGAGCAGTGACGCCGAATTCCTCACCTGCCTCGAGGCACTCGGCGCTGAGTTCTTCGATCGTGAATACGTCGGAGCCGGTGCTGCTGTCATCGACTTGAGCGGCAGGAGCATCCGTCGGCTGGTCGCTCTCTGCGGGGTCGACTGTGCCAGCCGGTGGAGTAACGATAATAGGGACGGATGAGTCTTCGGAAGTGTCGCCGGGAGCGGTCGTGGGACTGCCCTCAGTGAGCCACACTATACCCAGTACCGCGGCAATGCCCACGATACATACAACCACAACGAGCTTCAAGAGAGTGTCGGTCATGCTTCTCCAGAGTGAATACGGAATCCGGAACGAGAGTTTCGCCCTATGCGAGGTGCAAGCCAACAAGGCTGCGATGCCTGATAGCTTGCCGGGAACTCGTCACCTACATTGCAAAGAGGCAATAGACCCCCGCGCCAATGAAGACAACGGCTACGACGATGCGCATTACGCGGTCAGCACGGCTGAGCACGTTCATGAAGGAAGCCATTCGTGATGCGCCAAAGGACAACAATGCTCCGAAGACAAGCACGGGAACGCCGGTCCCGATGGCGAATACGGCAGGGAGAGTGATGCCTCCCACCGTGCGGAGTGCCAGGGGTATCAAGACAGCGAAGAACAGGACGGCGCTGTAAGGGCAGAACGCGAGCGCAAATGCCGCGCCGAGGGGAAAGCCGCCGAGTACGCCCATGTCGCCCAGACGGGTTCCCAGGCGCTGAAGGTGTCCACCGCCGGCGATAGCAGGTAGCCTATCGATGACCAGAAGGACGATGCCTATTGCTATCAGGAATGGACCGAGAAACGAGGACCCGGCTGCCTGCAGTGAACGGGACAGAGCGGGGACTTCCATGCCGACGAGGACAATCAACACGCCGATGGCGGTGTAGGTGAACATCCGCCCGAGCGTGTAGAGAACCGCTGTGAGTACGGGGTGTGATTGTTCACCTGCCTTCCGGCCGACATACGCGAGTGCAGCGACGTTGGTCGCCATCGTGCAGGGGCTGATGGCTGCGAGCAGTCCAAGCCCCAAAGCCGATAGAAGAGGAATACTGCCGGAAGAAAGCGATGCGACATCCATATTACGTCTGCCCCGCGAGGGCTCCCTCAACAAGAGCCTTCACATACGATTCTATGGCATCGTCATCACCCCACAGCGTCCATATCTCATACACGGGAGTCGCGTTTCCCTGTCCATCGGCATACTCGACGATGAACATGTCGAACAACTGCGCCTCGAACGTCTCGACTGTCGCTCTATTGGCCGGGTCGTCGGATGCAATAATGAAGAAGCGCAGCTCACCGCTCTCGAGTTCAGCGGCGAAATTCGACCGGATGGAATGCTCAACTGCATCTCCGACCTCGGCCATGCAGTCACAGGCGCCTTCTTCCTCGAAGTACACCACGTCCACGCCGTCGTCCCGCCGTGGCTGGAACGTATCGTATCCCGACTCGTCTGGCTGTTCAGTTGGTTGCTCATCTATCTGTTCGTCGGGCTGTTCGCTTGGCTGCTCACTCGCATCGGCGGGAGACGGAGTGACTCCCTTGTCACCACAACCTGTGAGAGCAACTAGCGAAAGCATAAACGTAGCCGCAACAACCTTCAGCAACAGTCTATTCCTGCTTCGCATATTCGTGCCTCGCTTCTCTGACACGCACCCTGTTTGTCGCCGGCAGGCGAATAACCACCTCCGTCTATCGAGGGCGCGTATCGGCGTTCAGCCCTGGCTGGCCTCTTCTACGTACTTGCGCACATCCTTCTTCGAAGGCACATGACCGCTGGTTACGACTTTGCCGTCGATGACGAGGCCGGGGGTCATCATTACCTTGTACTCCATGATCTTCGCCATGTCCTTGACTTCCTCGACGTTCGCATCGATGCCGAGTTCGTCGACGATTTCCTTAACCTCTTTCTCCACCGCTTTGCACTTCGCACACCCTGTGCCAAGAATCTTGATATCCATTACTCACCTCCATTCGTTCGCGTGTCGTTAGGCCCGGGAACCGGCACCCGTGTTGGACCTACAATATGAACCCGGCAATCCACCCTAATAACGTTCCGAGCACTATAATGGTTGGCACATAGACAAGCGCTTTCTTTCGGCCAAATACGCGTGCAATAGCCAGCCAGTTGGGCAGGCTCAAGCCGGGGCCGGTCAGCAAGAGTGCCAGGGCTGGTCCTTTGCCCATGCCGAGATCCATCAACGTGTCGACAAACGGCGCCTCGGTCATGGTGGCAAAATAACTGATGGCCCCGATAAGCGTCGCTAGAAATGACTGACGTATGCCCTCGCCACCAACCGCAGACTCCACCCACTCAGGCTGCAGGATTGCGCCGATTATTCCGACGATGAATACACCGGCTAGAAGGAGCGGGAATATCTGACGCACGAACCAGCCAGTCTCACGCATCCAGTCGGCTATCCTCTCCCGGCCCACAGCACGCCACGCGTACAGTGCAACCACAAGGAGGCCGATGGCCCAGATTACTACCTTCTGCCAGTACGGACCCTCGATGACGAGGTAATTCGGAGCCAGCAGCCACAGTACCAGCAGGACGAGCAGCAGCACATGTTTGCGCTCCATGAGGGAGCCGCCCTCTTGTTCAATCGTGAGCACGCGGGTGGCCTCCTCGCGTCGGAATGCATACGCCATAACGGCCCCGACAATAAATGAGACCAGCAGCGCGGCCACTAATCTGGCCACTACCATCTGCGTGCCGAGAATCGCACCGGTGTATACAAGGGCGAGGATGTTAGCCGCAGGCGCTACCCAGAGGAGAACGAATGCTGCGCCGATGCCTGCGCCCCCGTAGTAGATGCCGCTTGCGACCGGAATGACCGTGCATGAGCAGGCTGCAACGAAGAAGCTGCCTCCGGCCGAGATTGCGAAGGAGGATATCTTTCGCGCTGCCGCGCCGAGGTAACCGATTATGGCCTCACGTGAGACAAACGTGACGATGCCGCCCGCAAGCAGAAACGCGGGAATAAGACACGTTATCACGTGGAGAGCCAGGTATTCTCGCAGGGCGTTGACTCCGCCCATCAGTATGTCAGCCATCGACAGGTTCTCCTTTCACTGGTTTGGGAAATATCACAGATGCTTGGCTAGAGGTGCCGGCGCACTGTGTTCGCCCCCCGGAGCCGCGTGGGCGAGCCGTTGAATATCGGTGAGCATAACCGGATCTGATCTGCCGGCTTCGCGCACCGACTCAAGTATCCCGCGAAGAGAGGGGGAGCACGCGTCGACATCGACCCGGTAGTGCCTCCAGCGTCCCTCTTTATGCACCTTGAGGAACCCCGCGTCGAGAAGAGCATGACAATAGCGCGAGGCATTCACCTGGGTAATTTCAAGCACTTCCATTATCTGGCAGACGCAGCATTCGCGCTGCATCAGTAGATTGAGTACACGCACGCGCTGCGGGTCGCCCAGACTCTTTGCGGCTTTTACCAGTTCATCCATTCGTGTATCGTATATACTCATATACGTAAGTCGGTATATAATATCCCGCAGTAGGAGGCCTGTCAAAAAGGCGATGGCATGATAGTTGAGCGTCCGCAAGTCTATTTGGTCGTTCGAGGATAGTGAGAAACGCAGGGATTGTTCCATGGATAATCTGGTAGCGGTTGAGGAGAATCAGAGTGTGGTTCGCGGTTTCCGGTTTGCTATTTGCTAATATGTCGCGTGTATCGGTAGCAACGGTGCGCGACCACCGGTAGGTGTACAAATGGATGAAAACAAGACAGAAGAACAGCAGCCGACAATGGATAAGCAGTCGTACGAACAGGGACAAACCCCGGAAAAGGAGCAGCCGTCCGGGAAGGACGGGAGTGAACAGGCCACCGGCTCTCGCAAGAAGGCGGGGGGTATCGTCGCAGCCGTTTTGACCGTTGTCGTGGTCGGTGTCCTGGCTGTCAATGGTGGATGGTTCACGCAGTTGCTGCAAGGCAACGTGGACGAAGACGGGAATGGCGGCGGTCTTGGTACCGCACCCCAGGTCGTTGCCCTTACTGCATCGACTGATCGCATTCTGCCTGGTGATGCTGTCTCCATCTCATGTGAGGCGGTCGATCCGGATAATGACGCCCTGACGTATGACTGGTCGGGAAGCGCCGGTGAAATCGTGGGCACCGACTCGACCATTGAGTGGACCGCTCCGGATAGCGAAGGTCTTTACCAGGTACTGGTGACCGTGGCAGATGAGGCCGGAAATACGGATGACGGCTCGCTCGCGCTGCGCGTTCGTGACAATATGGCACCGGAGATCCTTGTCATGGAATCTGAGCTTGATGAAAACGTAGAGTGGGTCGTGCCCGGTACCAGTGTTCATGTCCGCTGCGAGACCGAAGACGCTGACGGGGACGAATTGACGTACACCTGGTCTGCCAGCGCAGGCGACCTCTATGGCGAGGGCGAGTCGATTCTGTGGGTTGCCCCAAACACGCCGGAAACCTACTGGGTAACGCTTGTGATTGAAGACACGTACGGTGCAACCGCGGAGAGATCCCTTCCTCTTACCGTCAATGTCGCTGAACCGCCGGTTATCCACGGGTTCAGCCTTGAGGCGCTGAATACGAACATGTTCCGGCCTTACGGAGATTCGTGGCGGATATTCAAGGAGCGTTCGTGTGCCATCCATGCACAGGTCGATGACGAAGAGAATGCCTATACGTATGAATGGCAGGCGGAGGCAGGGAGCATCACCTCCGACGGTCCGGACGCTGTGTGGCAGGCGCCTGCATCAAAGGGCTGGGTGGACATCGTCCTGAAGGTCAGCGATCAACACGGCAACGAGTCTATTGAGAGCATACGCATCTACGTCGAGACCTGTCCTTCGTGCATGTAGCAGGGACCCGTCACGCTGTGCTGGCGGCCTGGTTTCTAACAGCCACAGCTCGGGTCCGCTGCTGCCGCGAGTCCTGACAGCAGGGTGTCTTCGGTGATCTCCTCGGATACCACTGCCCCACCGGCGCCCCTGACCAGTATGACTACTGCAGGTGTTGAGTACTGGGCTTCAACAAGGGTGTAGTCATCCGATTCCTGTGCCAGGGCGAACATGCCTACGCTGAAGCCTTGCTTTGTCACATTGTTTGCGGCCGCCTCTATCTCGCTCCGGAGCTCTTCGTCATCCCCGGTGTCCTCCGCAGGTAGATATACGAACACCACAATCTTTGAACCCGCTACAGAACCGAGGTCAGCGAGGGATTCAAGCTCAGCACCCCACGTGACTGGTCCCGATGATTCGTCGCCTTCCTCTGTCGAAGAATCGTCGTCCGTGGCACCCTGTACCGTTATCGTCCCGGCTGCCGCGTCTTCATCCTCTTCTGCTGAGGATTCGTCTGAGACAGTGATGTCGTCCGAGGGACCCGCATCGAGGCTTGATTCCGGAGTATCTGTCTGTTCCTCTCCTGGAGACCCGGCGGCTGGAGAATCAGCATCGGCGAGGTCCTGCTGCGCACTTGTCTCCATCGAGTCAGGACTATCCTCCACCGACTCGTCTGCCGCGATAAGTCCCTGTACAGCCACTATCACCGCGAACACCGTGACCGCACTTGCGATGGCGACCCACTTCGATTTACTGTCGCGTTTGCGATGCCTGGGCTCGGGACCCCGTATCGCGTCAGGCTGTTCACGTTCTTCTCTATCGTTGGATTCCGGCTGTTCCCTGGACATGTGCTTTTCTCCTTGCTATACCCTTGCTCTTGCGTCATAGGCGTGCTGTCAAGCCTGCTGCACCTTGCTGTCTCCGTCGCCCGTATCGTACGCTTTGCAGCACGCTGGTCGGTTGTCCG
>CAZKHH010000006.1:0-37209 GCA_964552485.1 uncultured Dehalococcoidales bacterium | reverse complement strand
ACGCAGTTCACCGACAACCGTTTTCCGCAGTGGCTGCTGATTTCGACGGCGATGGTTCGCCCGACATCGCGACAACCTCATATTCGGAAGGTTATCTCGACATCCTGTGGAATGACGGGGAGGGCCATTTCGGCAGTCGCTCATCATTCGAAGTCGGGCCGGAACTCTGGTCAGTGGCAGCCGTAGACCTCACGGGCAATGGTCTGCCGGAACTCATCGTGACAAGGTACTCAAGCGGGACGATAACCGTATTAAGCAATCGCGGAGGGGGCAGTTTCCAGAAATCTGGCGACTACCTGACCGGGGGAGGTGGTCCCTGCTGGGTTACGCCTTTCGAACTTGATGGCGATGGCCACATGGACCTCGCGGTCGTCGACGGCTATGCACATACCCTCACGGTGCTCCGGAACCAGGGCGACGGCACATTTCGCGACAAAGCCGTGTTCTCCACCGGAAAGGGGCCGAGTTCACTGACCACAGCGGATTTCAACGGCGACGGACATGACGACCTCGCCGTGGCGAACTGGCAGAGCGACGAGGTGGTAATCTTCCTGAGCTCAACGCCGTGAGGCCCATCAAGGCCTAATCGACGGACGGGAGATCCAGCAGATGGCGAGGGTTACGCTTCACCATCACCTCAACATCTTCGGCGCTCAATCCGTTCTTCAGTAGTGCGCTGATGCACATCCGCATCCCCTCGGCAATGGTCGGATGAGGCGTTCCGCCGAAATCTGTGGTCAGCACACTCCGCTCAGGGCCCACGGCCTTGATGTGATCTGCAACAGTCGCGGGCGAAAGGTCATCGGCCGTGGGAGATATCAGCTGCGCACAGTATTCGATGTAGACCCCACCCTTCGCAAGCGAAACCGCATCGTCGAGGCTCAACGCTTTCTCGAAGACTATCGTCGACATCGGGTGGGTCGCAACCAGCTTCGTTAGTCCCAACCGTGCACACTCGTCCGCGAGGGCAAAAACCTCACGTGGAGACACGTGCCCGGTGCAGACAACCATGTCGTAATCCTTCGCGACTTTGAGAATGTCGCTCACCACAGGCAGCAGAACACCGGATTCATCAATTATTGTGATGCCTCCTCCCCCAAGATCGAGATTGAAGTTCCGCTCGACGACCGGCATCGAGTTCGCCGAGAAGAAGACCGGCATCCACAGGACCTTGGTTCCCATAGCAGCTGCGCCTCTTACAGCCCGATAATTCAGCCCGCCAGTCTCCCCATCGAGCACCAGGCTGCCGAATATGAACAGCTCCGGCACAAGCCTCTGTACAAGCTGCGCGAGGGCCTCACTGCAATACGTCCTGTTCTTCAGGACAAAGCCGGCAAGGCCATTCTCCCGCACATGAAGCGCAGTCTCAAGAGCATCAAAGCGCCGCGTCATCCACGGTTCCGGCTCAAAATGGAGATGCATGTCGACGGCACCGTAGAGTAACCCGCCCGCAACCGACGTATCCTTCTTCTGCTCCAGTTGCAGCATGTAGTCCCAGTCATTCCATTCAGTCATGATTCTCCTTCAAGCCTCTGAGCTTCAGCCCGTAAGGTCGCGTGCCTCCGCAAGGACCGCCTTGAATCTATCGACGTTGTTGTCGCGGATGTATCCGAGCGTAAAGAACTGATACCCTTCCCGGGCCCATTTCTCGTAGCCACTGGGTGTGAATCCGCCTATGCCTGCGACCTTCCCTGCCGCGCGACACGCCGCTACTACCTCAAGAAGTCGCTCTTCGATAAACGGTTGAGCGTTTACGACCGGGCGCAACATGTCCGGCTTGTAATCTCCGATATCCAGTGCAAGGTCATTTGTTCCGACCACGGTACCGGTAATGCCTTCAAGGCGGAGTATCTGAGACAGGTTCTTGACCGCCACAAGGCTCTCGGTCTGTGGAAACACCATGGCGTTCCGATTCACATACCCTGTCATCGCGGCCAGGGGTGTCGCGGCGGCATCCATTCCATCCAGGAGATATGGCGACATACCAATACCTGAACCACGGTGTCCGATAGGCGGAAAGTACGTACGATCGATGGCACTGGATGCCTGTTCGACGGTGTCCACCTGAGGTACCATCAAGCCCTGGATGCCGGAGTCCAAATACGGGCTCAGGGGGGTCTGATTGTCCTCCGGTCTCATCAGTATCGGCAGCTCGTACTCCCGGGCAAGCCGGATGTATGCGTAGATGGACTCCTTGCTGACGAGGCTGTGCTCGTTGTCTATCATGAAGAAGTCATAGCCGAAATCCCGCAATGCCGCCACAGTTGGCTCGGGATCGTTGCCTGGACCGATAAGGGGACCGAATACCTTCCTACCCTGCTGCAGAAGCTGTTTGAACTCGTATCCGATGTCCTTCTTCACGTAACCTCCCTTTCTCGCGCGGTCACTCGGGAATCGTTTCGACATTGACCAGGGCGGGGTCGTGATTGGCGATGATGATATCGGCCATCCCTTTAACCTTCAGATTGCTATTGAACGCCTCGACGGCATCCAGGTGAATGCCCGGCGGGATGACCGGCATGTGCTCGCGGACACCGGACGGAGGGTTAAAGTTATCGCCGACGACGCACATACCGCTGATGATAGCCTTCCCTTTCTCTGTGTTTACACCAACAGACATGCACCCCGGGCAGTGGCCAGGTGTGGGAATCAACTCGATACCCGGCAGGATTTCCGTATGGCCATTGACAAGCTGCAGGTTCAATCCCATGAACAGTTCGCGTTTGTACATCCTTGCCTGAATAGGATGAGGAGCGAGCGCGTATTCCAGTTCGTCCTGCTGCACAACTATGCGGGCATTCGTGCATTTCCTCGTATGAACGCAGTGATCCCACATCAGGTGTGTCTGAATGACCAGGTCGATATCAGTCGGTTTGAGACCATACTTCAAGAGCGCGTCCTCAAAAGTGTGGATATCAACAGCCTCGAATCCACGATACTTCCTGGCGTGGATGGCATCACCTCCCGTGTCCACAAGTACGCGCTCGCTGGCCCCCTCGATGTACCACGAGAAGACCGGAAGATCGAACTTGGTTCCAAGATTCAAACCATAGGTGAAGCCGCCCAGATCCTGTTTGATGGAAACCAGCGGAAGAGGGTGGATGCGGTAGACAGGAAGAAGTGATGTATCGGCTCTAGCTGTATTCATGTATATACCTCCGGGTTGATTGGACAGCGCGCCCGCTCTCCTCTCAGCACACGGAGTATCTCGTCTGCGAGGTCCGCAGACATCCTGCGCATCGCTTCACGGGTCGCACCGCCCACATGCGGAGTACCGATGAAATTGCCGAGAGTCAGCAGCGGATGGTCGGAAGCGGGCGGCTCCTCAGCAAAGGCATCCATTGCTGCCCCCGCCAGCACTCCATTCTTCAACGCACGGTAGAGCGCATCTTCGTCTACAAGCCCTCCGCGTGCTGTATTAATCAGATACGCCGTCGACTTCATTGACGCGAGTTCTCGTGCCCCGATGAGACCACGGGTCTTGTCATTAAGAGGAACGCAGAGAGCCACAAAATCCGATTGAGAGAACAACTCGTCCAGGGTTGGAGCCGGCGTGCAGCCGGCAGATTCTATGGCCTCCACACTCAGCAGAGGATCGTATGCAATTGCGCTCATACCGAAACCTGCACGGCAGATTCTCGCGGTTTCGCGGCCAATCCGACCGAGGCCCACTATTCCCATAGTCTTGCCGAGCAACTCTACACCCACGTAGTCTTCTCGTGTGCGGAAAGCGCCACTTCTCAAGTCTGAGTTTGCTGCACAGATGCGATTCGCAAGCGACAGCATCAATGAGATAATGTGTTCAGCCACGGAAACGGCATTCGCGTTCGGCGTGTAAACCACTACTATGCCGCGCATGGTAGCTGCCGTGACATCGATGTTGTCCACTCCAACCCCGTGTTTAGCGACGACTCTCAATCCAGGAGCTCTGTCCATCAGCTCTGGTGTAACGCGCACGAGACGGACGCCGAGGGCGCTCGCGTCAGAAACCACATCCTCAAGTGTCACGTCCGGGGTATCAGGCAGATAGTAAAGATCGGTAGCCGCGGCAAGTATGCCGAGACCATGAGAATCGACTGGTTCGGTTACTATGACCTTAGGGAGCTCCACAAGGTGCCTGTGCTCTGGCGTTGCGCGAGTCAAAGAGATTATAGCACGCACTTCACGAAGGGCGACTGCTATCGCTCAAGTGTAGTTTGCCACCTGGCCGCAGCACCCGTACAATCTCTTCACGAACCCGCAGTCTTCCTGCTGCACGCCCTGTGCAGCCGGACGCAGCGCTACATGAAAGGGAGTAACACGCATGGAAGGTCTTCTCACCGAAACGGAACTGGGTTTCAAGAAGGACATACGCAATTTCGTTAACCAGGAACTAATGCCACACGTTGGGGAATGGGAAGCGCGTAAGGCGTTCGCCCGTGAGGCTGTCGACAAGTACGCCGACTACGGATTGTTCGGTATTCTTGTACCTCCTGAGTACGGTGGCCTCAGTGGGACCGCCGTCGAGTACCTCCTTGCCTCGATTGAGATTGCACGTGCCAGCGTTTCGCTCTCCGCAATCTTCGGCTCGCCGGCAGGAATCGTGCTCGATGCACTTCTTGCCTTCGGGACAGAGGAGCAGAAACAGAAGTACATCCCACCCATGCTCGAAGGAAAGAAAGTAGCCGCCTTTGCAATAACAGAGCCCGGCGCGGGCAGCGATGCCGCGAGCATGTCGACGGTCGCGACACGCGACGGAGACGAATGGGTATTGAATGGCGCGAAGGCCTTCATCACGGCAGGAGATGTCTGCGACTTCGCCGTGATCTTCGGCACCGTGGACAGATCACAGGGAGCCAAGGGCATCACCGCATTCATTGTCGACAAGGAGACCCCGGGCTTCACGGTTGGAAAGAGCGAAGACCTGCTCGGCATGCATGCGAGCAGCGCGACTGAGCTATTCTTCAAGGAATGCCGCATTCCCGCCTCCGCCGTGCTCGGAGAGACTGGAAAGGGGCTTCGCATCGCATTCAGATCGCTCGACCTTGGAAGGATTCACTGCGCCGGACAGGCCATTGGATGCGCCGAGGCGGCGTTTCAGGCCACACTGACTTACACTGCTGATCGCGAGCAGTTCGGTCGCTCCATCGGCAAGTTCCAGGGAGTGCAATGGATGCTTGCGGATATGCAGACGCAGATCAAGGCCGCCAGTCTGCTTGCATACGAAGCGGCACGTCTCGCAGATGACAAGAAGCCTTACACTGTCGAGGCAGCAGCCGCCAAGCTGTACGCATCCGAAATGGCCGTCGATGTTGCACGAAAAGCAGTACAGCTACATGGCGGCTATGGCTGCACAAAGGACATGCCCGTCGAGCGATGCTATCGCGATTCCAAGCTTATCGAGATCTACGAAGGCACCAGTGAGATCTGCCGTACGGTAATCGCACGCGGCCTTCGCTCATAACGGCCTGCGAAACCGCCTTCGCCGCATCCGTCTCTTGTGTCGGATGCGGCGGTTATTCATTTCTCGTCACAACCTGCTTGACACACACAATAGTCTGTTACACTTTTGTAGTTGTCTATATGCTGATAGGCCATTCAAGCAAGAAGGATTGCAATGAGAGTGTCTTTGAGGCAAAGACAGAAAGAGCGCAGACAACGCGTCATACTTGATGCCGCGACCGAGTTAATTGGCCGGAAGGGCTTCGATGACACCTCAATCGAAGAGATAGCGGAGCGTGCCGAAGTAGGCGTAGCTACCGTATACAACTACTTCGGCACCAAGTCAGAGCTGTTGCGCGCCATGTTCGTCAGATATATCGACGAAGAGGCTCAGATGGGCGAGGCGGTCGTCTCCTCCCCACCAGAAGACATGAGCGAGGGCATGGCTGCTCTTTTCCACACATACTTGAGGGGCATGGCTGAGAAGTGCACGCCCCGGCTCCTACAGGAATTCATGTCCCTCGCTGTCAGCAAACAACTCGGGTACGGACAGCAGACATACCAGATGAAGCTCCGTTTCTTGGAACAATGCCGCACACTGGCGGTCCATTACAAGTGCGCGGGACAGATTCGGGATGATGTGTCCGCTGATGAGGCGGCTACGGCATGCTACTCGGCTGCGGCACTTCCGCTTGCGATGTTTTCCCTTGCCAAGACCCTGGATATGGACGCAGCAGAACGGCTCCTGCGAAGGCAGATGTCGCTCGTGATTTCCGGCATAGGTATGCGCAAGACAGACGAGAGCGATATGACAGTGCTGCCCGATTCTTCCGGCACTGACTGAGGGAGGCTCACACGTGGCAAGGGTGCACGAACAACAGGCTGACCGCCATCAAACACACGAGCCCACAATAGTCCTGGAGCACGTTTCCAAGATCTACCAGATGGGCAAAGTAGAGGTGCGCGCCCTTGACGACATCAGCCTCGAGATCTGGCCAGGGGAATTCATCGTATTTCTGGGTCCAAGCGGCTCGGGCAAGACAACTCTGTTGAACCTGATTGGAGGCCTGGATTCACCGACCAGCGGTCGCGTCGTAGTGAATGGTATCGATGTGCCCTCGCTCTCATCACGGCAACTCACGCTCTTCCGCCGAACCCAGATCGGGTTCATCTTTCAGTTCTTCAATCTGATTCCTACTCTGACGGCGAGAGAGAATGTCGAGTTTGCCGCAGACCTCATAAACGATCATCGTCGACCGAACGTGCTTCTGGACGCGGTCGGTCTGGGAGACCGCAAGGACCACTTTCCTGCGGAGCTTTCGGGAGGCGAAAACCAACGTGTCGCAATAGCTCGAGCGCTTGCCACAAACCCTTCTGTTCTGCTGTGCGACGAGCCTTCTGGAAGCCTGGACTTCGAGACAGGCAAGAAGATATTCAAGCTGCTGCGAGACCTGAATCAACAAGAGAACAAGGTAATGTGTGTAGTTACACATAACGCCCCGATCGGGGAAGTCGCTGACCGGGTGATACGACTGCGCGACGGAAAGGTCGCTGACATCCGCGTAAACGAGAGTCCGCTCGACCCCGACAAACTGAGATGGTAGCCGTCAGCAACCTGCACCGGAAGCTTCTTCGCGACATGCGCAGTTCCAAGGCGCAGTTTGCGGCTGTCGCCGTTGTCGTCGCCCTCGGTATCGCCATGTTCGTGTCTGTATACGCCTCCTATCAGAACCTTAAGACCTCGTATGACTATACGTACGACACTCTGGTTATGGGCGACTACTTCGTCACCGTCGACTATCTCCCCGGGCGCGCGGTCAGAGAAATGAATGACATAGCCGGCGTACGTGCCCAGGGGCAGGTGGTCGGACACGTCAAGCTGGACCTTGACACGGAGGGAGGAGAACGCGTGGAGGCGCGAATCGTGTCTTTGCCAGCGGACTTCCGCCCCATTGTGGGTGACGTGAAGATGGAGGCTGGCGACTATTTCACCCCGGGCAGCACACGAGAGGTACTTCTCCCGCCGACATTTGCTGACTACCACAATCTCAGACCGGGAGATGTGCTGACGATCGAGCACCAGACACTCAAGACCAGATTCGTTGTGGCCGGCATCGCCGTCCACCCGGAGTATCTCTGGGTAGCAAAGAGCTCCCAGGAACTGGTGTCGACAGCAAAGACATTTGGCGTCATCTTCATGCCACAACAGCGCGCAGAAGAACTGTTCGGCATGGAGGGCATGGTCAACCAGATAGGACTGGCATTCGACGACGGGGTGCCGGTCGACCAGACGATCGAACAGATCAAGCAGATACTGACACGCTACGGCATAAAGCGCTTCACGTCGAAGGATGAAGTGGCGAGCATCAGCACCCGCAAGATTGACATCGTTCAGGGCGTTCGTAGTGCATACATGATCCCTCGCGAAGACCAGGTGAGCTACGAGATACTTAAAGCGGACCTTGATGGCCTGCAGCAGATGTCCTTTCTGTTTCCGGTAATCTTCCTGGGGGCAGCCGCGCTCGCCATCTACATACTCCTTGGTCGACTGGTCGAATCACAGCGCATACAGATCGGGCTCATGCGAGCCCTCGGGTACACGAAGTTCCAGGTGCTCGGACACTTTGCCGCCTTCGCCCTGGTCATAGGAGTCCTGGGATCGGTAGTTGGCGCGTTGCTCGGCCACGCGTTGGCGGCCGCTCTCACTACGTACTACGCGTCGATTCTCGATCTACCCTTCATTCAGGTACTACCGCAGTGGAGTGTGACAGGTATCGGCGTGGCGGTGGGTACAGGCGTACCCCTTGCCGGCGCCATCGTTCCATGCTGGTCATCGTCAAGAATGCAGCCGGCGGAGGCAATGCGGCCTCCGGCGCCACCCGCCGGGCACCGCACGCTTGTGGAAGTACTCCTGCCCTTCATTCCCAGACTGCATAGCAACCTGAAGCTGCCATTGCGCAACATGGCCCGAAATCCGCGCCGAACCCTGTTCATGGGCACTGGAGTGATGACATCCGCAGCTCTCATCATCGTATCCCTTTCCATGCTTGACATGGTCGAGGACATGGTTGGACCACAACTCCTCAAGTCGCAGCACTATGACGCACGTGTCATCCTGCAGGGCGTGGGCAGTGCGTCAACCGCTACGCAGATAGCTCACATGAACGGTGTTGAATCAGCCGAACCGCTGCTTGAACAGCCGTACAGGATCAGAGTCGGAGAGGTGTCACAGTCTGCATCGATCAGAGGCATAGAACCAGGTTCAACAATGTACACTCTATTCTCTCCCGAGGACAGCATAATCGATGTGCCGGAAGAGGGAATCATCTTGCCTGAGTTCATTGGCGATAAGCTCGGCGTCGGGGTGGGCGATGTCGTCTACCTTGAGCCACTTGCCGGGACCGTGGGGAAAGCCGAGAAGACCGTCACCGGGTTAACGTCCGAACCGTGGGGCGGCTTGCCACATTTGTCCCTGCAAGAAGCCCAGGAACTCTTCGAGCTGCCCGGTGCAGCGACGAGTATATTCGTTCGATTCTACGGCGACCCTTCCCCTGAACTGCTGCAGCGAATATATGACATGCCCGGGGTCGCCTCAATCGAGCAAGCTTCTGCTCTGGCAGAGTACATGGAAGAATCGATGGCGGCCATGTATGCCATGGTCGGCGTCATGCTCGCGATGAGCTTCGGACTCGGCATCGCCATCGTGTTCAATGGCGTCACAGTGAACGTACTTGAGCGCAGGCGCGAAATAGCCATTATGCGTGCGCTGGGAATGGGCGACAGGCAATTGGCGACCATCATAACCTTAGAGAACCTTGGCACAGCCGCCTTCGGTATAGCGCTTGGATTGCCGCTCGGCTATCAGTTGGCCAACTACATCATGGTAGCAAGCTCGGAAACGATGGAAGGGTTCAATTTCACGGCTATCGTCTATCCACGTTCGTATGTTATCGCGGCTGTGTGCAGTCTCATCATCATGCTGTTGTCGCAGATTCCAGCGATCAGGAGAATGACCACAATGAGCCTGCCAACGGTAACCAAGGACTGGAGCGAATAATGCAGCACGGAAGCATAGTGCGCCATCCCGCGCACCGGGCATATATAATGAGACATAGCGGGGGAAACACATCCTTACGGGAGCCCCGCGCATTGAAGGAGGCCTCGTGAGCACTAAGAGAGCAACGGCGTTACTGGCATTAACCCTCGCCGCCGTTTCCGTGACGGGATGCACACAAGGAGGTGTCGACGTTGCGACGGCGCAGGTTACTCGCGGGGACATCAGCATGACAGTATCCGTCAGCGGCAATATCGCTGCACCGGAGAAACGCACACTCTCATTCAAATCGCCCGGCACGATAGCCGAGGTGCTCGTGGAGAAGGGTGATGAGGTCGAAGCAGGGGAGGTGCTCGGGCGCCTCGAAACAGAGGACCTCGAACGCAACGTCGAGCAGGCCTTCAACAACCTCGACGCCGCCCGTATTCAACATGAGATAGCCGACCAGCAGCTTCGGCAGACGATCTATCCTCACTACTACTTCAGCTATGTGATAGACGTTCCCGGTGTCTGGACGGCACTCGACAATGCCACTGAGGATGTGCAATCTGCACGCGAGGAGATTGAAAACGGTGATGTCTCAATGGCCAATCGACTCCTTGAAAATGCAGTTGAAGAGATTGATAAGGCTAAGGAAAACACCGAGTCACGACAATGGGAACTCCCTTTTCAAGTCAAGATAGCCCAACTGCAACGTGAGGTCGCGCAAACTCAGGTCGAGTCGGCACGCCTCAACCTCGATGCCGCGCAAAGCGCCCTTGATGACGCGTTCGTTACCGCTCCTTTCGCAGGCGTGGTGACAACGGTGAATGTAAAGGAAGGCGAGAACCTCACCTCAATGGACTTTTCCAAACCTGCATTCCAAATCATCGACCCTGAGAACCTGGAAATGACAGGCATGGTCGACGAGATAGACATCGCAGACGTGCGACCGGGCCAGGAAGCAGTTGTGACGTTGGATGCGTTGCCGGGGACGGAAGTCGCAGGCACCGTGACATACATCTCCCAGGCCGCCAAGATTGAGGCGGGAGTTGTCCTGTACGAGACCACCATCAGGTTACAGGATCCGCCCGATGCAGTGAGGGACGGCATGAGCGCCACGGCCGACCTTGTACTCCAGAAGAGAGAGGAAGTCCTGGTAGTTCCATCCCAGGCTGTCATGCGCGGAGCTGGCGGTCAGGATATCGTCTACCTTGTCCGTGAAGGAGAGATGGTCTCGCAGGATGTGGAGACAGGCTTCCGTAGCGGGCGCATGGTGGAAATCACCTCGGGCCTCTCCGAAGGAGACACCGTGTCACTGGAACCACCTCGCTAGCGAACAGGAATACCGCTACAGCGGGGCGATAGGCGCACGTCACCGGGCACCCGGCTTCTTATCATCTACTGGCAGATGATATCATCGGCCAACCGCGTTCGCTGACAGCAATTTATGAAGATCAGTCGATTCGAAGACCTCGTTCAGAAGACGCTGGACGACCTGCCGAACGAGTTCGCTTCGCTTCTTGAAAACGTCTCCATCGTGGTCGAGCAGGAACCATCGAGGGGCCTTCTTCGCAGGCTGGGAATGCGAACCGCATCGTCCTTGTACGGGCTGTACGAGGGCGTGCCACAGACACAGCGTACGAGCCATTACGGCCTCGTACCGCCCGATCGCATCACCATATTCCAGCGAGCGATTGAACGGTCGGCATCGTCCGAGGAAGAAGTAGAGAAGCAGGTGCGTGACACCGTGCTTCACGAGATCGCTCATCATTTCGGCATCGGCGACACCCGTCTGCGCGAGATCGAACGGGAGCATAACAAGGGTCGCTCACGGAAGCGCTGACTGGAGGATTCACAATGGAGCTTGTCACAGCACTGGTTGAGCGAGTGTCATGACAAGGGCGCACTTTTGTTGCCAGGTCAGTCACCAGTAACGATATGCGCTGTGAGTCTCACGATCCGTATCACGATGTCCAGGACCAGAAGGATTATGACGGCCACGAGAATGGCAACCGTAATTGTCGGCAATGCTTCAGCCACATTTCCAAGAGGCAGATCGCTGTAGTCGAAGGGGAACACCCTGAGGAACACCGCTGCCACCACTATCCCGAAGACATGCAGCACAATCTCCAGAATCTGCCTCAAGACGTAATAATCGAATGCAATCGCAATGATGTGGCCGACGATAGTGAGTGCAATGGTAATGTTCAGGATAGGGAGCACGTTGGTGAGTTCGCCAGTGAGAATCGGATATCGCAGCAACTGGTTCACGCCGTCAGCAGTCACCCCCTGATAGTACGCGATGTACTCGGGATACACATTGACTACCACGAAAACGATGAGGGCCCAGATGATGGCCACAATCGAGCCTGCTACCCGGCCTGCCCGCGTACGCTCTCCAGCTGAAACATGACGCGCATGGCGCCCTTCACGTGCCCGCGCTGCGGCAGCGGAGCCCGTCACAGTCGCATAGGAAGTCGTGCCGTCTACCCTGTCAAGCGCCCATATCGCCAATTCTCCGACGAGCGGCAAGACAACCCTTCTGCCTTGATAGCTCCAGATCATCAGGATTATCCAGAGCGCAACCGAGCCCGCGAACAGCAGGCTCTGAATGATCAGCAGTACAGTACTAAGTGCGTACACATTTCCACCCATTCCCCAGGCGAGCACACTCCGGATTACCGAGGCAACGAGCATGAGAGTATGGATTGCCAGGAATGTGATGGTCGACTGCATCGCGTGGAAGCGCACAATCCGGTCTTTCGCCTCTATGAACAGGAAGACGATGCCTGATATCCATAGACCGACATACGTAAGTGTGCTGGCGACATGAGTGGAAAGACCCGTGGAAGACCCCTGGTTGCCGTTCATCTCTCGTCTTCCCCTTCGCACTCTGCGACATGCGCGCAGACAGCATCTGCACCAGAATCGGAATCAGGAGTATTATCGCACACACAGGAACGCCGCGGGGCTTGACAAGGGCACTGAATAGTGTTTATCTGAAGTTGGAGCCTCTCAAGCCCCTCCAATTGCCCCGCTTTTGCGGAGGCGTCTGGATGAGAAGGCTGGCGACGGTGGCGCTGGTTCTCGCAGTCGCAATGGCAGGTGCGGCCTGTCAGTCGCGTGTCTCACCCGGAGCCTCTTCTCCTGTCCCAACCGATGAACCCTCGCCTCTCAGCCTTGATGACGCACTTGATGTTCTTCTGGGCGAGGTGCTTATCCCCGCTGCCACATCGTCGCGTGTGGCAGCATACCTGCCGTCAGCGCCCCTGATGCGTGGCCATACAATCTCGTCCGAGAGTGGCGCTCTGTACACTATCGAGCGAGATACATGGTTTGTGTTCATTGACGATGCACCCGAGGCATTCTACGCCCACGACGTACGATACGTTTTCATAGACGCTGAAACCGGAGATTACCACGTAGTGGCGGAGAGCTGGCCCCCCGGCATCAACGGGGCATCCATGTGGACAACAGTGCAGGAATGGCATCTGATTGAGATCTTCTCACTTCTAGGCACACCGATGTCCTCTGTGGCAGCCGTAAGCGGCGCGCCGAAGGCAGATTATGGAGATGCTCCGGACGGAACGCTGGCATACGACCGTGTGCCCGGTAGATTTCCAACGCGCTATGCAACGAAGAACAGCATCGCCGACAGGCCCGGTTGTCATGCCATAGCAACGGGCGAAGAGACCATCGGTCATAAGGTGACTTCAGAGCTGGGCGCATCGGACCGCGCCGACCCCGACGGCGTCCCGAATCTCGTCGATAGTGACAGCGACGAGCGAGCATTCGTCGTACTTGAGGGTACTCAGGCCCGCCTCGCGTTCACGATATCACTCAACTCAAATGCTCCCTCTGCCGCACGGTACTTGAACGCAGTCATCGACTTCGACCAGAATGGACAATGGACGACCGGGCGGGCCGGTTCAGAGTGGCCGGTCAAGAACCTCGCTGTCAATGTCGCGCCCGGGAGTAGAGAAACAATCATTACGCAGGCCTTTGCGTGGGGCAACGGCTCAATCGCCATGTCCCCTGTCTGGATGCGGGCACTACTCTCCAGAGAGGAGATTAACGAGTCACTCTTCCAGCCACGCGGCGGGTGGGATGGAAGCGGCAGATTCGATTACGGAGAGGTCGAGGACTATCTCGTTTTCCTTACCGAGAAGCCTCCTTCGCCACAGCGGATAAGCTGGCCTCCCGCACCGGGTCTTCCGCCATCCGGCAACGGAAAGAACGGTGGGGATGGAGGACCTCCACCGGCCCCGGGCCCGACACAAGGGCCATGCGGGTACGACGTCAACTATCACGTGCTGGTCATCAACTGCGGCGAAACGTCCAGGGACATCTCCAGGGGCACTCCCATCGTTGGCGAATCATGTGATGCTATCCGGGGAGCGGCATCGGACCAGGGTTACGGGGAGGCAGGCAACCTCAGTCCCACCGGCGATGGCGCGAACAAGACATCAATCGCAAACATCGGTAACGCCTTCAATCAGCTAAAGGCAAACGTCAAGTGCGGAGACCACGTGCTGGTCTACATCTGCGGGCATGGGAGAAAGGACGGAGGAATAGCAATAAAGGACAGCCAGGGAGTAACCCGCGAAGTGATGAAACCGACCGATGGAGACACTGATGACGGCAAGGATAATAGCCTTAAGGACTTTTTGCAGATGATTCCCGCATGTCCGGATGAAGACTGCGAGAAGCCAGGATGCTGCTGCCACATGACCGTCGTGCTTGAATCATGTTTCGCGGGCAATTTTGATGTGGATGGCGTTACAGGAGAAGGACGCTCCGTGATCGGGACATCGACCAACACCGAGGCGTGGGCAACCTATCCCGGCGGGGGCAGCTACACGCAGGGATTCGCCGAAGCTATGGGCGATGAAGGCGCAGACCAGGATGACCCTCCGGACGGTGTGGATCCGAATGAAGCCCATGGACAGGGCGCAAGAACAGTCGGCGAGACCAATCAGAAACGCGGCAAGAGCCAGAAGCCCTGGCAGGACAGCCAGGAGTGCGAATGCAGATGTCCGTGCGAACCGGACATCGACGTAGACAAATGGGTCTGGAGCGCCGGCACGAATCAATGGGTCGACCAGATAGAGGCAGTGCAGGGTGACGTGGTCCGTTTTCGGGTCGAAATCGAGAATACGGGTGAGTGCACTGACCTGGTGGAAGTGGAACTCATAGACGAAATGGCTGGTTGCCTCGAATATGCAGGCAATGCCAGCATTGATTTTGAAGGCAACCAGGAACACAGGGCGCCAGACCGGATCTGGCAGGGTGGAGGAACGCTCCTCGAGTGGTCTCTTGATGACCTCGGTTCCATATCTCCCGGCCAAGTGATAGGCATCGAGTATGACGCAGAGGCATTGGACCCTGGACCAAACCTCAATAAGGCGACATCGAGCGGGCACTGTTCGGTCACATACAGCAACATCGTGGTTGCGGCGGACCTCGCCGTAGTACTGGTGTACGCGGAAGACGAACCACCGCCAAGCCCGGAAGACGTCCTCTACATCGAGCTCGAGGTTGCGGCGCAAAGCTCCGGCACGGCGTCCGAGTGTGATAGCGTCGTATCAGTCCACGTAGCGGCTGAAGACCTTACCGGTGGCAGCTATCCTGTCCAGAACGTTGTTGTCTATGTCAACAGCCTGCCCTTTTTCGATGCCGGACCTTTGTCCACAACAAGTTACAGTAAGACACTGCATTTCGAGGCCGATTGCGGCCAGCCATTCGATATCCTAGCACTCGCCATCAACAGCGAAGGGATTGAAGCCTCAGCCGCCGGCAGCGTGGTCACCCCTCTCCCCTGACGCTGCCAGATACATGATTAGTCGCACACGACAGTCTCATACACTTCTCATCAAGCCGACAAACTGATACCATTCTCTCGTTCGGTTCAACAAATCGGGGGACGGCTTCCCGTCGTAGATGTGCGACAGGAGTCGAAGGGCTACGAGTGACAAGAGATACTGGAGAACCTGCCTATCTACGCGCCATCAGCCACCTCGACTTTCCTTCTTCAGTTCCTCCAGTGATTCCTTGCCACGAACCGTGGAAGCAAATGACCTCCCCTGCGAGCATCGAGCAACACCGATGTTCGCGGCTCTGCCGAACGAGAAACCCCGCCATTCCTGTGTGTACGGTCGGTCAACTGGCTCCAGGAAGGAAGGAGACACCTTATGACAACTCATCAGTCGCGCGAGTCCGGGACTTCGGTCCTCCCACCTGATCCCACCATCGAAGCAGGACATTCTGAGATGGAGACGCAGATAGGCACCCGGCCACGGATTCTGTACGTTGTGGCCGAGCGCCACGCACTTGAAACGGAGGACATCACGAACAGAGTGCAAGCCGAAGCACAAGCGGTGCTCGCCGGAGCAGCGTTCAGTCCGGCTTGGGAACGTCTTCTACGACCACTTGGCGCCTGGAGCTACGCTGTTCACCACGGCGTTCGCGACCTGTATCTGATAGACGATGTCGCCGCGGCGACGGGTCTCAGGTACGTCTCGGTTGTCAGCGCCGGCACGTCAGGACGAAGCAACCCTTCTCCTCTCAGAAGAGTCATTGAGAATACCGAGCCTGAACTCATTGTGTGCGCAGGTTGCGAAGCCGTGTACTGGCCGCTGGTGGGAACGCTTGGCCTGCGCAACGAACTGCTCACCCGGGCTTTCGGGGAACCCATCTACTACTCGCAGCTTGAGAACAGGTCAAGAACATCCGTGCTGCTTCATTTCTGGCACCCCGGTCATGGCGACTATATTGAGGGTGGTCACGAGTACCTGTTCAAGCTCTTTCTTCACGCCTACAGCGCCCTGTGCCGGAAGCGCATACTCGAGGACCCGATAGATCGGGTCACGGGCCCCAGCACGATTAGACGCGACTGCGACAGCAGCTCACACCGACGGATCATGTGCGACCGTTGTGAGTGGACGTACGGGCAGCATCAACAATAGCGCCACGAGCGACATCACGAGCAGCAGCATGAAAGCGCTGTCGTAGGTATGTTGTATATCAAAGAGCCGGCCGGCAACCACGGGTCCTGCCGCGCCTCCCAGCGTGCCCGCCAAATACACTGTACCGAAAATGGCGCCATGAGCCCGGAGACCAAATAACTCCGCGACAGTTGGTGAAAGCACCGTATAGAACCCGCCATGTGCGAATCCGTACACCACAACGAAGGCGAACAGCATCCAGGGCACTGCGGAGAACTGTAGCCATACAAGGGCGGAGATGAGGACAGCGAAGGAGAGAAGAAACGCCTTCCGCCCTCCCAGTCGGTCACTCACGGTGCCCATGGTGATCCGGCCAACAATACTGACCGCGCCGACAGTGGACACGAGCGCCGCCGCGCGTGGTTCAGTCATCCCGATATCGGTCGCGTGCGGAACGATGTGCACGAGAATGGTCATGGTGCAGAAAATGACACACCAGTATGAGAGGCAACAGAACCAGAGACGCAGGGACCGGACGCCCTGCCCGAAACTGAGCCCGGACGTGTCCAACGGGCGAGCATTCTCACCGGTATCGCCGTCCGGATTCATACCGATCTCGGTTGGTGAACCCTTGACCAGGCGTGATGCCAGAATATACACGACAAGTATGGCTACGGCGATAGCCACATACGCTGTGCGCCAGCCATAGGCAAGTATCAGAGCGCTCGCCACAATAGGGACAAGAAACTGCCCAGTGCCCGTGCCGGCCTTAACGATTCCGGTCATCATGCCCCGTCGCCTCCGAAACCAACGTGCAACCGTCGATAGCGTGACGACATCATGGCTGCTCAGTCCCACACCGATAAGAATTCCGTAGAAGACGTACAGCTGCCAGTCCGCGTCGAGCCGCGACATCAGAAGATAGCCGACCGTGAGACAGAGTCCAGAGGCAAGAAGTATTCGCCGGGGGCCGAGGCGATCGTTCAGCCTGCCAAACAGTACTCCGAAAACTCCCATGATGACGAGCACCATGGAAGATGCGCCGGAAACGAACGTTCGCGACCAGCCGAACTCAGCCTGCAAGTGCTTGAAGAAGACGCCGTACGTGACAAGTGCACCGACGGCGACGGCCTGCATGAAGAAACATGCCGCCACTACAGTGTAGCCATAGTAACGGCGTCCAGAGACATGGGGCCCGCGCAGTGACATGTGCGCGGAAGTCTAACAGGACCGGGTAGCGGTAAACAGCCTTGGCTTCAAATGGAGCAGGAATACTGAGGTCGGGTAACTTCAGGATTCGTCGGAGTTGCCCCGAAGGAACTCTTCCGCAGCTTGTATCGCATCATCAGCCGTGAGCCACTCCGGGTCACCCCTGTCGGCTTCGGAATACTCCTGCTCCAGTCCCTCGATGTACGCCTTCAACTCTCGATTCTGCAGCGCCATGTAGCCAATACGGGACTCGAAATCGCGTGCTTTCCGGTCCAGTTCCGCCAGGTCGACAGGCAACTGAAGCATCCTTTGAAGGCGCACAACGAGAGCTCGTATCGCCTTCGGATTGTGCGCAATAACCATATTGAACTCGGGATAGTATGTTGCGCGCACATGGAGTATCGCCATTTCAAGCCCTCGCCGCCGGCTCAGATGGAGGAGCGCTGTGCGAACACCCCCCGGGCCTTCATAGTCTGTGAATCCGATGCCATACCGGACCAGTTCGTCACGCAACTCGCGCCCCGTACACACTGACGATACATGCGGATTGCGTGAATGGGGAGTCTTATCCAGCACCCCGCCCAGCATGTATATCCGGACGACTCCGAAATCCACCGCCACCTTCAGGATGGCAGCGCAGTAGTCATCCCAATTCAGGTTCGGTTCAGTGCCCTGAAAGATGATTACATCGTGCGGGCCTTCGCTGTTGACCCAGTAATAGAATATGTTGCGCGGAGGCCTGTACTCTGTCAGCAATCCCTGCTCGACCCTGGAATAGGGACGCAGGGAAAGCTGACCGGGTACCTGATACACATGAAACCGTGCTACTGGTATCTCCGCGAGCTTGCGGGGCCGCAGTCGGCGGCGCAAGAAGTCTGCGGTTCCCGTGGCGGCTTCTCCGCCGTCTACCCACCCATCCAGAGCGACAATCATCACGGGTTCCCTCAACTCCGGGTGCGCTGAATAGACGACATCACTCTTCTTCGCCATGGAAGTCCCCCTGAGATCGTATTCTAGCGAGACTCCGGCATGAAGCCAAAAACGGGGCACCTTGCCGCGCAATCGCGAGAATTCTGACATTCAGGAGTAGTCCATTCTGGACGACAATGGCTCGATAAGGAGGACAATGTGCGCATCTGCACCGAAAGAGTTGACGAACAAGTCCCGCGTGTCCTCGACTTCTGAAAGATCCGAAGATCTGTTCGCCACCCATCCCGACATGCTCGAACGCATCAAACGCCAGTCGTCGATTTCAACACGAGCCTGGGCTTGCGCCGGGCATGACCACAGGAACCGGAACTAGAGAACGGCGTTGAGAAGAGTGCCAACTGTGAGTGCTGCCACTACCATTATGCCGGCAGATTTCAAGGTGTCCTTTCCGCCGAGCTCTCTCGCGAGAACCGCGAATGTAGCCACACACGGGAAGAACATGGCAAGTACCACAGCCGCTACGACGCATTGCTCCGCACTGAGGGACATTGGTGCAAGGAGTCCAAGGGCCACATCCTTCCTCAAGAAACCGACTGCAAGAGCGACGACCGATTCGGGCGGAAGGCCAAGCAGACGCGTCATAACGGGGCCGGTCACCCTGGCAAGTACGTCGAACGCTCCGACGATATACAGGACGTTAATGGCCAGTATCGCTGCAAAGAATATCGGCAGCGCTTCACGCAGAAAAGCACGCACACGCCCCCACAACTTGCGCAGAACAGGGGAAAATACCGGCCAGCGATAGCGCGGTATCTCTATCAGGAGTTCGGGGCTGTAGCCCTTCATCACGCGGTGGAGAATCACCCCAAGCACAATCCAGACCAGGAACAGCGTTCCGTACACCGTCACCACATAACGGACTCCGAAATTGCCTACGAGTCCGACTATCATCGCCTGCAGCGATGCGCACGGAATCGCCACCGCAATCAGCGTTGCCGCAATGAATCGCTCCCTCCTGCTTTCCAGTATCCTGGTCGCGAGCACAGCCGGCACGTTGCAGCCGAGGCCAAGCAGAGACGGGATGATCGCATATCCGTGCAGGCCTATCCGATGCATCGCGGAGTCGAGAAGCACCGCGAGACGCGGAAGGTAACCGACATCCTCCAGGATACCCAGCACGAAATAGAAGCCGATGATATATGGCAAGACCATGGCGAGCGGAACATATATGCCGCTGGACATGAGGCCGAACGATTCAATCGGGTGTATCCCGCCATCGATGAGGCGCCCGACAAGGATCCCGTGCACGATGCCTGAACCACCGAGTGCGTTGCTTACCGCTTCGACCACGGGCATCCACAGTGCGTCATGCAGAGGGTCCAGAACGTAGGCGATCAACGATTCGCCGATGAGCCTGACGGCGCCAAAGCTGAGCGCGAGCATACCAACGGCTATCAGGGAACCAGTTAAGGGACGGACGCTCGCATCCGCGAGTCGTTCCCTCCACGTGTGATGTCTGTGCGTGATCAACTGCACGGCATCAACTATGCTGCCAACCGCCGCCCAGCGCTCCTCACGGGTGCGTTCGGGATGATGAGGAGCCGCCGCTTCGGGGATCGCAGTAACAAGCTCCTTGATTCCCTCTCCCGAGACAGCGACCGTGGGAATCACGGGAGCGCCCAACTGGCGCGACAGCTTATCCAGGTCGATTGAAATCCCCTGGTGCTCAGTATCGTCCCACATGTTGAGCGCAACGACGACCGGCACTTTCCTTTCGAGTAACTGCAACGTCAGGAAGAGATTTCTCTCCAGGTTCGTCGCATCCACAACGTTGATGACAACGTCGCCCAGTTCGAGCATCCGCAGGGCTACCTCTTCGGCCTCTGAGGTGGGATCAAGAGTGTAGGTCCCGGGCACGTCGATTACCTCGGCCATTTCATCGCCGACCTTCATGTGCCCTTCGCTGTAATTCACGGTCGTACCGGGGTAGTTCGAAGACATCACGCGAACGCCGGTGAGCCGTGAGAAGACCACGCTCTTGCCTACGTTCGGATTACCGATAAGAAGTACTTTCACCGCACGCTCACATCGATCAGTATCCGTGTCGCAGTGCGATGCCCAATCGCGACCTGCGCACGATCAACTTCAATCGTCACAGGACCACCAAGCAGCATTGAGCTTACCTTGGTGATTCGCTTGCCGGGTCGCACGCCCAATGCAGCGAGTCGCTCAACCATGCGGTGTCCGCCTCGTACATCCGCAACGACGCCACGCTGTCCGGGACGCATTGCAGCAAGCGTAACAAGGTCACCGTTCCCTGCGTGTTCTCTTCTTCCTCGTAACCAGCCAAAGACCAAAGCTCTAACTCTCTTCCTGTCCGTCATCTGCAGACAACTCACGCGATAGGCGGTCGAGCCAGGCAGGCCGTCCTTCTGCGCGTCGCAGAACGGCTTCTACGAATCCTGTTAGTCGCCTTGACGTGTCCGGGCTCAAGTGATGTTCAAGCCGACACGCGTCAGTCTCCGCTGTCTCCTCGCTCACGCCCAGAATCTCCGTAAGGAAGGCCCACAAGGCCTCATGTCGCTTCCACACATCGTCCGCGACCGCTTTTCCATGGTGGGTCAGTTCAATAGTCCCGTATCGCTCGTGGAGCACAAGTCCTTGGGATGAAAGACGAGAGACAGCGGCTGTCACACTGGGCTTGCTGACGTGAAGCACCTCACTGAGATGAGTCACACGTACCGACCCATGTTCATCGGACAGGGTGCGTATGGCTTCCAGGTAGTCCTCCATACTGGGACTACGTCGGTGGCGGACCTGGGACCGCTCCTGCTGGCTCAAACCCTCCGTGTTCTGTGCACACATGTTAGCTCCGGCTAACAATACTACCATCAACGGCGAACTTTGCAAAGCGAAACGCTGAAAAGTGAGTGCGCTTCTCTAGGCCGCCGTGTCACTCACTCTCGGACACAATGGATCAGGCCTGTCGGTCCTGAGCGTCGCCAGATAAGCCCGGGCATAACACCCACCCAAACACGACTCGCCAAAGCAACAGTCGGCACACGGAGCAGGTAGCGCGCGCGGTCGACGCAGACTGCACACGAGCGGCGTCCGCTCCTGTTCTTCGTATGCCTGCACTATCGCGCGGTCGCGCATGTCCGTAACCTTGAAATCTGGCACATCACACAGATGAACCGTTCCGTCGGGCATAATGTCTATCTCGCGGTCATTCTGGCGACAATAGTCCCACGACACATGCGAAGAATTCACAATGAGTCCCGCGAACGGCGTGCACCACAGATGGACGGGGAAGCAAAGGTCATCTGCTCTCTGTTCCACGGATTTCAACACCGTCGCGTATTCCGGGGCCGACAGTATCATATCCGGAGTAGCCCGACCGGTTGGCATCACCGGAATGAGGCAGAAGCCTTCCGCTCCCATGTCCTGAGCCCGGGCGACTGCCTCGCCGGCCGAATCAGCGTTCAGTCGACTCGCTGCAAACACCAGTCGAAACGATACGCTCGCCCGTTTCAAAGCTTTCACGGCTGTGTACACGTCATTGAATGTCCCGCGTCCACGCACACGTTCGTGAACGGAAGGCGTTGCTCCATCCAGACTCAAATACACGGACGTGCCCGTCTCCGCGATTACATCGGCGATTTCGGCTGAGATAGTGCTCCCGTTTGTTACAAGCCCGGAACTCAACCCTGCGCGAGATGCCTGCCTGAGAAGTGAGAGGGCGTCCGGCCGTAGAAGGAACTCTCCACCGCTGAATCCGACATACTTGAGACCGTGTTCAACTGCCTGATCCAACACACCCCGTGCCTCTTCCGGCGTTAACTCATCAGCGGACCTGTCAAAGCGCGCCACATAGCAGTGCCTGCACTCGAAGTTGCAGCGCGCCGTAAGAAGCCATATGAGAGTCGTTGGCCCCGTGGAGGTCATCTATCCATCCCTGGTATGCATCAGTTGATCACTACTGCTTCTCTTTCTCGCGTGTGCACAGCTTTGGGCATGGTACCATCGCCTCACGTACACGGCCAAACAAGGCAGCTAACCGCAAGGACATCAACTCCGGACGTGCAAAGAGACTACCCCTTTCAAGTACAATAACCGCCATCCATGGTCGCGCATGTGCGCGCACCGCGGCTTTGCTGCGCACCGCGGCTTTGCTGCACACCGTGGAACGAGCAATTTTGTGCTGCGTGCGGCCAATGGACCATATCTCGATAGGGACACTGTATGGCACGTAACCGGTACACCCGTTTCTACTACGGTTTCATAATCGCCGCTCTCGGCTTCCTCATCCAGGCAATCTTCTGGGGGACCTACCGGAGCTTCGGACTCTTCTTCAATCCGCTGCTCAACGAATTCGGATGGAGTCGGGCCGAGCTTGCGGGAGCAGCATCGATGGGCTGGCTGGTTGTCGGACTGATGAACTTTCCGGCTGGCGCAGCCGTAGACAGGTTCGGGCCGCGTCTTACGCTCACCGTCTGCGGCACCTTCTTCGGCCTGGGGTACGTGCTCATGTCCGGCGTTCAAGGACTCTGGCAGGTATACGCCTTCTATATTGTGATGGCCATCGGCATGAGCGCTGCAGATGTCGTGCCTCTTTCAACGATAGCGCGCTGGTTTGCAAGGAAACGTGGCACGGTGACGGGTATAGCTAAAGTAGGCACCGGAATAGGTATGATGGCCACTCCGCTTTTTGCAAGCTATCTCATCGGTACGTACGGGTGGCGCACCTCGTACGTGGTGCTCGGTGGTGGCGCGATCATCGCCCTCGTACTGATGGCTCAGTTCATTCGTCGTGACCCCTCCAAGATGGGACTTCAAGCATACGGAGAAAGGCTGACGCCGACCGGTGAGAAACGTCCCGAACGAGGCATTTCATTGAGGAACGCGGTCAGAACGCGCCAATTCGCCACGTTATGTATGGCATATCTGCTCGTCACAACCGTCGCCGAAGTCGTCATGATGCACACCGTGCCACATGCAGTCGACATGGGCATTTCGGCGCCCGGCGCCGCCGGCATCCTGTCCATCATTGGAGCCACGAGTATCGCGGCACGAGCAATCATCGGAATCCTGATCGACCGGCTCGGGTCGAAAAAGGCTCTCCTGCTGTGCTTCGTGCCTCAACTTACATCGCTGATTGTCCTGCAGTTTGCCGATTCTTTGTCGGCACTGTACCTGTTCGCTATATTCTACGGACTGAGCCATGGCGGGTTCTTCACACTCATCGCGCCGGTAATCGCACAACTATTCGGCACTGTCTCCCACGGTGCACTGTTCGGAGTGATTATGGCCGCGAATGGCGTCGGAGGGGCCTTAGGTCCCGTACTGACAGGTCGAGCCTTCGATGTCTTCGGCAGCTACCGCGCACCATTCATGGCACTCATTGGAATGGGACTGATGGCGCTCCTGCTGGTAGCCTCCCTCACGCGCACCCCTTACCAGATTGAGACAGACCGCCAGGAAGCTTCTCCAGCCGTGTCTTAAGGCTGGACTGCGCGTCTTACAGGCAACACTTCGGGGTTCACAAGATTTGGAGGCACCTCGCCGCAAAGCGCAGCCACCACGTTGTCGACCGTCATTCGCGCCATACGGTCACGTGTTCTGCGCGAATTCGCCCCGAGATGGGGGATGAGGATGACGTTGTCCAGTTCAGCGAGACCCTCTGCAAGCCGCGGCTCGTTCTCGTAGACGTCCAACGCAGCTCCGGCAATCTCTCCGGCCCTGAGAGCCTGAACCAGAGCTGCTTCATCGACAACCGCTCCACGTGAGACATTCACCAGGTATGCGGTGGACTTCATGCGCCTCAGTGCCTCCCTGTCAATCATGTGAAACGTGGTCTTATCGAGAGGAACGTGCAGCGTGACAAAATCCGATTCGCGTAACAGCTCCCCCATGTCTACGAATGTCGCACCGCACGCGTCCTCCAGAGCTTTGTCCGCTCTGCGCGCATCGGTGTACAGGACTCGCATGTCGAATCCGGAAGCCCGTCTAGCAACAGCACGTCCAATACGACCGAGGCCGACAATGCCCAGCGTTGTGCCTGTGATATCGGCTGCGATGAAATCCTCCGGATGCCATTCCTTCCACCGCCCGGACCTCATGAAACGATCGACGACCACCAGTTCGCGCGCTATGGCCATAAGTAACGTCCATGCCAGATCGGCTGTTGCATCGGTCACGACGTCTGGAGTGTTCGTCACCATGATTCCGCGTTCATTCGCAGCCGGCACATCTATATTGTTATAGCCAACTGCGTAGTTCGCAACGACTTTGAGTTGCGGCGCGGCATCCATCAGGTCTGCGTCAATCCGCTCATTGAGAAGACTCACTATGCCGTCTACATCATGTACCGCCTCCAGAAGAGCGGACCGTGACATGTATCCTTCGCCCTCATTCACGATGACAGCGAATCTCTTTTGTAGTCCTTCAATCAGTCCCCGACCGGGAATGTTCTTGTACGTAACGAGCACATTCATACCTGCGCCTCCTGTATGTAAGACTGTACCAGACCATGCAGCAACCGAAGAAAGATGCACCGCCTCAGGCCATCATACCCTGTGTATAATGACTCCACTCCTCCGCGGAGCACAAGAGCATGGGAAAACGTGCGGACAGCGGCAGAGACAAACAGGAGCGACAGACAGAAGCCATTTGCGACCTTGAGCTGGGCCTCATGAACAGCCGCGGCCGTGAGTGGCTTCTCCGATACTGGGACTTTCCTCTCTTTGCGTCCATGATGCGACACCATCACATCCACCTGCATAACGCAACAGTATTGGAGGCAGGCTGCGGCGCGGGATATTCTACCCTGATGATTTGGGAGCGCTTCCATCCCAGATCGCTTGATGCCTTCGACCTCGAGCCAGGCCAGATTGAACGTGCCAGAGCGCGAAACATCCCGGCACGGTTCTTCATAGCGGACATCATCGATACCGGACTCGGTTCACGCTTGTACGACGCAGCGTTTCTGTGTGGAGTGCTACACCATTGCCCGCAATGGCGTACAGGCCTCGCTGAGATCTCCCGGGTCCTTAAGAACGGAGGCCTCCTCTTTCTCGAGGAACCCACGCGTCCGTTCGTCCGCTTCGAGAAATGTCTTATCGGCGTTTCACCGGCGAACGAGGCATGGCACGGACTCAAAGAGGTTCGAGCCGAAATTCCACGACTCGGTCTTGCTATTGTCGAAGAACGTCCACTCTATTTCGGCTTGTTTCGAAGCCTCCTCTGCGTAAAAATGGCCGGTACAAGAGAATGCGAGAACGCCATTAGCTCCTTGTTACTTCTCGACGAGGAGGACGAGCTTGCCCGCCAACAGGGGGTTCCTGCATGACTATCGAGAAACGCGAACCAGTCCAGACCGACGTTCTCATAATTGGAGGTGGAGGTGCCGGCCTTAGTGCAGCCCTTGCGGCGGCTCGTACAGGCTCTCGCGTCGCCATTATTTCCGATACCCGCGTGGGACGAGGCAGTCTCACTGCCATGTCCGGTGGGGCATGCGCATGTACCTCTCTTCCAGATTACGGCGACAACGTATGTGGATGGCAATGCCATTTCGAGGATACGGTGACTGCTGGTCGCTACCTTTGCGACCAGAACCTTGCACTCGAATTCACACGTGAGATACCGCACGAACTCCCTCGCCTGCGCGAAAACGGGGTCGACTGCGTTGAGGACGCTGCCTCCTGGCTCGCGTACTGCATCGACCCCGGACATTACGCGGCCAGGATGTACTACGGCTCCAACGCGATAGGCACCGACCTTACATTTCCAATGGCGCTTGACGCCTCCGGAAGGAATGTGGCTTTCCATGAAGGGATGGTTGCGACAAGGCTTCTGGTCGACGGCGAGCGCGTCGTCGGCGCACTTGCTCTGACACGGGACGGGTACATTCAACCATTCACGGCGGGCGCAACGGTGCTCGCCACCGGTGGAGCGGGACACATGTACGAAAGGACCGATAACTCCCCGGGCGCCACCGGCGACGGCTACGTACTCGCGCTTGATGCGGGCCTGCCGCTGCGGGACATGGAATTCATGCAGTTCTATCCGACTGCGCTCCATTCGGGTACGACCGGCGTCTACTACGAGGTTATCGTGGCCGGAGTCAACGCGCCCCTCTTGAACTGCAACGGAGACGATATACGCCGACTCCACGGCCTTGAGGACCCGCACAGTCTCACCCGGGATAACCTTAGCATCGCAATCATGAGAGAAGTCGTCGAAGGTAGAGGTGTAGAAGGCGGCGTCCGCCTCGATCTCTCGGGCATTCCCACTGAAACGCTGTCCGCAATCAACCCTGTTCTGCCAAGGCCGGCCCACCGGGGGCAGCGTTCGTTTGTAGTTGCTCCCACCGCGCATACACACCTCGGAGGCGTCTGGATCAATTCACGCACCGAGACCGAATTGCGGGGACTATACGCCGCAGGCGAGGTAGCAGGCGGAGTACATGGTTCGAATCGTCTTGGCGGCAACGCATTGTCTGAAGTGCTGGTGTTCGGTCGAATAGCAGGAAGCCAGGCGGCACGATTCGCGGCTTCTCATGAGCCGCCCCGGGCATACGGTAACGCTTCAGCAGATGAATGCGCGAGGTTGAGCGCGCTCCTGGGTCCTCAGAAGGAAGGCGCCAAGCGCCTTCGCAATGAACTGAAGAAGACCATGTGGCAGAAGGCTGGAGTGGTGAGAGATGGAACGTCCATCGAAGACGCCCTCATGCAGATAGCGGAATTGAGGCATGCCTTAAACCAGGAGAGGGCTCCCGGGGGGCGAGAGCTTCAAAACCTGATCAAGACACATAACCTGTTCACTACAGCAGAACTCGTGTGCCTGTCGGCTCGCGTCCGAACGGAGAGCAGGGGCGCACACTTCAGAACGGACTTCCCCGCCGAAAACGATGTCGACTGGCTGAAGACAATCGTCTTCCAGAAAGGTACTGGCGGAATCGGGGTCTCAAGAAAGCCTGTCAGCCTGCCATACCTGAGCCCTTAGCCTCTCAGTGGGATCCGGCGGAATCAACATCCTCTCCTCCCCTCAACACACTGCAGCCGGAACCTCTGCCTACTGTCCGAGACAGCGCTGTTGAGGTTTGCGCACAACACTCACCATCTCGGCACGGGCTACGAGCTCAGGCTCCTTGAGATAGTCAGCCGAGGATTCGAAAGGATCCGAGGTGACAGTGATGTAACGTCGCGCCTCGAGTTCGATCGTACGAGACGTTGATCCCGCCCTGGTGATCCAGCCAGACACCTCGAGGAAGTCTCCAGCCCGCACCGGTGATTTCAGTTCAATACGGTTGTACGCAGCAAGCAACCCCTCATCTCCATCAAACCGGACCATAAGTTCAGTTCCTACGTCGCCAAAAAGACCGAGCACGTATGCGCCATTGACGAGGCCCCCGGCATAGTGGACATCTTTTTCGCTGACACGCAGCCTGAGCGATGTTCTCTCTCCAACCTGTATTGCGCGCTGCATCAACTGAACCTCCCCGTCATGTGTCCCACATACAACCGTCGGTTGGCGGATTCTAGCATGGGAGAGCACAGCAGGTCCGTTTGACTCGCGGACGAAGGCGCGACTATGCTGTCGCCATTCAATGCACGAAGGAGCAACAGACATGGGCGGCGAAGACGCGAGGCCGTGGATCGAGCCCATCAAGAACGGGCCGCTACGCGTGGTGAAGTTGAAACACGTCGTGGCAGAAACGGGGAAAGCCCTGCCCGAGCGGGACGACATCCTGCTTTGTCGCTGCGGACACTCGAAGGACAAGCCCTATTGCGACGGATCTCACGCGAAGACTGGATTCAGCAGCGACAAGGAAGAGGGCAGGGTGCCTGACAGAGTGAAAGACTACCCGGGCGAGCATATCGTCATCCACGACAATCGCGGGGTCTGTTCCCATGCGGAGTATTGTGTAAGAGAGTCTCCTGCAGTTTTCGAATTCGGTGCGAGACCGTGGATCAAGCCGGATGCCGACTCAGTCGATAGGACAGCACACACCATCGAAAAATGCCCCTCCGGCGCACTCAGCTACACACGGGATGGGGTTTTGCACAAGGACCTCGATCGCTCGCCTGCCATACATGTGGTGGAAAGTGGCCCGTACGAAGTGGTTGGATGGCCGGAACTCAGGGACCCGGACGGGAATGTGCCTGAGTCGCGCGAGCATTACGCCCTGTGCAGATGTGGCCGGTCAAAAAACAAGCCTTTCTGCGATGGTGCGCACCGCACTTCTACACCCGGAGAAGAGGACGATAGGCAAAGGGTTCGCTAGCATACATTGCATACTACCGGAGTCGGCACACCCGATCCCTACAAGAGGGGTCTGGAACAGCACCCAAACACGAATCGCGCCAATTCAACCACTTACAGCGCTCCGACGTCACTTCCAGGTCTGCATCGATATCCGAAATTGCCCTGCTGTGCGGTTGGACAGCGATACGGATACGATGTAGTATGAGTGCTTTGGCTTCAGTGGCATATGGCACGTGAAACAGCGCTCCCGATACGAATCCAGCGCCTGAGTGAACTCGCCCACAATATGTGGTGGAGTTGGCACAGTTCGTCGCGCGCGGTCTTCAGGTCGCTCGACTACCCTTTGTGGTCCTTGAGCGGGCACGATCCGGCGAAGATGCTGGCCGAAATCAATCCTCAGCGACTGCAGCATGCCGCGTCAGATCCTGCATTTCTGCGTTTCTACGATACAGCAATAGAGGAGATGGATCGCGACATCCAGCAGGATGCGCACTGGTATACCAGGGAGCACCATCACATCGCTGACCATCGCATCGCATACTTTTCAGCAGAGTTTGCAATACACAACTCCCTCCCCATCTACGCCGGCGGTCTTGGAATACTCGCCGGAGACATTTTGAAGGAAGCTTCCGATCTGGGAGTACCGCTCGTTGGAGTGGGGCTGATGTATCCACACGGATATTTCCAGCAGCGTATCGATCCCGAGGGCTGGCAACAGGAACTGTATCGTTTGCTTGATTTCGACCGGTCGGCATTGTCGCCGGTTCGACCTGCAGCCGACGGCAGGTCTGCACCCGTTGCCTCAGTCCCAATGGGCAATAGAACTGTCCATGTCGGTGCGTTCCTGGTACGTGTCGGCCGGGTCGAACTCTATCTGGTCACGACTGATGTCGAAGGAAATTCGGCGGAGGACCGTGAGCTGACTTCACGATTGTATTCGTCAGAGCAGGGAAGGCGTATTCAACAGGAGATCGTGCTCGGCGTAGGCGGTGTCCGCGTGCTGCGCGCGCTGGGCATACAACCAACTTTCTGGCACGCCAATGAGGGGCACACCGCCTTCATGATGCTCGAGCGTCTGCGCGCTGCAATCGAGCGGAACGTACCCTTTGATGATGCCCTCGAGGACATACGACATCACACAGCGTTCACCACGCACACGCCCGTACCGGCGGGACACGATGTATTTTCGTTCCATCTGATGGATGAACAGCTGTCCGGTTTCTGGGCATCTCCCGGAGCCTCGCGTGAATCATTCATCGAGTTGGGCCGCCCTGCTTCCGGCAGGGACGAATTCAACATGACAGTGCTGGCCATGCGAACATCAGAGACACGCAACGCGGTAAGTGCTATCCATGGCGAGGTCTCGCGGACGATGTGGCAGGTGCTCTGGCCCGAGAAGCCAGTCGAAGAAGTCCCCATCATCCACGTAACCAACGGCGTCCACGTCCCCACATGGCTCGCAGCAGAGATCGCCGAACTCTTTGACCAGTATCTCGCCCCCAACTGGCTCGCAAGGCACGATGACCCACTCATATGGGAACGCGTTGACCGCATACCAGACGAAGAGTTATGGCGAGTGCGGCGCAGGCTCAAGCACCGCCTGATTACGGCGATGACACTTCGTGCCCAGGAGTGCTGGGCGAGTGGCAGATGCGCAGGGGAGCAGGCAATCGCAATGGGAGGCCTGTTTGAACGCGATGCGCTGACAATCGGATTTGTGCGACGCTTCACAGAGTACAAGCGTCCGGCCCTTCTGTTCTATGATGTTGAGAGACTCAAACGGATTCTTCGTAACGAATGGCGGCCGGTACAGTTCGTGTTCGCAGGGAAATCACACCCGGCAGATGACGCATCCAAGCGCCTTCTGCAGAAGACATTCCAGACCGCGCTCGATCATGAGTTCCACGGGCGGATCGCCTTCGTGGAAGACTATGACATGCACCTGGCCCGTCTGCTTACCCGGGGGGTCGACGTGTGGTTGAACACACCGCGCCGTCCACGCGAGGCCTCTGGAACAAGCGGCATGAAAGCATCCATGAATGGTGCCCTTCACCTGAGCGTCCCGGACGGATGGTGGCCGGAGGCGTACAACGGTTTCAATGGATGGGTGATAGGCGACCAGGTCGTGCCTGACAATCCCGCCCAGGAAGACGCCCGTGATTCCGCGTCGCTGTACCAGTTGCTCGAGAACGAGGTCGTGCCACGGTTCTACGATCGTGACATAAACGGTGTTCCCCTCTCCTGGCTCGCCTATGTGAAGGAAGCGATGCGAACGGTCACTCCCCTCTTTTCTTCACGGAGAATGGTAAGGGAATACGTGGACAGAATGTATTCGCCTGTACTGGAACGCGAACCGTATCTCTAATTGAGACAGTCGGTCGATAACAACGACGGGCATCCTCACTCACGTCATCACTCAACGCATACGCCCGTATAATCTGTATACTGAGATGGATATGAAACAGGAACAGTTCGTCGAATCGGGCAGGGTGGTTATCGAATCCCTCTGGCCGTCAATCGACTGTGGCCGTTTTCCGATCAAACGAGTCGTCGGCGACACGGTTACTGTCGAGGCAGACATATTTGCCGACGGGCACGACCATCTTGCCGCGGTCATTCTTCACCGCGCGGCCGGTGAATCCGACTGGCGCGAATCGCCCATGCAACTCCTCGTAAACGACCACTGGCGCGGCCAATTCTCCGTAGACTCGATGGGAACCCACTTGTACACCATATGCGCGTGGGTGGATGAGTTCGCCTCATGGCAGGCACGCATGGCCAAGCGAGTTGAGGCCGGCCAGGAGGTGTCTGTCGAGTTGCTCAGCGGAGCAGGGCTGCTTGAGGACGCCGCGAGCAGGGCGCCGGAGCCCGACCGCGACACACTTCTCGAGTGGGCCCGTATTCTCCGGAATAACCATCGGGCAACTGTAGTCAAGAACCTCGCACTGAGCCCCGAAGTGGCCTCCCTTGCGTGCAGGTTTGCCGACAGAAGCCGTGCAACGACCTGTTTCCCCGAGCACATCGTAGCGGTCGACCGCGAGCGGGCGCGGTTCAGCGCATGGTATGAGATGTTCCCGAGGTCCTGTTCTCCCGACCCGGGACGCCACGGCACGTTCAAGGACTGTGATGAGCGCCTTGAGTACATTGCGGGCATGGGTTTCGACATCGTCTATCTACCCCCGATACACCCCGTCGGCGTAACTGCCCGCAAGGGCCGGAACAACGCACTCATTGCGCATGAGAGCGACCCTGGCACACCGTGGGCAATCGGCTCCGAAGAAGGCGGTCACAAATCGGTAAACCCGCAACTTGGCACATTGGACGACTTCCGTTTCTTCGTGCAGAAGACCCGCGACAAAGGCATGGAAGTCGCGCTTGACATCGCATTTCAATGCTCTCCGGACCACCCTTACGTGAAAGAACATCCCGACTGGTTCCGGTGGCGGCCCGACGGGACTATCCAATATGCCGAGAATCCGCCCAAGAAATACCAGGATATCTATCCGCTCGAGTTCGAGAACCCTGACAGGTTCGCAATGTGGCAGGAATTGCGAAGCATTTTCGAGTTCTGGATCGAACAGGGCGTGCGCGTCTTCAGGGTGGATAACCCGCACACCAAGCCATTCGCATTCTGGGAATGGTGCCTTACAACTCTCAAGGAAGAGCATCCCGATCTTGTATTCCTGTCCGAGGCATTCACGCGTCCGAAGGTGATGCACAGACTCGCAAAGCTTGGATTCACCCAGTCGTACACATACTTCACATGGCGCAGAACAAAGTGGGAACTCACGCAGTACATGACGGAGCTTGCAACCACCTCGGCCGCCGAGTTCTTCAGGCCCAACTTCTGGCCAAACACACCCGACATATTGATGGACTATCTACAGAAGGGAGGCCGGCCGGCGTTCATGTCCCGGCTCGTGCTTGCTGCAACCCTCAGTTCGAACTACGGCGTCTACGGCCCCGCCTTCGAGCTCTGCATCAACACGCCCCGGGAAGCAGACAGCGAAGAGTACCTCGATTCAGAGAAATACGAGGTGAAACACTGGGATGTTACCTCGGCCGACAGTATCTCTGGGTTGATCGCTGCGGTTAACCGCATACGCAGAGAGAATCCCGCGCTACAACGGACCAACAACATACAGGTCGAGCACATCGACAATGACATGCTGATTGCGTACAGCAAGCGCACGAATGAAAACAGCAATGTCATAATCGTGGTCGTAAACATTGATCCGAACTGGCGACAGTCTGGATGGCTGACGGTCGATCTTGATCTTCCGGTCAGCGGACGAGACGGTTCATTTCACGTTCGCGACCTGTTGCGAGACGAAGTGTATGTGTGGTCAGGTTCGCGCAATTTCGTTTCGCTGGACCCGGCTATGCCGGCTCATATTCTCCGTGTTGAACTGCCGCACGATCAGGCCAAACGCGGTCGAGGAGAGACGCAATGACGGCGGCACGCCGCGGATACTACTGGCAGGACGACGATGCACTATGGTACAAGGATGCAGTCGTATACGAAGTGCACGTACGCGCGTTCTACGACACGAATGCCGATGGAATAGGTGACTTCGCTGGACTGACTCAGAAGCTGGACTACCTCCGGGATCTCGGAGTCACTGCCATCTGGCTTCTCCCTTTCTATCCATCGCCGCTACGCGACGACGGATACGATATCGCCGACTACACGAGCATCCACCCCTCGTACGGCACGCTGAACGATTTCCGCACGTTCGTTCGTGCCGCGAACGAACGGGGTCTGCGCATAATCACAGAGTTGGTTCTGAACCACACTTCGGATCAGCATCCCTGGTTTCAGCGCGCACGACGCGCAGGGCCGGACACCCGGTATCGCGACTTCTATGTGTGGAGTGACACGAGGGAAAAGTACCGGGATGCCAGGGTGATATTCAAGGACTTCGAACTCTCGAACTGGACGTACGATCCCGTTGCCCACAGGTACTACTGGCATAGGTTCTATTCGCACCAGCCCGACCTCAACTATGATAGCCCCCTCGTACGCAACGCCATGTTCCGCGTGATGAGTTTCTGGCTCAACATAGGAGTCTCGGGCTTGCGACTGGATGCGGTCCCGTATCTTTATGAGAGGGACGGTACAAACTGCGAGAACCTCCCTGAGACCCACGCGTTCCTCAAAGACCTGCGCAAGCGCGTGGACGACCACTACCGGAATCGCCTGCTCCTTGCCGAGGCAAACCAGTGGCCCGAGGATGCCACTGCGTACCTGGCTGATGGTGATGAGTGTCACATGGCATATCACTTTCCCCTCATGCCTCGCATGTTTATGGCTATTCGCATGGAAGACCGGTTCCCGATAGTAGATATCCTTGAACAGACGCCTCGCATACCCGATTCATGCCAATGGGCGCTTTTCCTCAGGAACCATGACGAACTGACTCTTGAGATGGTGACAGATGAGGAGCGCGACTTCATGTACAGGGTGTATGCCCACGATCGGCACGCACGCATCAACCTCGGCATCCGCAGGCGGCTTGCGCCACTGCTCAACAATGACCGCAAGAAGATGGAACTGATGAACGGTCTTGTCTTCTCCCTGCCTGGTACGCCCTTCGTGTACTACGGGGATGAGATAGGCATGGGTGACAACTTCTATCTGGGCGACCGGAATGGCGTACGCACCCCGATGCAGTGGAGTGCAGACCGGAATGCCGGCTTCTCGGCGGCGAATCCACAGCAGCTCTACCTCCCTGTGAACATCGATCCCGAGTACCATTACCAGACCATCAACGTCGAGGCACAACAGAATAACCCTGATTCGTTCTTGTGGTGGATGAAGCGCCTCATCGCACTGAGGCGAAGGTACAAGGCATTCGGGCGGGGCACAATCGAGTTCCTGTATCCGGAGAACCGCAAGGTGCTGGCTTACATCCGCCGCTACGAGAATGAGACAGTCCTGGTTATTGCAAACCTGTCACGGCACGCGCAACACACGTACCTCAGTCTGGCGGGGATGAGTGGGATGGCGCCGGTCGAGTTGTTCGGCAGGACCGAGTTTCCTCCGGTCGGCGAGGGTCCATACCCCATTACACTGGGCCCACACGGTTTCTACTGGTTTTCGATGGAGAGCCGCACAGCCCCGCAGGACCTGGCGCGCCCTTCAGAGACAGCAATCTCATCTCTTGCCATCCGTAGGCGCCCGGAGGACCTGCTCACACGAACATATCGCGCTCGTCTCGAGACAGCCCTGGCAAGGTACATGCGCCGTTCCCGCTGGTTCGGAGGAAAAGGCCGACGCACAAGGAGCGTCACCATCCGCGACATAGTGCCATTCTCCGCCGCCGATGTAGATGCCTATCTGGTCATTCTTCGAGTAGAGTACACCGAAGGCGAACCAGAGTCATATCTGATTCCGCTTGCATTTGCTGCCGGCGAGCGTGCTGCCCAACTGAGCAGCGAGAATCCGAAGCAACTCATTGCAACCCTGGAGCAACGCGGTGCCACGGGAACCGCGATGATTGCGATCGACGCCCTTGCACTTTCCGAGTTCCGCACCGCGCTGCTGGAAGCGATCGGGCGCCGACGACAATTTCGCGGCGACCACGGCGCAGCAGCCTCACACAGAACGCGGGGGGTGTACACACGCGCGAGAGGTGACACACACGAGCCGCTGGATTCCATACTGTTGCATGGAGAGCAGTCAAACAGCTCCATAGTCTATGGCGATAGATTGATCCTGAAACTCTACCGCAAACTGGAAGAGGGCACTTCACCCGAGTTGGAAATCGGCAGGTTCCTTACCGAAAAGCACGCCGGATCGACGAACAGCCCGGCCGTGGCGGGTGCGATTGAGTACCGTTCCCGACCCCGAGCAGAGCCCATAACCCTGTCTGTATTACATACGTACGTGAGAAATGAAGGAGACGCCTGGACGTACACACTGGATGAATTGGGCCGCTATTTTGACCACGTACTCGCAATAAAGGACCAGTCTCCACCTATGCCAGTAAGCCGTGCCCTGTTGGACATCACAGGAGAGGAAGTCTCAGAGCTGGCAGACGAGACAATAGGCACTTATCTGGAGTCAGCGCACGTAATCGGACGAAGGACGGCTGAACTTCACCTTGCTCTGGCCTCCGCAATGGACGAAGAAGACTTTGCGCCAGAACCGTTCAGTGCCATCTATCAGCGTTCACTGTATCACGGACAGCGAGCGTACGCGGTACAGGTGCTGAGTCAACTCAGGTCTGCATTGGATTCGTTGACACCCGCTGGCCGAAAGCATGCCGAGGCAGTGCTCGGCAATACGGACAAGATAATGGCCCGGTTCCAGTCCATTACGAGAAGGCGGATCTCCGCTATGCGAACCCGTTGCCACGGTGACTATCACCTCGGGCAGATCCTTCACACAGGCCGCGACTTCGTGATTGTAGATTTCGAAGGCGAGCCTGCCCGCAGCCTCGGCGAACGACGTATAAAGCGCTCGCCTCTGAGGGATGTTGCTGGGATGATCCGGTCGTTCGACTATGCAACCCACGTCGCTTTGCACGGACACGCAAGCACGGTTGTCCGTACCGAAGACGTCTCGCGTCTCAACGAATGGGCACAGTCGTGGTATATGTGGGTCGCGGGCGAGTTCCTTCGTGCGTACATGGAGATCATGTCGGACACACCTGTGCTGCCGTCGAGATCGGAGGATACGCGAATAATCCTGGATAACTACATCCTGCAGAAAGCTCTTTACGAGGTGAGTTACGAGCTCAATAACCGACCCGATTGGATATCCGTTCCTCTACAGGGCATCCTGCAGGTCCTCGAGTCTTCGGAATGAGTCGTGCATTCACCCCGGGGCTACGCACTCTTGCGCGCCTGCATGGAATCCAGACTTCGTACTTCGACGTCAGGGCTGAACGCATCCAGGCGCCTGAGGAGACGTTACGTCACCTGCTGCACAGCCTGGGCGTAAGGGCCGACACCCCCGATGATATGGGAAACGCCTTGCGCAGGGCAGCCCTGTCGCGTATGCAAACCCCATTGGATCCGGTGTTCGTTGCCTGGGACGGACACCTGCCCACCATCGAAGTCCGTACCTCCGCGCAGTCCAGAGTTCCTTCACTTGTTATCGGACTCGAGCGCGCCAGCACCGGCAGAGATACGCAGACACTCACGAGGTGTTCACAACGCGAGGTTGAAGTAGACGGGCACAGATTCACCGTCTCCGAACACCAGTACAGTGGCACCCTGCCCTCCGGCTATCACACACTGCGGTGGGAAGCAGGCTCGATGCAAGGCGAGTCACTCGTGATATCTGCCCCGTCGCGTTGCTACGCGGGCGAAAGTGCACGAGCGGAATGGGGAGTATTTGCCCCTCTGTATGCGCTCCGCGATGAAGCTGACTGGGGAGCCGGTTCATACCGTGAA
>CAZKHH010000005.1:0-38282 GCA_964552485.1 uncultured Dehalococcoidales bacterium | reverse complement strand
CGCAGCTACAGGATCGCCGGCAAATACGTGGGTGATTTCCTTCTGCTCGTTCAGCAGGACGTTGACGATGAATCCGAGCCCTGCCATTCGAGCCTGCTCGACCATGTCTTCATGTATCGGGTTGCCGGCAAGCACCCCGGCCCGCGCATTAGGATGACTGATCATGCGGTATCCATGATTGATGTAGGCAGAGTTGAGGCCGAAAACGCCGGGTGCGATGCTCTTGCGGCCACCGGAGAAACCAGCAAAGAAGTGGGGTTCGATGAATCCGGTTGATATGCAGAAGTCGGCATCGATAACGCGTGGATTGATTTCGACCGGAGTGCCACGGCTGGTCGTCCCGATGTTGACGACGGACGCGGGGTCATGATTGAAGACGCGGTAGTTATCCACGACGTGTGACCCAAGGAGAGTGCGCAGACCATCTTCGTTGAGTGGCGTATGGAGCCCGAGCGCAACCAGGACGGTTATCCGGTCGCGACTGACAACCCGTTCGAGTTCAGCAAGGATAGGGGGCAGAAGCCTGTCGTCCGGGCAGGCGCGCGTGTTATCCGTCGCAATGACAACCACCCTGTCCTTGGGCCGGAGGCGTTCAACAAGGGGCCTCTGGCCGATCGGCTCGCGCAGGGCAGCCGTGACGGCGGCCGCTTCGTCCTGCAACCCCTTTTCGTGCCGGGGCTGCAGGACGAACGATATGTTGCGTTCAGGAACACGCGCCTTCAGCGTTCCTGTTCCGTAGGGGAGCTCAAATTCGGCAAACATGGCTACCTCAGCGTATCGCGGAACCGGGATTAAGTATGTTATTGGGATCGAACGCCTTCTTGATCTGGCGCATCAGCTCCTCCTGTTTCGGATCCATCATGAGGTCCAGGTATTTGAGGCGTATCTTGCCGACGCCGTGCTCGCCGGTAATAACACCGCCGAGGGCGATTGCCGCCTCGTAGATCTCCTTCTTGACGTCTTCGGCAGTTCCGGCGTCGATAAGCTCTTTGAGCATGTATGGATGGAAATTGCCATCGCCGGCGTGAGCTATAGTCCAGATAGTCGTGTTGTACTTCTTCGCAATCTCGTCGAGCTTATCCAACATCGTCCCGAGGTTCGCCGGAGGCACCGTGATATCGGAATCGCCTGCGATACGTGGTTTCATCGCTGAGTACACTTCGCTTCGTATCTTCAGTATGTCCGCCTGTTCATCGCGTCGCTCAGCGATGAGAACGTCGATCGCGCCGTTCTCCTGGCAGACTTCAGACATCGTCTCAGCCTGGAAGTAAACGTCGTCCTCGTTAGTGCCGGTGAGAATGAGGATCAAGTGAGCGGAGCCGTTCTCTGCTGGCCACGTCAAACCAAGGTTCTGGGCCGAGTACGTAATCACCTCGTGGTCGACGTATTCGATGGCCATGGGTATAACGCCGCTTTGCAATATCTTGGGAACCGTACTGATTGCGGCGTGGCGGTCATCGAAGGATACAACCAGTGTCGCGGTTCCTGCGAACTTGGGATACAGGCGCATCGTCGCCTTGGTGATGATGCCGAGGATGCCCTCACTATCGATGATGAGCTGCATGAGGTCAAGTCCTGTATTGTTCTTGAGCAGCTTGCCACCCATGGTCGTAATCTCGCCGGTGGGGAGCACGACCTCCAGGCCTTTGACGTACTGGCGAACGACACCGTACTTCACCGCACGGGAACCTCCCGCGTTGCAGGCAATCATTCCGCCAACCTGGGCGCCTTCGTCCCCGGGGTGTGGCGGGAACAGCAGGTCAGCCCCGTCGACGGCCGCCAGCAGATCCGCAAGCGTCACTCCTGCCTCGGCCACAACCATGAGGTTATCCTTATCCACCTCTTCAACCTTGTCGAACCGCTCCATGGAGATAACGATTCCGTCCTCGGTGGGCATAGCACCGCAACACAGACCGGTTCCGGCCCCACGCGGATAGACAGGTGTCTTATCCCGGTTCGCCAGCTTCATGATCTCGCTGATTTCCTGCGCGGTGCCTGGCTTGACCACGACGACGTCTTTAGCCGGTTCGAGTCTCTGATACGGGGTAGTCTCGTCGTAGAGATACGCCTCCATCTGATTACGGTCGGTGATAACCCAGTCAGCACCTGCAATCTTCTTCAAACCTTCAACATCGATCATTGTTCTTAGCCTCCTTGTATGGCTACGGCATTCTCCGGTCGGGCCGGGCTTTATGCTATTTGATAGCTGAGTCGGGACTCAATACGTTGTTCGGGTCGAATAGCTGCTTCAGACCACGCATCAGCTCAAGTGATTTTGCATCGACACACATCTCGATCTCACCGAGGCGTGTTTTGCCGATGCCATGCTCTCCGCTGATGACACCACCGAGTTCCACTGCCCGGGCGTAGATCTTCCGCTTCACTTCCTTGTGAAGCCCGCGATTCTTCAGGTCAAACATGAGGTAAGGGTGGAAATTGCCGTCGCCGGCGTGCGCGACCATCGGAATCCTGGTTTCGTACTCGGCGGCAAGGCGGTCGACCTCGTTCATCATTTCCTCCACAGCCGCGGGTGGGACCGTCACGTCGAGAATCTCTGCGGTCTCGGGCTTATAGACCATGCTCACTTCGCTGCGGACGTGGAGAATATGCGCCTGTTCATCGCGGCTCTCCGCGATAAGGGTATCAACCGCGCCGAGTTCTTCGCAGATCGAAGATACGGACTCCGCTTGCTCGTACAGGTCATCCTCCGTTGTACCACTAAGGATGACGATAAGATGTCCGGCCCCTTTGGAGGCAGGCCAGTTTGTCCCGAGATACTTAGCGGTGTCTTCCATCAGCGTGCGGTCGACGTACTCTATCGCCATAGGGATGACGCCGGCCTGAAGTATTCTCGGAACTGCACGAATTGCAGCGTGCCTGTCGTCGAATGAGACCACGAGCGTTGCCGGGCCCGCAAACTTGGGATACAGACGGAGGACCACTTTCGTGACGATGCCGAGTATCCCCTCACTGCCGATAAGAAGGTGCATGAGGTCGAGACCGGTATTGTTCTTGAGGAGTTTGCCTCCCATCGTTACGACTTCACCGGTCGGGAGAACTACCTCCAGTCCTTTGACGTAGTTGCGGACTATCCCGTACTTGACAGCCCGCGTACCTCCGGCGTTGCACACGACAAGTCCGCCGAGCTGGGCACCTTCATCGCCCGGATGCGGTGGAAAGAGAAGATCTTTTGATTCGACTGCTTCAAGCAGTTGGGAGAGTGTTGCACCGGCCCCGGCGACAACCATGAGGTTGTCCTCATCCACTTCCTCTATGCGGTCGAGACGTTCAAGCGACAGTACGATGCCATCGCGGGTTGGAATCGAGCCCGCGCACACACCCGTGCCGCCGCCGCGCGGGTACACAGGAAAACCCGCGTCATTGGCGAGTTTCATTATCCGGGATACCTCGTCGGTGGTAGCGGGTTTCACGACAACGACGTTATCGGCAGGAGTCATCACGAGCCCTGTGTAGGTCTCGTCAATAAGGTAGGTTTCCATCAGTTGCCGGTCGGTGATTATCCAGTCGTCACCAACTATGGCTTTCAGGGATTGGACATCAATCATTAAGGCAGCCTCCAGAATAAGCTATGTCAGATGGTGGGACCTATAGTATAAATATTTGAGTTGACTCCTGCCCGGTCGTATGCCAGCAGTTCAGCCTTTACAGCCTCTCCGGAGAACACTGCGAGAGTTCTCTCCATCACGCGCTCACCAGCGTGGCGCACGGTCTCCGTTCCCGCAACGATGCCACTCACGTCGAGATCGATATATTCCCCGAGCATCTGCACCGTGTGTGAATTGCCCGAAATCTTGATGACGGGTGCGAGAGGGAATCCCTGCGGCGCGCCGATGCCGGTGGAAAACAGCATCACCTGGCAGCCCGCGGATGCAAGCCCGGTCAGAAATTCCATCTCTCGACCGGGCGAGTCCATGAAATACAGGCCGCGGCCGGGTGGGCGCTCTCCGTAGCTGATCACATCATCGATGGGGCGTGTGCCTGACTTAACGATGGCTCCCAACGACTTTTCTTCGATAGTGGTCAGCCCTCCTCGGATATTACCTTGCGTGGGCTGGCCGCCGCGCATGTCGACTCCCAGCGCCTCCGCACGAGCCTCCATAGCTCTCACCCGGTCGAGCAGACGGTCTTTGACGTCCCGGGTCGAGGCCCGTCGCGCCAAGATGTGCTCGGCTCCGATTATCTCTGTTGTCTCGCCGAAGACGACAGTGGCGCCTGCATCCAATAGCATATCCGCGGCGGCTCCGACCGCCGTATTGGAGGCAAGTCCTGAGGTCGTATCTGACGCCCCGCATTTGATTCCAACAATGAGTTCGCTCAGGGGGAGTTGTACTCGTTCGCCGGGCAGATTGCCGGCCAGCATCGTGGCCGCCTCAATTCCCTTGTCAGTGGCCGCCGTGATGCCGCCCATCGCCTGGACGCGCACCAGCTCCACGGCTTGTCAGGAGCAACCGCCTGGACTATGTCCTCTGCATCGACTGATTCGCACCCGAGGCTCACGAGCACGACTGCGGCGACGTTAGGATTGCGGCACACGCCGGTCAGCACATCGGTTACTGTCCTGACATCAGGGGGCAGCTGGCAGCATCCCTGGTGATGCAGCATAGGCCGTGCGTTCTCTACAGATTCTGCAATACGGCGGGCGATTTCATTAACACATCCCACGGTAGGAACGACTGCGACGTAATTCCTCGCACCGGCGTAGCCGGTCCCCCGCGTATATCCTTCAATCATCACACATCTCCTGTCTATGTCGCTCTCGTCAGGGTATGGCAATCCCGGGACTGAGTATTTCATCGGGGAGGAAAAGGCGATCGCGTCCACACATCAATTCAACGGACTTGTGAGCAATGCAGGAAGATACACTTCCGAAGCCTGTCTCGCCCCTGCCATGCGCCGAGGCAATCGTGCCAGCCATCGCCAAAGCAGTCTCGCATATTTCTCGTTTCAGGTTCTTCATCGTCCCTCGCTCATGAAGCTCGATGGCAAGATGAACATGGAGAGCCTTTATCGGCAGCTCCACGGATACGGCTGCGTGTAGTGCGGGACGCGCACGGCCGACTGGCGCGCCATACACGCATGCCGCGGAATGTGATGCCTGACCGGAGCTGGCAGTCACCAAGACGGGCAGAATTCTACACCCGTCCAGTGCTGGAACGGTAGACCCATTTTTGGTTCCAGTCCAGCACGATTGCCTTGACGCTGAAAACAACGCGATGGTACTCTACCTTGCGCCTCTCCAACCGCCATGGACGAAGACACCAAGACTCTCCGCGTTGTGACAAGTGATGACATCGAGGTATCTACGTACCTCGGTATCGCGCAGGCACTCAAAGGTGAGCAGTCCGAACGGAAGGAGACAGCTCCTCTCAGCGGTCGCGAGACCATCGTCATTCTCGACTTCGGTTCCCAGTACAGCATGCTTATAGCCCGCAGAATACGTGAGTCCCACGTGTACTGCGAGGTTCTGCCTCACGATACGTCGTGGGACAAGATTGAGCCCCTTAATCCTAAGGGTTTCATCCTCTCGGGAGGGCCCGCAAGCGTGTATGCGCCTGACGCGCCGCTCGCTCCGACTTATGTGTTCGAGCGGCATCTGCCCGTACTTGGCATCTGTTATGGAATGCAGACCATCGCCCATCAGTTGGGGGGTGCGGTAGCTGCCGGAACAAAGCGCGAATATGGACATTCCGTGCTGCACCTGGAAGCGGACGATTCTCCCCTTTTCGCCGATTTGCCAACGTCCATGCCTGTGTGGATGAGTCATGGCGATGAAGTGACGGAACTGCCCCCAGGATTCAAGGCACTGGCCTATACAGAGAATTCCACATACGCTGTCATCGGCAACAGCGATGACGTGTTCGGCCTGCAATTCCATCCGGAAGTAACCCACACACCCTACGGACGACAGATTATCGAGAATTTCCTCTTCAAGGTATGTGAGTGCAGTGGTTCGTGGACGCCTGCCAAGTTCATCACCGAGAGCATAGAACGCATCCGGGAACAGGTCGGCGACGGTGTCGTGGTGTGTGCGCTGTCGGGCGGAGTCGACTCGGCTGTGACAGCGACGCTGATTCACCGCGCTATCGGCGACAATCTGACCTGCTTTTTCATCAACAACGGTCTGCTCCGGCGTGAAGAACCCGAACGTGTGCTGAACACATTCGCCAACAATTTGAAGGTGAAAGTTGTTTACGTTGATGCAACCGACCGGTTTCTTGGACGTTTGAAGGGAGTCTCCGACCCCGAAGAGAAGAGACGCATCGTCGGCGAGGAGTTCATCCACCTCTTCGAAGAAGAAGCAGCTAATATGGGGGCCGTAGATTTCCTTGCGCAGGGTACCGTCTATCCTGACGTTATCGAGAGCAGTAGCTCGCCAGAGAACAAGGCGTCGGCTCGCATCAAGAGCCATCACAACGTTGGTGGACTCCCGGAGAGGATGCGCCTCAACCTTGTGGAACCTCTCCGTTATCTATTCAAGGACGAAGTCCGCCAGGTCGGACTTGAACTGGGACTACCCGAGGAGATGATCTGGCGCCAGCCTTTCCCGGGACCCGGCCTGTCGATACGTGTTATCGGCGAAGTAACCAGGGAACGACTCGAGATTCTGCGCTCGGCCGACTGGATAGTGATGAATGAAATCAAGAAGGCCAAGCTCTATGGCGAGTTATGGCAGAGCTTCGCCGTCCTCACTGACGTGCGGAGCGTTGGCGTGATGGGTGATTCGAGGACGTATGGCTACCTTATTGCTGTACGTGCGGTCAATAGCACGGATGCGATGACCGCCGACTGGGCGAGACTGCCGTACGACCTGCTCGACCGCATCGCCGACCGGATAATCAACGAGGTCCCGCTGGTCAACCGGGTGGTGTACGACATTACGAGCAAGCCGCCTGCGACTATCGAATGGGAGTGACCCTCCGGCACCGGAGACGCGCGCGATTGACAGCGGCGATTCCCATTACACATCTTACCTACTGTTCATCGAGGTAAAAGTCCGCATGGTGAGGCGATATCTATGAGAGTCCTTGTTGTAGGGAGTGGTGGCCGCGAGCACGCGCTCGCGTGGAAGCTTTCACAAAGCAGCCTCGTGGACCGGCTGTGTGTTGCACCGGGGAATGCAGGTACTCGTTCCGTAGGTGAGAACCTTGCTGTAAGCGATTCCGACGTGCCCGGCCTTGTTGCTGCTGCAAAAGTCGCGAAGAGTGACCTTGTGGTCGTAGGGCCGGAGGTGCCACTCGCGCTGGGTCTTGTTGACGCTCTTCAGTGCGCGGGAATCCCCGCATTCGGTCCGTCCAAAGCGGCGGCCCGGCTTGAATCGAGCAAGTCATTCGCGCACGACCTTATGGACCGCTATGGCATTGCCTCGGCAGCTTCTCGAACATTCACATCGCTTGCGGACGCACGCGAATTTGTCGAGGCGCTCACACCACCCATCGTCATTAAGGCCGATGGACTTGCTGCAGGCAAAGGCAGCGTCCTTGCGGGCAGCGCCCAGGAAGCGCACGCGGCGCTTCGCAGCATGATGCAGCAACGAGTATTCGGAGAAGCGGGCGATCGTGTAGTCATCGAGGAGTTCCTCGAAGGCCGCGAGGTCAGTCTCCTTGCATTCACTGACGGAAAGACCGTAGTCCCAATGGTTCCGGCGTGCGATTACAAGCGGGCTCATGACAACGACCAAGGACCAAATACGGGAGGCATGGGTTGCTATAGTCCGCCCGGGTTCTTTGGTCCTGAAATGACCGAGAAAGCGACCCGCGAAGTGCTTGTCCCGACGCTGGCCGCGCTCAGAAATGAAGGACTCGACTTCAGGGGCGTCATCTACGCGGGTCTTATGGTCAAGGATGATGACATCAAGGTCCTGGAGTTTAACGCGCGCTTCGGTGATCCAGAGACCCAGATAGTGCTTCCGCTGCTGCAAACCGATCTTGCGCAGGTCCTCCTGGATTGTGCTGAGGCGCGCCTTGATCCCGCGACGGTAACGTTCAGTCCAGGGTGTTCAGTAGGAGTAGTGCTCGCATCCGGCGGATATCCGAGCTCCTACAGAAAGGGCATCCCGATTTGTGGACTCGAAAACGTGGACGATGCCGTGTCTGTATTCCATGCCGGAACAACTGTGCGCGGCGGGGATGTCGTAACGAATGGCGGACGCGTCATGGCAGTGGTGGCGACAGGCTCGACAATAGCAGAGGCACGCGAACACGTGTACGCTCACCTGCCACGTATATCATTCGAGGGAATGATGTACAGGACCGATATCGCACTCAGGGAGGTTGTTTAGATGAATCCGGTGGTTGGAATAGTGATTGGAAGCAAGAACGATGCTGAACTCGTGCAGCCCGCGGTGCAGGTTCTAATCGATTTCGAGGTGGCGCACGAAGTCTCAGTTCTTTCGGCGCACAGGACGGCTGAGAAGGTGCGCCAATATGCGGTTTCCGCGGAAGAGCGCGGCATAAAGGTGCTGATTGCCGGAGCGGGGTACGCGGCGCACCTGCCGGGAGTACTCGCAGCATGGACGATGCTACCGGTGATAGGCGTGCCGTTGCCGACGAGCGACTTGAAGGGCGTAGATTCTCTTCTATCGATAGTGCAGATGCCTGGCGGCGTTCCGGTCGCATCGACCGGTATTGGCAAGAGCGGGGCAAAGAACGCCGCGCTGCTCGCCGTCCAGGTACTCGGTGTCTCCGACGACCGGCTTCGTGACGCGTACCGGCAATATAGAGAACAGATGGCATCCGCTTGAGGAAATAATGATTGAACGATATTCGCGACCCGGAATGAAGAGAATCTGGTCCGACGAGACCAAATTCGACCTGTGGTTGAAGGTGGAAATCGCCGTATGTGAGACATGGGCGGAGCTGGGCCGCATCCCCGGTGAAGACATGGAGAAGATACGGGGGGCGCATTTCGACATTGAACGTATCGCGGAAATACTGACAATCACCCATCACGATGTCACGGCTTTTCTACAGGCGGTGGCTGAGACACTGGGCCCTGAGTCACGTCACATCCATCTCGGGCTGACGTCATCCGATGTCATGGACACGGCTCTGAGCCTTCAGATGAAGCAGTCGGCAGCTCTGTTGCAGGCATCTGTGAACGAATTGACCGATGTGCTTGCAGCCAGGGCATTTGAGCACAAACACACTGTGATGATGGGGCGTACTCATGGAGTACACGCGGAGCCGACCACCTTCGGCCTCAAACTCGCGCTGTGGACCATGGAAATGAAGCGCAACAGCGAGCGGTTGGAACAGGCCACTCGCTCTATCTCGGTCGGGAAGATATCCGGTGCCGTCGGTAGCCATGCCACTGTTCCCCTCGAAGTCGAAGAAGGAGCCTGCAAACGACTCGGTCTTGATGTGGCCGAAGTCTCGAGCCAGATAATCCAGCGCGACCGCCACGCATCGTTCCTTACAACACTGGCCATCATCGCCGGCTCGTTGGAGAAATTCGCAACCGAAGTCCGTGCACTCCAGAAGACCGAGGTTCAGGAACTCGAGGAACCCTTTGCAGAGGGACAGACCGGCTCGTCAGCCATGCCGCACAAACGCAATCCCGAGCTTTGTGAGCGTATCTGCGGGCTTGCCCGCGTCGTGAGAGCTAACGCGATGGCCGCGCTGGAGAACATCTCACTGTGGCATGAACGGGATATCAGCCATTCGTCCGTGGAGCGTGTCATTCTCCCGGATTCGTGCCTCCTGCTCGACTATATGCTGTCGCTGTTCATTCCTATCGCTGCCGAAATGCGCGTGAACACCGCAATGATGCGGAAGAACCTGGATATAACCCGCGGCCTCGTGTTTTCGCAGCGGGCCCTCATCGCGCTTATCGACAAAGGCATGACGAGACAGGACGCCTATAAGGTGATTCAACGCGGCGCGATGGCGGCATGGGAAGGAAACGAGACCTTCAGAGGCAGATTGGAAAGCGACCATGAGGTGACCGGCCTGCTGACGAAGGCCGATCTCGACGCGATATTCGACTACGGGTACTTCCTCCGGGAGGTCGACCGTATATTCGCCCGGGCAGGCCTGGCGGCTACATGAAGCCGGGGCCCCGACCACTGTCAGTTAGAATTCAGTCAAACGCTGTGTCAGGAGGGCTACATGGAGGCCGTTACGGAAACCATTCTTCCGTTTCCACTGTTTCAACGAGGCAAAGTACGCGATGTCTATGACCTGGGCGATGAGCTTCTGCTCGTATCAACGGACCGGATCTCGGCGCTGGATTTCGTACTGCCCGCAGGTGTCCCGGAAAAGGGACGCGTCCTGAACCAGATGTCGGCCTTCTGGTTCAGGAAGACCGAGAGTGTAATGCCCAATCACATGATTGCGTCGCTCGACGACGAGGGAGCTGTACGGGACCTCGAGAAGAGGCTGAACCTGGGTGAACAACTCCCGGCGTACCTGATGGGACGCAGTATGGTCGTCAGGAAGGCTGAGCGAATACCGGTCGAATGCGTCATCCGCGGATACCTCTCAGGGTCCGCATGGGCCGAATACCGGAAGCACGGCACGGTGTCGGGAATCCCCATGCCTGACGGCCTGCTCGAGAGCCAGCAACTGCCCGAGCCGATGTTCACTCCTACTAGCAAGAGCGAAACGGAACACGACCGTCCGCTCACCGACTCGGATGTCGTCGGGTTGGGACTTGAGGACGTTATGCCTGTGCTGGAGAAGGCCACCCGTTCCGTTTACACATACGCAGCAGCCTATGCGCGGGAACGGGGCATCATCATCGCTGACACCAAGTTCGAGTTCGGCTGGCTCGATGGAGAACTGATATTCATCGACGAGGCTTTAACGCCTGACTCGAGTCGATTCTGGGCCGTTGACACCTACGCCCCCGGCCGACCACAGCCCAGCTATGACAAACAGCCGGTGCGCGACTGGCTATCGAATGCAGAGTGGAACGGGGAGCCGCCGGTTCCTCCCGTGCCTCCTGAAGTCATAGCGGCAACAACAGAGCGGTACGTTGCAATCTACAACTGGCTGACCGGCTGACTCCCCGGAAGTCCCTAATCAATACGAGGTGTACCAGTTCTCGGCTATCGTGGGCGGGGCGACGCGCGTCTGCCACGACGCGCCGTAGGCATCGGCCACGGCGGTAAGGATTCGCAGGCGGTCCACTACTGTCGTCTGGAAGAACTCCCTGCGCTCCTCACGCGATTTCATCCCTGTGGACTCCTGCCATAGCGCACGCCCGCCAAGGAACCCCGAGGCTCCCGCTTTGCAGGCTATCTCAACCTCGCGTACGAAGTCTTCAAAACCGACACCAGCACTGAGGATTATCCAGGGTACCTCGCTTGCCTCATCAAGACGCTTGCAGTAATCGGACATCTCCTTGACGTCGGACTCGGCAGTCATGTTGACCGGGAACTCAGCCTTCAACACATCGATGCCAAGCGGTGTGATCTCTTTCGCAGTCTGGATAACAATGTCAGGTTTGAGCGAGGAATAGCGCCCGCTCGTACCTTCGTCTCCCACCGCATAACCGACAGGTTCGACGATGAACGCAAGGTCCTGTTCGGCGCAGTCAGCGGCAAGTTTCTTGACCAGGTCACGCTGCTGTGCCGCCACCTCGACATCGGGTCGATAATACAGCAGCAGCTTCGCGCCCGACGCACCCATACGCCGCACTTTCTGCGCCCCCCATCCTTCAAGCTCCCTGCTCACGCGGGAACCGGCGTCTCCGGTATAGCCAGTCTCCTCAAGCGAAACGAGCAGACCGGCGCTTGGTGCGTATACGTCTCCGGCGATTGACTGAGCGGCACCATATACGGGATCGAGCAGCATTGCGCTGGCATGTGGGGAGAGAGCTTCGCAGATGTCCTGTTTGAAAAAGACCATGTCCTGATATGAGGGATCGCTGCCCATGCCCTTCCCGAGCATTTTCTTAAGCGACCCTCTATGGTCAAGGGCGCACATGGTTATGTGGCCCTTATCGTTGGAGATCTGTTGCAGTCCGCGGTATTTGCCTATGGTAGTCGCCTTCATCATCGTCCTCCTTTTAGCCGGCGAGCGTTCTCATCAGTTCTACTAGTTCGGTATCCAGGGCCTTGACCTTAGTCCACGTGTCCTTGAACGGCGTTTCGGTAACCTTGCCGCTGACAACTCCTACCATCACGCCGGTGCGTTCTTCAATGAGGGCAGTGACTGCACCGGCCCCGACCTTGCTGGCGAGAATCCGATCACCGGCTGTTGGTGCTCCACCGCGCTGTATATGCCCGAGAACACAGACACGATAATCGATGTCCTCGAGCGTCTTTCCAACCTTATCGGCCACTTCGAATGCTCTTCCGGCATCGTCACCTTCGGCCACAACTACTATGCTGGCACGTTTGCCTCTCGCAAGCTGCGCCCTGATATTGCCGGTCAATGCAGCGAGATCGGACGTAATCTCGGGTACGAGGACCTCCTCCGCTCCACCGGCTACGCCCACGTTCAGGCCAATGAAACCGCGTGTGCGGCCCATGACCTCAACGAAGAAGAGCCGTTGATGGGCTTCAGCCGTATCGCGTATCCGGTCGATCGCCTCCATGGCCGTGTTCACGGCCGTATCGAAGCCGATGGTTGCATCGGTTCCGTAGAGATCGTTATCGATGGTGCCCGGCAATCCTACGCAGGGTACCTTACTATAGTTGGACAGTTCACGGGCACCTCTGAAAGTGCCGTCGCCTCCGACCAGCACAAGTCCTTCCAGGCCGAGCGATTCGATACTCTCAGCCGCCTTCTGCAGTCCAGGCTCAGTCCTCATTTCTTCACAGCGGGCGGTCCCGAGAATCGTTCCGCCGCGATGAACGATATTGGCGACGGACCGCGGTCCCAACTCCACACACTCACCGGCCAGGAGGCCGGCATAACCACGTCGGATTCCAATCGTAGATATCCCGTGGGCAGCAGCGCAGCGCACAACCGCGCGGACAGCCGCATTCATCCCAGGGGCATCGCCCCCGCTTGTAAGAACACCGATCTTCTTCATTTCAACACCTATTACAGTAACAGACTAGCACAACACAAGAGGATACATGAACGGAGACCTCCAAGAGCAGCACAGTCCGGCCTCCAATACGATATGCGGAAGCCCTCAGTGCTCCAGGATGCCCTTGCTGCTGGGCACTTCGCTTCCACGTCGCTCGTCGCGCCTGCACGCCATGTCAAGGGCGCGTGCGAGTGCCTTGAAGAGAGACTCCGCTTTGTGGTGATCGTTGTCACCGCATTCAACGGTCGCATGGAGACTGAGCCTTGCTTCCGAAGCAAAGGTGATCAAGAAGTGGCGGACCATGTCGCTCTCCAGATCACCGATGGCAGCAGAACTAAACGGCGCCTTAATCTGTGCACCACCTCTGCCGCTGATGTCGACGGCGACAAGCGAGAGCGCGTCATCCATGGGCACCATGGCGTGTGACATCCGCACTATGCCCGACTTATCGCCAAGAGCTTCATTGAGCGCGCGGCCTATACAGATTGCGACATCTTCAATGATGTGGTGCTGGTTGTCACCACTGGCTGAGATCGAGAGGTCAAACAGTCCGTGGCGCGAAACCTGTGTCAGAAGATGGTCGAACATCCTGACCCCTGTGCTCATGGCGCAAAGACCCGTGCCATCGATAGTCAATTTGACCCGGACCGCAGTCTCCGAGGTTTCACGGGACACTGCTGCTTCCCTAGGCTTCATGCCATACCTCCTCGAGCGCCGCCAGTAGCGCATCCGTGTCTTCCGGTCTACCCGCACTGATGCGCAGGCAGTCACGAAGATCGGGTGATTCGTAGAACCGGACCAGTATACCGCGGCGGCGGAGGCCATCGCGTACTCTGCGTGCCGTACTCGTGTCAGCGCCGGCACCCTTCTCGTCAATCCTGCACAAGACAAAATTCGCCTCAGACGGAAGAGGGTGCAACCAGGGAATTGACGCCAACTTGTCGAACATCCGGTCACGCTCGCTTCTCAGCCTGTGCACATTGGCAAGCAGATAGTCGGCATCCTGCAAGGACGCGATAGCAGCTGCTTCACCTGCAACGTTCACGTTGTACGGTTGCTTGATCTTCAAAAAGTGTGAGACGAGGTCCTCGTGGCAGACGCAGTATCCGACACGCAAACCGGCGAGCCCGGCCCATTTGCTGAAGGTTCGCAGGACCAGGAGCGACGGATTCCCGGGAAGCATATCCAGCACAGAATCACCGCTGAACTCGTAGTAGGCCTCGTCGACGACGACAATCAGCCCGAGGTCGAGAAGTGCCTTGACTTCGTCGCGGCTGACACTCCCTCCCGTAGGGTTGTTGGGCGAGGCAACGAACACGACTTTCATCCGGGAGCTGACGTGGTCGGCGGCTCTCTTCAAGTCGATTGCAAAACAGCTCGTCCTTGGAACGTTCACCAGCCGTCCGCCGCAGACGCTCACGACAAAGGGATACATGCCGAATGTGGGAGGAAAGCTGAGCACTTCGTCGCCCTCATTGAGGAACAATCTCAAGACCAGGTCGATGAGCTCATCGCTGCCATTGCCGCAGACGATATTTTGTGCTGGAAAGCCGGTGTAGTTGGCAAGAGCTGCCCGTAGATTTCGCTGCAGAGGGTCGGGGTAGATATGGAAGTACGGGAAAGATGCGAGGACCTCGCGTGCTTTCGGCGAGGATAGATAGGGGTTCTCGTTGCCGTCGAGCTTCGTAATCGTGCGCCCGATTTCGCGCTCGAGGACGTCTATCGGTTCGACCGGGTCGTAGCCGCGCATCCCGGCGAGCCCCGGGCGAATCAGTTCATTCAACTCTGCAATATCCACCTGCCACCTCACCAGATTATGCGCGCTCACTCCGCCTTGCGAAGTCGCACCTCAATAGCACGTGCGTGAGCCTCAAGCCCTTCAGCCCTGGCGATCGTAGCCGCCGCAGGTCCGAGACCGGACATTGTATCATCACGAAGCTGTGCCACACTGGAGTACTTCACGAAATCGTGTACGCCCAGCACGGACGCGAAGCGAGCTGCGCCGCCCGTGGGCAAGACGTGACTCGGGCCATCGATATAATCACCCATAACGACTGGTGATTTTCCTCCAAGGCATATACAGCCCGCATTGCGTATCCGTTCAAGCGCATTTTCCGGATCGGCGAGAAACAGTTCCAGGTGCTCAGGGGCAAATTCGTTAGCTAACTGAAGGGCGTGATCGAGTGACTCTACCGTTGCGATGATTGCACTTTCGAGCGCCTGTTCGATCTGACCTTTGCGCTCGAGCGTGACGAGCTGACGGGATACCTCCGCTTCGACTGCATCTGCAACCTGGGACGAAGTAGTCACGAGCGCCACTCGTGCGTCAGGGTCGTGCTCTGCCTGTGCCAGGAGGTCTGCAGCGCAATAGGCAGAGGACGCCGTTTGATCGGCAATGATCAGTACCTCGCTGGGGCCTGCAAGGCTGTCGATAGCTACGGAGCCAAAAACCATGCGCTTGGCAATTGTGACGAAGACGTTTCCCGGACCGCATATCTTGTCGACACGCGGCACGGACTCCGTGCCATACGCGAGGGCTGCGATGGCCTGTGCACCACCTGCTGTGAAGACGCGGTCAACGCCGGCAATGTGGCATGCCGCGAGCGTTGCGGGCGTCACGTTCCCATCGGGTCCGGGTGGGGTCGCCACGATAACGTCCTGGACGCCGGCGACCCGTGCCGGAATGGCAGACATCAACACGGATGAGGGATAAGCATATCTGCCACCGGGGACATAAAGGCCAACCCGTTGCAGTGGCACACATCTCTGACCGAGTTCGCTATCGATGAAGTGCGTACCGGTGGCAACCTTGGTCTCCTCATGATAGCGGGTGATGCGCTCAGCCGCCGTAGAGAGAGCCGTCAGAAGGTCCTGCGATAACCGGGACGGAGCCGCATCGATCAAATCCCGCGATACTTCAAGCGTTGCAAGTGTGATTCCGGAGATGGTCCGGGTGTAGTCGATTACGGCGCGGTCACCGCCTGCACGAACGCCTTTGATAATGCGTTCAACTACATCAGCAGGAGACAGAGATTCGCCAAAAATGCTGCTGATGCCTTCACGCAATTGTGGTGTGCCCTGGAGCAAGTCAAGAGGGTCACTACGCCGGAGAAGCCCTCGGGCCTGCTCTACTCCCTGAACGCGTCTCACTCTACCGCTCCACGGAGCATCGACACGATGCTTTCGATCTTCTCGCGTTTGGAAGGCTGACTGAGACTATTCTTGTTCGCAATCACACACGCGCTCGACCGTAGTATTACGTCGATGATCTTGAGCCTGTTCTCTACAAGGGTTTTACCGGTCTGGGTGTTATCGACGAGAAGGTCGGCATCATCGGGCAGGAACGCCTCGCTTGCCCCAAACGTGGGGATGACCTTATATGCGATGATATGATTATCTCGCAGGTACTTGTCTGCGATATTCGTGTATTCGGAGGCCACGCGAAGCGGGCGGATGTTGCCGCGTGCGACGAAATCGCGCAGATCCTCGATCGAACTGACCGGTATGTCCTCACTGAGCGCAGCCACCACCCTCACCTTCCCGAATCCAAGGTCGAGGAGCTCCTCAACCGGGCTGGAAGGAAACGAGTTCAAATGCTCCAGAAGCCAGTCTTGTCCTGTCACAGCGATATCGAAATGGCCGTTTGCCACCTGCAAGGGCATATCCTGTGGTCTGATGACCTTCACGGAAAGCCATTCCTGCCGGCCGAAGAGACGTCTCTCCGTAGTCTTGCCCGCGTACCCTGGAATGTCTAGTCCGGCTCGCTCAAGAAGCTCGGTGGCCGGCGTTTTCTGGTGGCCATCAGGCACCGCCATCCGGATTTCGCGTGATTGCCAACGAACAAGAGCCTGGTCCATCGGTTCCGTCCCGCTTGCAGGCTCATCCGTGGGCACCGTATCGGAGGAGCCCTCTCTGAAGATTGTGCTGAGGGACCTGAGGACATCTTCCATACCACGGCCCGAAAGCGCGGCTGAGTTGGCGATTACGACGGCGTCCACGTCGAACAATTTGCGCAATGGCATCAAGCCTTGTGAGTGAAGTTCCCGTTCGTTCTTTGCCCACATGACGACAAGGTCGGCACTCTCCGGCGGATACGCGCTCGCCGCGCCCCATAACGGGAAGACTCTGAAACGTCTTAGCCTCATCTGTGCTGCGAGCATGTTGGCGATGTTCGGGTACTCGGAAGCAATGCGCAGCGTGCGGATGGAAGCGCTGACGGCATCGACCGACGTAAGCTCGGAGTAAATGCTGGAGCAGAGGTACACGGCGCCCTCTCGATTACGCAGGCGTGCGACTTCAAAAAGGTCCGCCGACGTGTAGCGTGATTTGATCTCTCTGACCCAGTCGGCACCACAGATGCCAAGATCGTAATTACCGACCGAGACGTGAACAGATATGTCCTTTTCCTGGAGTATCTTGGACACGATGCAGGGGAAGCGTGCTGAAGCCAGGCGGTATTGCCGTGTCTTGGAGTTGTAATCGTCGAAGGCGAACCCGGCCTCATCGAGCAGAGACGAGGTTGAGGACATGAACCTGCCCTTAGGTAAGGCAAGCCGGACCGGGTGCGTGTCTGTCTGAGGTATCACGTTTACGTAATCAAACGGGCAAGGGCTTCGGCTACTGAGTAGGTAGATGCTTCATTCGTCTCACGGTCCGTTAAGACGACGGAATCGGACGTATCCGCACGCACTTCGACGATCCAGCGGCAATCGGCTTGTTCTGTTTGTCCCGTCCCAGTACAAATGACAGCCGGTCGGCCGCGGCCGCGTACAGTCTGTGCAATGGCGAGACAGCGGCGCACGGTGTCTTGACCATTATCCGTCGAGACGACCGCTATTCGCGGCTGTTGTGAGTCAGCGTCAGCGAGCATCTGAGCAATCTGGTCGATGTATAGTGCGAAGCCACACGAAGGAACGTCCGGTCCACCCATCAATGGAATCAGGTCGTCATACCGACCCCCGCCCCCTATCTTGTCTCCATCTGGAGAAAGGAACTGAAAGCAGATGCCCGTATAGTATTCGAAGCTCCGAACAGCTGTTATGTCGACTTCGTAGGGACACGCAAGGTTGTCGAGCGCGCGCGCCACTTCAATGAATTCATCGAGTGAGCCAAGGAATTCGGTACTCGCGTCGGCAGCCAGAGCGCGAATGTTCTCGAGATACCCCGCTGACGTGCCCTTGAGGGCGAGGAGCGGCGAGAGATATCGCCGGACGCTGGAGACGGCACGCACAGCATCGGTCAACCCGCGCCAGTCACCATCCAGAACAGCCTCGATAAGGCGCTCCTTGTGTTCCCGATCCAAGTCGAGCTCGCCTATGATGGATTTGATCATGCCGGCGTGAAAAATCTGCAGACGGACATCAGCCAGCCCCAGGCGGTCAACGATACCGCGGGAAAGCAGAAGAGTTTCCGCGTCCGAGACCACCGGTGCTCCACCGATGAATTCTGCGCCGCATTGCCAGCGCTCGCGGTTTCGCGCGCCGGTCGCTTCAAACACGAAACTGTTTGTCACATATGAAAGGCGCGCGGGCAACGATGGCGCCATGTTTTCGACATAGAGGCGCGCCACAGGTATCGTGCTATCGGGCCTGAGGACAACTCGTTCTCCGCTCCAACCATCCCAGTCGAGGAAGGAATACACCCTGCTCACCATGCCGGGAGAAAGGGTGCCGAGCGCAGTGAATAGCTGAAGATACTCTATCGTAGGCGGCTTGACCTCATGGTAGTTGTATAGGGCGCATGCATCGCGAAAGGCCTGCTCTACACGGCGGAAGCGCGCCATGTCGTCTGGCAGGAGGTCGCGCATACCCTTGCACTTCTGGTGGGAGAGGACCGGTTCTGGCATCATCGTGGACGTCGGAATTGTACACGAACGCACAGTGTACGTTCAATTCGCATGCGTAGATTGAGCACACTGGTGCATGGATCGACATCGCGTGCGACTTTTGTGAACGTGGTTCTATTACTCTATAATCGACAATAGAGGGGGGTGACATGCGCCGGTTGAGGATCGGGTTCCTGTTGTTGGTCGCGACATGCACGTTGCTGTCGCTTGTTGGAGTGAGCAGTGCGGCCCAGGATGACTCGGTCGTTGTGATTGAGGTCGATGGCACCATCGTGCCGGTGGTCGCACAGTACATCGAGCGCGGAGTTACGCTGGCGGAGGATTCCGGAGCAACGGCTCTCGTGATTCAACTCAACACCCCCGGCGGTCTGCTCAATGCTACGGAAGAAATCGTCACCACCATCCTCAATGCCGACGTACCTGTAGTCACGTATGTAAGTCCAAGCGGCGCGTGGGCGGCCTCGGCAGGTACATTCATCACGCTGGCATCACATGTGGCTGTGATGGCGCCCGGCACCACAATCGGTGCAGCTACCCCTGTGGCTTCTGGCGGAGAGGAGATACCCGAGGACCAGTTGAAGAAGATTACCGAGTTCTCTGCCAAGTGGATGCGGACGATAGCTGAGAAACGCGGTCGCAACATGGATGAGGCCGAGCTTGCCGTGACCGAGAGCAAATCCTTCACAGATACTGAAGCGCTCGAGGCGAACATCATAGACCTTCGTGCTGACACACTGTCGGCCCTGCTTGAGGAGATCGACGGAACGTCCATCGAGCTCGCGAGCGGTCGCTCAGTGGTCCTCGAAACCGCGGATGCCGCCGTGCAGATGCGTGACATGACTTTGTTCGAGCGTGTGCTCCATACAATCACCGATCCGAATGTGGCGTACATACTCTTCACACTGGCCACTATCGGATTGATTACCGAGATATCCAGCCCCGGATTGATTGTGCCCGGAGTCGTTGGAGGGATCTGCCTGATATTGGCGTTCTATGCGCTCGGCGTACTCGATGCGAACTTCGGTGGCATCGCGCTGATGATCCTTGCAATCGTTCTCTTTGTAGCTGAGTATTTCACACCCACATTTGGAGTCCTGACGGCGGGAGGTGTCGCTTCGCTTGTGGTCGGCTCCGTTATTCTGTTCAGCGGCACCCCAGGCATACGTGTGGACCCCGGCCTGATAGTTGCGGTCGCTATAGGCGCCACCGCATTCTCCATATTTGTGGTCGGTGCTATCGTCAAAGGACAGCGCCGACAGAAGGCGACCGGCATCGAGGGCATGGTGGGCACGACAGCTGTTGCGCGCACACCCTTGCGGCCTCGCGGTACGGTCCTTGCCGAAGGCGAACTGTGGACGGCCGAGGTGAATGAAGGAGAAGTGGCGCCGGACGAAGAGGTGGTGATTGAAGGCGTTGAGCGCATGCTGCTACATGTCCGACGGCGGGCGCAAGACTGAGAGGGAGACTTGTAAACGATGCTGGTGAATACACCCGACTTCACCGGACCCCTGGCGATTCTCATCGGCGTCGCGTGTGTGCTTATGGTGATTTCACTGATTGCTGTCGTCCGAAGCCAGCGTCAGTCTCCCGCAGCCGGCCTTCAGACGCTTGTTGGTAGTACCGGCACTGCTCGTACCGCCGTCTCTCCTGAAGGAACCGTGTATGTTCAGGGCGAGTTGTGGCAGGGAGTTGCACATGGCGATAACCTTGAGCCGGGCACGTCGGTCGTCGTGACCGGCGTTGAGGGCCTCAAATTGATTGTAAAGAGAAAGGAGGACACGGATGGTTGATCTAGGGTGGATACTCTACTTGTTCGTCGCGCTCGTTATCGCGATGATCCTGTCGGCGGCTATCAAGATTGTCCAGGAGTACGAGCGGGCCGGCATTTTTCGACTGGGACGCTTCGTCGGGCTAAGGGGACCTGGACTGGTTCTCATCATTCCCTTCATAGAGCGGGCAAGGAAAGTCGACTTGCGCGTAGTTACCATGGATGTGCCTCAGCAGGAATGCATCACGCTCGACAACGTGACAGTAACCGTTGACGCGGTTGTGTACTTCAGAGTCGTCGAACCGGCCGATTCTATTCTCAAGGTGCTCGACTATGTGAAGGCAACGTATCTGTTGTCGCAGACAACGCTTCGAAATGTGGTCGGCCAGTCGGAACTTGACGAAGTCCTGTCGCATCGTGACGTACTGAACGAGAAGATTCAGTCGGTTGTGGACGAAGGCACAAACCCGTGGGGCATCAAAGTAAGCCTAGTCGAAATCAAGGACGTACAACTGCCCGACAACATGCAGCGGTCAATCGCGGCTCAGGCGCAAGCTGAGCGTGACCGTCGCGCCAAGGTCGTGCATGCGGAGGGTGAATACCAGGCAGCTGAGAAGCTGGTGCAGGCCGCCGAATTGATGTCGGCACAACCGGCTGCACTTCAGCTCCGATATCTGCAGGCGATGGTGAGCATCGCAGCCGAGAAGACGAACACTATCTTGTTCCCGCTACCTATCGACCTGGTGAAAGCATTTATGAGCCATCTTGAAGGAGGCGGCAAGGCGAAATAGTGCGACCCCACCGCGCAGAAGGGCGCACTGTGCGCCCTTCTGCCTCTTACACGCTACCCCTAATCTCGTCCAGAGACCTGATACCCTGCGTGGTCATGAATTGCTCAAGACCCCACACCACGCCGTCCATCGCGCGCGCATCCGTGAACGTCGCCGTTCCGACTTGTACAGCGGTAGCGCCGGCCATGATGAACTCGATCGCATCCTCCGCGGTAGCTATACCACCGCAACCGACGACCGGCGCGTGTATCGCGTGAGCTGCCGCGTAGACCATGTGAAGCGCAACGGGTTTTATCGCAGGGCCGGACAGTCCACCCGATTGCCGGCCTAGCCGGAAGCAGCGCCGCTCGATATCGATAGCAGTACCGCGCAGCGTGTTGACAACGCAGACCGCGTCCGCGCCCGCATCGACGACAGCCCTTGCGACCGGAACGACGTCTCCTGCATTGGGACTGAGCTTCACAATCAGTGGAAGCGACGTCTTTTCACGCACGGTACGCGTCAACGCAGCTGCGCTTACGGGAGACAGGCCGAATTCGATGCCCCCTGCAGAGATATTCGGGCAGCTGATGTTGACTTCAAGGCCGGCCACTCCCTCGACGCCGTCCAGCAGTGAGGTAACTCGAGCATACTCGTCCATTGTCTGCCCCGCCACGTTGACTATTACGGGAGTGCTCCATGTAGCCCACACGGGTGCTTTGTCGCGGATGACCGCGTCGACACCGATGTTCTCAAGCCCGATAGAGTTGAGCATGCCGGACGGCGTTTCCCATATCCGTGGCTGCGGGTTCCCGTCCCACGGTACCAGTGTGACGCCTTTTGTCACCACGGCCCCGAGTCCTCCGATGTCGACAAGTCCGGCATACTCGGTTCCATAGCCGAAGGTGCCGGATGCGGGCATGACAGGGTTGCGCAGTGTGAGAGGCAAACCGTGCTGTGAAGGAATGCTGACTTCAAGTAATGACGATGTGTCCACAGCGTGGATTATCGCAATGCACCTTCACTCGTGCAAGACCGACGCATGTTACAATCGAAAGACATGGACGGCGTGACATGCCTGTTCCGTGCGATGACCGAGGCTGATACTCCTCAGGTCTACGCAATCGACCATGAGGCGTTCCCTGCGGAATCGTTGTTCCGCCCCTACTCCAGTTACACCAGGGAGTTGCACAACCCGATGGCGCACTATATAGTCGGGTGCATTCCCTCGGAGCACCGTCTGCGCCACCGGAAGTCATCGCTCCTCAAGAGACTTATCAGGCGCTATCCTGTCTCCGACGAAGTCTGCTACGACGAATTGATAGTGGGATTTGCCGGATTCTGGACGATGCTTGACGAAGCCCACATCATTGCCATCGCCGTCAGAGAACCCTACAAACGGCAAGGCATAGGCGAAGGATTACTTGTGTCAGTCATCGAGATGGCCTGCAGGCTGCAGTGCAGCCTTGTGACGCTTGAGGTGCGCCTGAACAACCTTTCGGCGCAGGCACTGTACGCGAAATATGGATTTCAGGTCGTAGGACGCCGGCCGCGATACTACTCCGATAACCAGGAGGATGCGATTCTGATGACCCTCCACAATCTTCAGTCGCCCGACTTCCGGCAGCACTTCGCCGAGGTCAAGGCGAATGTACTTGCGAGGCACTGCCTGGTCAACAGGATAGAGATACCAAACGTAGCAGCCGAGCTCGAAAGCTAGCGGTATTTCTCCAGAATGTCGCTGAATGCCTCCAGCACAACCTCGAGCTGCTCACGTGTGGCCGCGTACGTGGAAATCTTCATTGTCCGGGTCTGACCGGGTTGGATTCCCCAGATGCCGCGCTCTTTCAGCTCCTTATACAGGAAAAAACCCCGCTCACGTACGGTCTGCGAAATCTCATAGAACCTGTCAGTCACAAAAACCATAAGGTCATGCCGGTGGGGTTTCTCTCCGAGCTGTCGAAATCCGAGCTCCTCCATGCGCGTCGAGAACCATTGTGCCTTTGCAACCTGCTCGTCCCAGTGATGTACGCGCTCCTGCACCTCCGGGAAAGAAGCCATGAGCGTCACGAGAGGGGCTCCCCGCAGCGTGCAGCCGAGGCATTCGACTTCTTTCTTCTCTGACTCTTCGGAAGCGCGAAGTACTAGCTCTTGCCACCGGCTCTTCATGCCCAAAACACCCGACGGTCCTGCCGATGCCATACTCTTGTGACCGCTTCCAACGATGAAATCGGCGTTCAGGTCCTTCATGTTTACCGGCATACGACCAACTGCGTATGCACCGTTGACGATAAATGGCACTCCCGCTGCCTGGCAGATCTCGCCGATCCTCGCTGCATCCGGCACGTTTCCGTACTTACCATCAGGATACGTGACAAGCGCCACCGCGGGGTTGTGCTCTCTGATAGCTGCGGCATAGCCCTCAACGTCGAGCGTGTACTCAGGAGGGCCGGAATGGGGCACCGCGGCCAGTGCAGCGCCGACCCTTTCCGCAGCGACAGCCGTGCTGTAGTGACGGCTGCGGTCGACAACGATGGTATCTCCGGGCTTGACGAGAGTGTGAAAGACCATGAAGATGCCATCGCGGGCACCGTATGTGAGAGCAGCCACATCGCATCCGAGGAAGTCGGGAAGAAGATCGTGCACAAATTGCTTCACGGGAGGGTTGGCTATTTCAGTGAGCCGGCCCTGGCAGAAGTCGCAGACCGAATAACCGTCGGCGAACTCCATCAGTGCATGGCGGGCGGAATCAGTGAGGATACTGCCCGTCTGCAGCGGCATGATGTTGATCATGTCCTTCTGGGGCCGTTCAAGGTGTGCCAATTTTTCGAGTGCGCTCTGTTGTCCCATGATTCCCTACCCTGCAGGTTCAATTTCTACGTTCGCAAATACTGCTCCACCAACTCCAATCCTCTTCTGCTGTCGCTCGATATGCTGCCGAACAGCATCAGGAAGCTCGAGATTCAAGTCTGATAGATGGCGCACCATCTTCACCTGGTACTGAGTTGGTTCATCCGCTTCTTCAGCGACTGCCGCAGCAGCCATCGCAATGCCGCGCATGTAATTCTTACCCGTATACGTCCCAGACGGCTGAAGGTCGCTGTAAAGTGTCCCGTCACCCACGCATATTTCGTTGAAGCCAGCCGGACCGATAAGCTTCTTGCCTTCCTCTCGCTCGACGAGCCTCACCACGACCCGGGAATCCTTGAAAGCGATGAACTCACATGGCGCGGGTGCATCTTTGTGCTTGCGAGCACTGCCTTCAATCGCAGCGGCTATCTTAAGGCCGCGCTCGGTCCTGGGCGCGGTTATGTATGAGAGGGATTCGGCAATGACCTCATCGCTGAAATCAACGATCGAAAACTGTGGAAACACGAGGCGGCGAATGTCGTCCGCGCCATGCAGAATCATCGCAAGACGTTCGATGCCTATGCCTGCGTTGAATGCTGGATGTCGGATGTCGAAATTGGCGAGTGCGACTGGCGAATACATTCCTATGTCGGCTACCTCAACCCACTTGCCGTGATACTCCACGAACACCTCTTCTTCAAGTCCCGGAGTGTAGTATTTTGAGGTGGCCTCCTTAACCTTGAATGTGACGTCGCCGAAGCCGTAGTCCTTCAGCACATCGGCTGTGATGGCCCGCCCCGCCTCGAGCGACATCTCAGGGTCCATTAGTACGATGGATGCTGAGTGGTGTACACGAAGATGATGGGCATCCTCCCGCTGTTCGTTGCGGTAACGCGGGCCAACGGCAAACAACGCGACTGGGTACGTGGCCTTGTCCTGCATGGCTGCGAGCGTATGAAACCACGTGGCGCTCATGTGACTGCGAAGTGTCCGGTCCGTCGGCACCGGCTTAAGGCTGTAGAGTTCAGGGAACACCTTGTTGATTACCTCGGTCGCCTGTGTGTCCAGCAGTCCGAGTCGCCTCATCAACTCTTCTATCAGGTCATCTGCCTCAATATCTCCACGCTTGTACGAACGCAAGACAGCCGCGAGCTGATCGAGATCAATCTTCCTGCCCGCGATCTTCTCGACCTGCTGCACACGTTGCGCGCTAACACCTATCTCGGGCCTGGGCAACTCGGCAAGATAGAACGCTCTGTCAAGGATCACGAGTGACTCGGGCCCATATTGCTTTCGCACATCGGAATCGGGGATTATCGTGAGGTTCTCCGCCTCATCGAAACCGCGAGCAAGCAGTATCTCACGGGACTGTTGAATCAGGTCTCGCAGTGGATGAGGCTTGCCTTTCGAGGGCAGGCTGATTCCGGTGTTTGCTGGCAGCAGGTTCGCAGTCGAGAGCCACGTTGATGTGAAGTCCTCCCTGGCCTGCCGCTTGATGGATTGGACATCGAATTCAGCCATTCTACTGGTCCTCCGAAGCCACCAATTGTACCAGACGGTCGCGAACGAGAGTCAGCGCGACACGGACCGCGGCTTCCTTGTTTCCGCTGCGGTCGGCCTCAAATACATGCTGTACGACGTGGCACTCGGAGGCCATCGTCAGGGCCAGATAGAATAGCCCGACGGGCTTCGACAGCGACCCACCACCCGGTCCGGCTACACCTGTATCGGAGACACACAGGTCTGCCTGAAGGGCTTCACGACCTCCGGCAGCCATCTCAAGCGCAACTTCGGCACTGACGGCGCCATAGTCACAGAGCGTGTTCTCGCTCACACCCAGAAGGACCTGTTTGGCTTCATTACTGTATGCGGTGATGCCGCCGACCAGATACTCAGATGCTCCCGGAACGTCTGTGAGACGGTCCCCTATTCGTCCGCCTGTAGCCGATTCGGCTGTTGCAATGTGGATCCACCGACCATACCGGCGTTTGTGCGCCTTCTCCAGCTCGGATATTTCAACCTCGAGTTCCATGACATCCCCCTTACCATCTCATTGTACCCCTAACACCTGTAAGGGCACACGGACACGCAACACCCTTGGTCCCGACCCTTCGCGGCTGGTGGTATAATCCCGCGAATGTCGCTTCACGATGATTCCAGCCTTTTGTTCCTTGGCACTGCCGGTGCCAGGCATATGGTGGCGCGCCAGCTTCTCTCGTCGGGCGGCGTCATACTCTCCACTGGCTCAACGCGCATCATGATCGATCCCGGGCCTGGAACAATAGTTCAGGCGGCCAGACATGACGTGAACCTTGCACAACTGGATGCAATACTTCTGTCCCACAGGCATCTTGATCACAGTGGGGATGTCAACGTCGTCATAGAAGCGATGACAAGCGGAGGCACTCACAAACGGGGTTTGCTGCTCTGTCCCGATGACGCGCTCGAGTCGGACCCCGTTGTCCTCCGATACGTGCGCACGTACCTGGGTGGTATTCAGGTGCTGAAAGAAGGCGGAAAGTACACCGTGGGAGACGTAGTCATTGAGACTCCCGTGCGTCATGTTCACACTGTAGAAACATATGGCTTCAATTTCAGTACTCCGGCGGGCACCCTCTCGTGGATAACCGACTCGCGCTTCTTCGAGGAGCTCGCGCAGTACTACAGAGGCCGGCTGCTGCTCGTGAACGTTGTGTTGAGGCAGTCGGGCTTGCCGATCGACCATTTATCCGTAGGAGATGTGGAACGACTCTTGAAGGCCATCCGACCGGAGCGGGCTGTGCTTACGCATTTCGGGATGAGGCTGTGGCAACTCGGACCGGCGGAGGTTGCACGCACTATTGCGGACGCAACGGGAGTCGACGTGATTGCCGCTACAGATGGACTGCGGCTATCTATCTAGCGCGGGGACAAAAAAATGGGAAATCCCTTGGCAACGACATATTTTCCCAAAGAGCTACCCCTTCAGTATCGTCTGCGCTGGGGTGTTTCACTACCGTGTTCGGGATGGGAACGGGTGGTTCCGCCCCGCCAAGGTCACCAAGAGATTCCCAGTACAGAGAGTATACACGAGTCAGGCGGATGAGTGCAACAGATCGTCAGACGTTTCGTCGCCATCAGCCGCAAAATGTTGTTTGACGGCCCGTGCGATGGCCTCGGGCACTCCTGTCCGCGCGCGGATCTCTGCAACCGAGGCTGAACGCAACTCATCAAGACTCGTGAATGCCACGAGTAATGCTCTCCTGCGACTGGGCCCGATTCCGGAAATCCCGTCGAGAGTCGATGACAGTGCCGACGACGCACGCAGATTCCTGTGATATGAGACAGCGAACCGATGCGCTTCATCCCGGACCGCCTGAAGCAGATGCAACGCGGGCGATTGGTCAGGCAGGACCGTAGGTGACGACTTGCCCTCTGTGAAGATCTGTTCTTCTCTCTTGGCAAGGCCGATCATGGGCACCCTGCGCATGGTGGACTCATCACGGGCGGCGACAGCAACACTCAGTTGTCCGCGGCCTCCGTCAATAACGATCAGGGATGGGACTCTGTTCCACGGGGTAGACGACTGTGAGCCACCTTTAGCAACCGCTTCGAGTCGCGCAAATCGTCTACGAAGAACCTCCCGCATCATTGCATAATCGTCCTGCCCCTGTACGGAGCGAATACGAAAGCGCCGGTACTCGGATGGCCTGGAGATGCCATCTTCGAAGACGACCATGCTACCAACCGCGCTTGTGCCCTGTATCGTGGAGATGTCGTAGGCCTCGATGCGGCGAGGAAGGGAAGGCAGTCCGAGCGTCTCTTTCAATGCCTTGAGTGCTTCCTCGTGAACATCCATACTGCGTGTCTGTGCGAGGCGCATGCCCGCAAGTTGCCTTGACGCACTGTCAGCCACCGTGTCGACAAGCTGTCTCCGAATCCCGGCCTTCGGCACGACGATGTGTACCTTTCGGCCGCTCAGGTCAGATAACCAGCGACTAATGAGGCGCGTGTCTGCCACCGGGTATTGCAGCAGCACGAGCGGCGGAATGCTGGATGCCGACCGGTAGTACTGAACTATGAAGCTGCGGAGTATCTCGCCCGGCGAAGACTCCCTGGCATTCTCTATCGGATAGTCCTGGCGGCCAAGAGCATGACCTTCGCGAACGCTGAAGACCTCTACAATGCCAACGGCTGAGTCCTGGGCTACCGCAAGGATGTCCTGATCACCCCGTAGTGCGGTCACTCCGGCGTTGCGATTGGTGACCAGGTCGACTGCCTGTAGTTGATCGCGCAGTCGCGCCGCGCGTTCGAAGTCCAGAGCCTCGGCAGCGGAATTCATCTGCAAGACAAGCGAGTCGAGGATATCCTTATGCCGTCCCTCAAGAAACAAGACGATCCGGTTTATGGTTTCGCGATAGTCCTCTCTGCTGATAGCCCCCACGCATGGGCCAGGGCAGAGCCCGATATCCTTGTTCAGACAGGGACGCGTTCCGCGATTTGGCAGAGGCCCGGTGCACGCGCGGAACTTGAAGACCTTGCGTATCAGTTGGAGGGTCTGCCGTACTGACCAGGCGCTGGAAAACGGCCCGAAGTACCGTGAACCGTCTGCGATGCGGCGGCGTGTGACTGTGACTGTAGGCCATTCACTCTGTATGTCGACCTTGAGAAATGGAAAACTCTTGTCGTCTTTCAGGCGTGCGTTGTATTGCGGCCGGTACCTCTTGATGAGGTCGGCTTCGAGCATGAGCGCTTCCTGCTCGCTTCCGGCAAGAATGAACTCGATATCTTCGACAAGAGAAACCAGGCGTATGGTCTTCGTTGCAAGGCCGGTGTGCGAACCAAAATAGCTGCGCACACGATTGCGGAGGTTTGCCGCCTTGCCGACGTAAATCACATCGCCATATGCATCCCGGAACAGGTATACTCCTGGCGATTGAGGAGCAATAGACAGCTTTTTTCTGACAAACCCGGAAGTCATCCCGGCTCGATTCTAGCAAGGGGTCACGAACGCGGCAAAAGCTTTGGTGCTGTGGTACAATGAAAATCCCATGAAGCAGGACATCGCTGCTTTTCTCGACTACCTGGCTACGTCCAGGCATTCGTCGCAGAATACAATTTCGGCATATCAGAACGACCTGAACCAGCTTGCAGAGTTCATGGCCATGGAGAAATCCAAAGGTGTTATGGCTTCGCAGGAAGAGCTGCTGCTTGCGTACCTGGCTCACCTCAAGGGCAAGGGGTACTCACCGGCGACGTCAGCTCGCAAGGTCGCATCCGCCCGCTCGTTTTTCAAATACCTTGTGGATACCGGCCGACTTAAGGAAAACCCCGTCAGGAATCTGATCAGCCCGCCTGTCAACAAGAAGTCGCCGCGAGTGCTGACACAGGCAGAGTATGCCCGGCTGGTCGCTGTGCCAAAGGCGCTCGATACACCTGAGGCGCGAAGAGATGTAGTCATGCTGGAATTGCTCTATGCAACCGGCCTGCGCGCAAGCGAGATTGTGTCCCTGGAGCTCTCGGATATCGACGTTGAGCGTTGCGCCCTTCGCTGCCGTCATGCGGAATCAACCCGGGATATACGGATTTCGAACGATGTTGCGCGAGTGGTTGGTGAATATATCGACAACGGTCGACTCGATCTCTTATACAACGACGGCGAAACCGCGTTGTTTCTAAACCGTAGAGGCAACAGGCTGACGCGGCAGGGTTTCTGGCAGATAGTCAAGAACTACGCAACAAAGGCGGGACTTGGAGACCGCGTTACGCCGCATACGCTGCGTCACAGCTTCGCCGTGCGGAAAGTGCAGAGTGGCACCGACCTGCGTTCTTTGCAACAGACGCTTGGCCACGCATACATCTCCAGCACGCGTGTCTACCGGCAGCCCGTGACACAAGGAAAGTAAGATACATATGGCGAAGAAACAACGGCGCAAGCAATCCCGCAAGCCAGTAAGGCAGCCAGCGCAGTCGGCGGCGCCCGGTCAGCCAACCGGGGCTGCGCGTCCTGCAACCACTCCGCAGACGCCTGCCACAGAGGCGGCACGCAAACAGAGGGCGGTGGCAAGCTGGGAGGAACACGCTGAGCGCTATGGCTACGTGAACCGCGAGCTGAAGAATATCGGCATCCTTGCTGGCTCTTTCCTTGTAGTTCTTCTGATACTTTCGGCCATCATCGGTTAGGATACGGGCCGGGGAGGGGCGGCTGTGGACCTGGACTCCGCAAGACAGCAACTATTCCAGCACCTTTCGTGGGAGATCCGGGATGCGCGCATTATCGACGCTATGAGGCGCGTCCCCAGGGAAGAGTTCATCCCCGAGTCTCAGCGTGCTTTCGCGTATCAGGATAGACCTCTCAGTATTGGCTATGGCCAGACCATTTCTCAACCCTACATCATCGCCCTTATGGTTCGAGCCCTTGAGATCACACCCACCGACAAGGTACTCGAACTGGGTACTGGAAGCGGCTATGTTGCCGCCATACTGGGGGAACTCGCCGAGACGGTCGTGTCGGTCGAAATCGTTCCCGACCTGGCAGAGTCAGCGAAATCCGTCCTGTCGCGTCTTGGTTACACGAATGTCGAAATCCATTCCGTACCCCGCACCACGCTTGGATGGATTGACGATGCACCGTACGACGCGATAATCGTCTCTGCCGGGGCGCCATCGGTGCCGCAGATGCTGGTTGGACAGCTGAAATGGGGAGGGAGGCTGATTATCCCCGTGGGGTCACGGTGGCAGCAAGACCTGCTGCGGATCACGCACCTTCCTGATGGCGACCAGGTTGAGAACCTTGGTGCATGCTACTTCGTCCCCCTGCTGGGCGAAGGGGCGTGGCGCGACTGATGCCGCATTGGGCCTTGCGTTGATTACGTCTGCATGAAGCCGTTTCCGCGACGACCTCTGCTGCGAGGAACAACCCGGCAAGCGTCCAATTCACAGTTGGTGGGCACTTGCAGGCAACTGGAAAGAAGGAATGCCCCCAAGGGGATTCGAACCCCTGATCTCCAGCTTGAAAGGCTGGCGTCCTAGGCCTCTAGACGATGAGGGCGTGTGACACAAATAAATCACGGATATACGGGAAGTGTATCAAGTCCGCGCGTTTCGCCAAGTCCGAGCATGAGGTTCATGTTCTGCACGGCTTGTCCCGCTCCACCCTTCACAAGGTTATCAATGCTGCTCACAACGAGCAAGCGTCCTGTACGAGAATCGTAGTGCGGGTAAACATGACAGAAGTTACTGCCCCATACGTGCTTGGTTGCAGGCGGCATGTCCACGACATGTACGAATGGTGCACCGGCGTAGAATCCACGGTACACGTCCAGAATACGCGCTGCCGGGTCCGTGGTGCCACGTATCCACTCGGTGGAAAGAGACAGATAGCACGTACTGAGAATCCCCCGGGTCATCGGAATAAGATGCGGTTGGAACACCAGAGAGTCGAATCTACCCAGAAGGCCGACCTCCTGTACGATTTCGGGCTCATGGCGGTGGCCTCCGATGGAATACGCCGCGACGCTCTCATTAACCTCAGAGTAATGCGTTGTGAGTGTGAGGCTCCTGCCGGCACCTGAGACACCCGACTTGCTGTCGACTATTATGTCACCCTTCACCAGTTCCGCCGCAACTGCCGGTGCGAGAGCAAGTAAGGCTCCTGTCGGATAGCAGCCGGGATTGGCAACGAGGTGAGCTACAGCGATATCGTCTCGGTGCAGTTCGGGCAGTCCATACACAGCATGGTCGAGCAGTCCGGGGCACGGATGCTCGACGTGGTACCAGGCCTCATAGTGGTCTTTGTTCTTCAGACGGAAGTCTGCGCTCACATCGACCACTTTGACGCCATCCCGTACCAGCGGCTCGACAATTTCGGCGCTCGCCTTGTGAGGCATCGCGGAGAACACAAGGTCAACTGATCGATTGAGTTCCGGTTCAATAGTCAGGCTCGAGCCGGACAGATGTGGAAATACGTCGGCGAGGTGCCGTCCTGCGGCGCTGCGGCCTGTCACGCACACGAGGTCGACGTCAGGATGGCGAAGCACGATCCTGGCAAGGTCGACACCGATGTACCCGGTGACGTTGATTATGGCAATGCGCGGGCGTGACATGACTCGAGAGCGCTAATTATACACGAGTCGGCCTGCATATGCGTCGCGGCCTTGGCCTGAAGGGTGTTGCGTACTTTGACTCACGAGCAGCGATAGGGTAAATTTGACGTCTCGATTTCATTCACGGAGGCTCAACACAATGCCCAGCATCTATTTCCTTGACGTTACCAATCGCGACGGCGTTCAGACCGCCCGTCTCGGCCTTTCGAAACTGGAAAAGACCCTCATCAATCAGTACCTGAATGAAATGGGCGTGTTCCAGTCCGAGTTCGGCTTCCCTACGACCAAGCACGAGACAGCGTACCTGCAGGCCAACCTTGAGCTGCAGGAACGGGGGAAGATGAAACCCATCAGGTTGTCCGGCTGGGTCCGGGCTACCGTTGAAGACGTTCACGCTGCGTTCCGCATGGTCCCGTCACTCAAGCACCTCAACCTCTCCATCTCGACCTCTGAGCAGATGATTTACGGCAAATGGGGCGGCCGGATGGGCGAGGATGATGTCATTGCCAGCATGACGCAGGCAGTCGATGCTGCCCGCGAACATGGCGCTGAGACCATTGGAGTGAACGCGGAAGACGGGTCACGCACTAATCTCGACTTTCTAATACGGTTTGCGCGTGCCGCAAAGGAGCACAGCGCTGACCGCATCCGCTATTGCGACACGCTTGGCTATGACAATCCCTTCAGCATCTATGACACGATGAAGACACTCGCGGAGTCTGTTGAGATGCCACTCGAAGTGCATTGCCACGGCGACCTGGGAATGGCGGTGGCGAACTCGTTTGCGGGCGCCAAGGCGGTGCTCGATGCAGGCCAGGATGTATACATCAACACGACAATCAACGGCATCGGTGAGCGTGCAGGTAACGCCGACCTGGTCGCGACCGTCCTCGCCCTCACAAAGTCAAAGGGATTCGCCAACAAGTATGAAATGGGCCGCCCAATCGAGCTGAAGAAGGCGTGGAAGGTTGCGCAATACGCAAGCTACGCATTCGGCGTGCCTATTCCCATCAATCAGCCCGGAGTAGGCGCGAATGCTTTTGCTCACGCCTCTGGTATCCATGCAGATGGTGTGCTGAAAGATCCCGAGAACTACGAGCTGTACAGCTACGAAGACCTCGGCCGCGGCGAGCCCGAGATGGTCGAGACCGGACGCGAGATATGCTCCGGTCAGTACGGGGGTGTCTCCGGCTTCCGCCATATCATGGGACGCATGGCGGTCACTTTCGATGACGCCGATGATGCGCGTCGCAAGCTGGAACTGGTGCGTTATGCGAATGTCCTGGCGCAGAAGCCTCTCGTAACCGATGAACTAAAGTTCATCTGCAAGTACCCGAACATCGCCCAGAAGCTCATGACCCTCATCCCCGAGTAGTTAGTCTACGGGTGCGCGTCTTGACACCGCGAGACGCGCACCCGATAATGTCTCACCGCGAGCGGGCGTAACTCAGCGGTAGAGTGCCTGCTTCCCAAGCAGGACGTCGCGGGTTCGAATCCCGTCGCCCGCTCCACTCTTTTTCGATGGCGAGTATCGCCACTTTATGCCGTCAGCCCGCCAAACGTCTGAAGATATTGGACGGCGATTTCTGTGTACCGCCGGTAGCCGGATTCGTAGATATCCCTGTTTGCCGAACGCGGATCTATTCGGGCCGACTCTATTGCAGCGGAAGAAGCAAGTTCGCCGAGGTTCCTTTGCGTGCACCCCGCGACCGCAGCCAGCGCCGCGCCGAATGCGGAGGCATCAAGCAGCTGCATCTGATAGACCGGCAGTTCAAGGACATCCGCGATTATGTCGCACCACGTTCGACTCTTCGCGCCTCCACCACAAACACGGACGTCGGACACGCCATCCCAGTCAAGAAGACCCGTGCAGTCCCGGAGCGAATAGGCGACTCCTTCCTGTACCGCCCGCAGGAACGACGAACGATCATGGTCCATCATCGCACCGCTGAAGCCTCCTCTGATGCGACTGCTCCAGTACGGTGCCCGCTCGCCGAGCAGGTATGGATGGAACAGCAGCCCGTCCGAACCGGCGGGGACCCGAGCCACGATATCATCGAGGGCATCGTAGTCCAGCTTATCGCTGTCCACTCCAAATAACCTCAGCGCCCACTGGAACGAAGCTGTGGCGGCGTTCGTTCCGGCCTGGTAATACCACTGCGGACGTACAGGATGGGGGTAAAGCATGCATCCTTTGCGCCAGTTGGGCCGGGGAATCAGGGTCATGACGCCGCCGGCTGTGCCAAGCCGTATCACCGCAATCGAAGGATTGGTCGCTCCGACGCCGATAAGCTCGGCCGCTGAATCAAGCATACCGGCGATAACCGGCACACCCTGCTGCAGACCCGTGTCCAACGCGGCCTCAAATGAAAGTCCGCCGACAACAGCAGTGGATGGATGGATATCCGGAAGCACATCCCGCGTAAGTCCGGCATAATTCAGCAGATCGTGATCCCAGTCGAGGGTGACGGTATCGACCATGAGAGAACTCACGGCAGAGCTGTGATCTGACGCGCGTTCCGAGGTAAGGCTGTAGAGCAGGTAGTCTTTCGAGAACAGTACGTGTCTGACCCGCGCAAATGCCTCCGGCTCGTGCTCCCTTACCCACGCAAGCTGCGGCAGGGACCAGGTGCAATTAACGGAGTTTCCAGTTCGCTGCGCTATGAGGTCGCCGGCTTCTATCTCCAGGTGCCTGACTTGCGCTTCACTCCTGACGTCGTTGAAGAGAATTGCCGGCCGCACAAGGTTGAACTTTTCATCCAACATGGAAGCCACATGAGACGTTCCCGACAGTCCGATACCCCGTATGCGCCTGGCATCGATCTGCGTCTCTTCAATGAGAGCCTGCACTGCATCACATGTCGCGATATACCAATCTGCGGGATTCTGTTCCACGTACCCAGGTTTTGGATAGAACGTGCTATAGGCTGCCGATGCGCTGCCCGCAGGTATCCCGTGCAGGTCAATGAGCATGACCTTCACGCTGCCGGAGCCAACGTCGATTCCCAGGTAGAGGCTGTCCATCACGGTGTCATCCCCCTGTTTGGCGCTTTCGCTATTCTGCGGCCTGCTGTCGCGATTCAGTGCGAATGGCAGCGGCCGTCCGCGAGAACGTGCCGATTATGGCTCCGACTTCCGTATTGATGGAGATGAACCGCATGCCCTCGCTTATCATTGTGTCGATGTATGCCAGATCACTGTGATGGATGCCGGTTGGGATGCCCTTGGCCTTGCCAACCTGGATAACATTGTGGACGGCCTTCTGGACATCTTCGGAGTTGGCATCGCCGTAGGACCGTGCCAGATCGGACGGCCCGATGAAGAGCACGTCAATACCGGGGACAGTGCAGATGGAATCGAGGTTTTCGACGCCACGCCTGGTCTCAATCTGAATCATCAGCATGATGGTATCGTTGGCGTTCCTGGTGAACCCCACTGGGTCTGGCCTGCCGAACTCTGTGTGCGCGCGCCGTAGAGAAAGACCGCGCGAGCCTGCTGGCGGGTAGTACATGAAGTCCAGCGCTGCCTCGACCTCTGCAACAGTCTCGACTCGAGGTATCAGAAGGCCACATGCACCGGCATCCAGCATCTTCTGGAATGGTTCTCGGTCGATGTCGGGCACACGGACAAACGGGACGATATCCAAGCCACGACTGGCTACAAGGATGTCGGACGCCGTTTCATAGCTGAAAGAGCCATGCTCCATATCGATGATGAAGAAATCAAGACCCGCCCTCTCCAGAATCAGGCCTATAGCGGCAGACCGCATCTCGGCAAGCATGCAGCCGAGCACGAGGGCGTCATTTGATAACGCACGCTTGATGCGATTAGTGCAGATCATTACCTTGACTCCTTGACCGCCAAACTGCGTGAAACCATTATGCCATTGACGGGTCGGCCGGAACAGCAGCACATGAGAATTGCAGCGTATGTCACGTTCATCCTGTGTTTAGAATGAGTCGCGCGCCGAGCGATCCATAATGAGCAAACAGAATGGAGTTACGAACCATCTGTACCAATTGCAAGGACTTCGCAATTAATCTTGTGAGAGCGCCCGCATTCTACTTGGCGCGCACGCCACAACAAAGAGTCGTATCAGCAGCGGAGCGCTAACGGACCTCGCGAGAATCGTAAGGGTTGCTCGTTCGTACCGGCACTGAAGTGTGTGGCGCTTAGTCCGTTGTCCCGGATAAGGTCATCACACGTTTCCTTTTGCATCGGTGCACAGGCTACATGCCACACAAAACCCGGCTGAATCGAGCGTCAGTTGATGAATCACGCTATGGCCGCCGTACTACTTTCGCGCCCTTTGTCCCAGATGGTGCTCCAGATGCGGCGGTGCTCGTTGACATGCTCAAGAGGAAGGCCGGCACGGGTCGAGACAACACCTGCCTGATAGGCACAGCTCCGCGCGATCTCGTACAGTTTCTCTTCGTCGCTTCGGTCTCCAGAAACGGTTAGAAACGAACCCACTTTCGTCACCATCCATTCTCGACCGTCCTCACTCCGAAAGATCTTCGTGCTCACGATTCGTTCTCCTCCGAAAATGCAATCAGCCAGGGCACAGACACCTCAACACCCATACTTACCCGTGGATGATGCTAGACGTCGAGAGTTATGGCCTCGTTAAGGCGTCGTTAAAAGCGGGTTATAAATCGCTAATCCGGCGCGGAATTCTGGCGTCCCGTACAGGCCAACTGGACCAGAACAGCCTTGTGGACCGCAATCAGGGCAGCAGAGTTACTACCGACGGCGGCTTCGGACACACATCGAACGTGATTCCAGCTTCCGCGAAGAGGTCGCGGAAACCTTCCTCGGAATAGGTCCCATAGGTGACGAATCTTGCGATTCGCGCGTTCACAAGCATCTTCGCACAGAGGATGCACGGAGAATGCGTGCAGTAGATAGTGGCGCCGGCGAGGCTCACGCCGTGAAGCGCAGCCTGGACGATAACGTTCTGTTCCGCGTGGATGGCGCGGCATATCTCGTGGCGGGTGCCCGATTGGATGCCCATCTCGTCTCGCAGACAGCCGAGCTCCAGGCAGTCCTTCAGACCTGCAGCGGCCCCGTTGTACCCTGTGGTCAGTATCTGTTTATCCCGTACGGCGACGGCGCCCACATGATGACGCATGCATGTCGAACGCTCGGCAACAACAGTAGCAATCTTGAGGAAGTACTCGTCGAGGCCCGGGCGCGTTCCCTCGCTCATGACAGCTCCTTGAGCGCCGACATCGTCCGCTGCTCCAATTCCGCACGGGTACCATCGTTCACGATGCTTATGTCAGCCATCGCTATCGGGCCACCCTTATTGATGTTCTCGATTTCAGATCTGTCGCGCGATGCTACCTCGTCAGGTGTGAGCGGCCGGTGTGGGCGCGCGCCCAGACGCCGGGCGCGCAGAGCAGGAGACGCGGTGACCGCGAGCGTTACCAGGCGTGCGCCGTACCGTTCCTTCAGGACAAGGTACTCTTCCCACGAATACAAACCATCGATAACCACGTTCGAACTCTCAAGCGCAGCGTCGATGTGCGGCCGATTCACTATCGCATAGGCCGCCATGCCAAGCTCTCTCCGCAACTCCTCCCGCACGAATCGCTCGTTTTCCTCAGTGAGCTGCAGGCCGCGCCTGGCTACCTCCGTGTCGGTCGCATCACCAAAGCGTATTCGCGTATAGCCGGACTGCTCGAACATAGCCGATACCTCCGATTTCCCTGCTCCCGGCATTCCCACAATGGCGACTACCTGCTTAGCCATATTACTGCCTTTCTGCTCTACTATCGATTATGCCCCGGGTGCCTATTATATCGATAGCGTTCCCACCGTCGATACCCTGCGGACCAAGCCACACCGCGTATTGGCACAAGACCCGCTGTCAGTGCATTCGTTCATACGGTACAATTGCGCACATTCGCATCATGAAGCATTCCTCGATCCTGTCCGACTACGAAATACGCGCCCGGCTG
>CAZKHH010000004.1:0-42195 GCA_964552485.1 uncultured Dehalococcoidales bacterium | reverse complement strand
GTGAATCCATCGATCGTTCTTCTCCTGTCCATCACCTCCATCCTCATCCTTCTCAGGTTTAAAGTCCATCCAGGACCGGCTGTGTTCATAGGCAGCCTGGTACTGTCACTCCTTGTCCTCCCTGCACGCGAGACCCCGCTGATCATGTTCGAGACGGTCACCTCGCTTGAAACCATACGTCTCATAGGCATCATCATCGCGGCCCTCACACTCAGCAAGCTGATGGAATTGCGCGGCCTGCTCGTCAGGCTCGCTCACACCCTCGAGACCATCGGTCCGAGGCTTGCGATGCACGTCGTACCGTCTGTGATAGGGATGGTCCCAATGCCCGGTGGAGCGCTTGTGTCGGCAACGGCGGTGAAGGACCTCGTGCGCCGATTGGGCATCACGCCCGCTCAGGCGACGTACATAAACTTCTGGTTCCGCCACACGTGGGAACTCGCAGTGCCTGTCTACCCAGGGGTTATCGCTGCAAGCGTGGTGCTGTCAGTCCCTCTCTCGCTGGTAGTTCTGACAATGCTTCCCTCCATACCGCTATTCATCCTTATCGGCGGCATCGTGAGCTACAGTATGCTGCGCGGCAGCTCCTCCTCCGAAAGCCCGCGGGGACTCCCGTTCCCGAGACTCATCACAGAGCTCGCTCATGCGGCATGGCCTGTAATAATCCTCGTCATCATGGTACTCGCAGGCGTGGAAGCAGCGCTTGCGTTTGTGATTGCCGGCGTGCTCCTCGCAATCCAGCAGCGGGCGCCGCGGAGTGAGATTCTGGAAGCCCTCAAATACGGGTTCGGAGTCAAAGTGCTCTTCCTATTGTACTCGGTGATGCTGTACAAGGGCATGGTAGAAGAGTCCGGGGCTGCATACGCGCTGTTCTCAGACATGCAGGCGGTTGGGATGCCTACATGGGTCATACTCGTGATACTGCCCCTGCTCATAGGCTTCGCCACCGGCCTCTCTGTCGCCTTCGTCGGCATCTCCTTCACCCTCCTTCTCCCGTTCATGATGAGCGGCGGCGAATTGAACAGCTTCGCATTGTTCCTCGCCTACATAGGTGGCGGACTGGGATACATGGCCTCTCCACTGCACCTCTGCCTGATTCTATCGGCCGAGTTCTTCAACGCACGCCTGCCTGACGTATACAGAATCATGATTCCGCCCCTTGTTGCCGTTGTCGCCGTTGCGCTTATCATCTACCTGATAGCAGGATAGACATACGGGAATACTCATTCCGGCGGTGCTTCCTGTGTATAATCTTCCACAGACAGAAACACGAGAGGAGGCGCAATCATGGCGGATTCAGGCGACTACAAGCAGTTGCTCGACCAGCTCGAAACCATGAAAGAAGAGGTCGGCAACAAGGACCCCGGCTTCCTCGAGGCATGGACGCAACTGAGTCGGCAGTCCAAGAAGGCAGGAGTTCTCGACTCGAAGCAGAAGGAGCTGATCTGTGTGGCATTATCCATCGCGGCCCGCTGTAGCTACTGCATCGCATCTCACGTCAAGAAGGCTGTGGACAGCGGAGCCACGAGGGATGAGATTCTTGAGGCTGGATTCGTAGCCGTCTCCATGGGCGGTGGGCCGTCGTTCTCCTATCTGACGGAGACTATCGCCGCATGCGACGAATTCGGCGCACGATAGACCTGGTTGTCAGATACGCCGGAGGACCGGATGAAACGCTGCTATCGCCAAGAGCAGGCATAGAACTGCGCTTACATGGAACACAGCCGCCAGGTTCAGGCTTTCGGCTATCACTCCTGAGACCGCAGGCCCGGCCAGCATGCCTGCCGCATATACCGCTTGAAACACGCCCATGGCGGTGGCCCGGGTGCCGGGCGGGGCTGAGCGGATGCTGAGCGCCATCAGCAGAGTGGCAAGGCTGCCTCGACCAAAGCCGCTCACAAGTTGAACGGCCGCGAGTTCTACTGGCGTTGAAGTCGCCGGAACTGCAAGAAGGGATGCGGCGAGAATTAAGGCTCCGAGAACGATGGTACGGGAGTAGCTCAATCGCTCCGCAATTCGTACGCACATGTACGCCGCAACTGCTGAAGAGCCCAGGGTCAACATCGTAATCACGCCCAGCTCGCTTCCCGAAGCTCCGATGCGAGCGCCATACACGGGCACAAATCCGAAGACGCTCGCGAAATTGGCAAACTGAAGCAGCACGGCCATGCCGGCCGCAACGAGCAGTAGCGGGTTTGAAGCCACACGCCTGAAGCTCTCCGCACTCGCGGGGCGGGCCTGTCCCCGTGGTTCACGTGCGAACCCGAGCGCGACAACCCCGAGGAGTCCGAGCAGAGCGGCAGTCAGGAAGACTGCGCGATACCCCGCTGCGTCAACAATCATCCCTCCAGAGCCGGTAGCAGCTACCTGGGCTATCTGATTGACGGAATTGATAACTCCTATTGCCCTGGCGGCATGCTCAGAACCATAGTATCCCGTGAAGAACACTGTAAACGCCACCCATGCGGCCGCTCCCGCTCCGGTAACAGCGCGCGCGGCTGCAAGCGTCCATCCGTTTCCCGCGAAGGCCAGGCCAGCCGCACCGGCACTTACGAGAATGAGCCCCATCATGACCAGCGGCTTCCGTCTGCGGCTACGGTCGAAATGCAGACCTATCGGAATGCGGAAGAGCAGTTGCGGCAGTGCGTACGAAGAGATGATGATGCCGACCATAGACAGCGACTTCACCACCGACTCGGCGTACACGGGAAGAACCGGGACGTACAGATAGAGGGCAGCCCAGTAAAAGAATGTCGCAACGACGAACAGGGCCCGGCTGCGCCCATAGCCAGTACCAGGTGTGTCAGGATGACTGTCCGGTGCTCCCTGTCGCGAAGACATACAGCCCGCAATTCTACCACTATAGCGTCACCCGCCTTCCGGCAACTCTCGTCTCGGGACCTCCGGTTGCGGATTCGTTCTGGTTCGTTCTATAGTGTCCTTTCGACATACCATTCATGCACCAAGGAGGCGCAGGGCATGGACCACACCCCGACTTACGACGAAGCACTCGCTATTCTCAAGGAATACAACAAGACTGACAGCCTGCAGAAACACGCTTTTGCAGTTGAGGGAGTGATGCGCTATATCGCCCGCAAACGAGGCGAGGACGAGGAGAAATGGGGCATCATCGGACTCATACACGATCTGGACTACGAACGCTTTCCTGCCGAGCACTGCAAGAAGACCCGGACTATCCTGGAAGAGCGAGGATGGCCGGAAGAGTACATCCATACCGCAGTCTCGCACGGGTGGGGTATCTGCACGGACGAGGAACCCACGACCGAGATCGCCAGGACGCTCTACGCGGTCGACGAGTTGACCGGCCTAGTCGCCGCCGCGGCGCTTGTCAGACCGTCCAAGAGCGTCGCCGACATGGAAGCGAAGTCGGTCATTAAGAAATGGAAGGACAAGTCGTTCGCGGCCGGCGTTGACCGCTCCATCATAGAAAAGGGCGCCGAGCGCCTTGGTGTGGACATCCGTGAACTCGTGACCGACACGATCATGGGCATGCGGGAAGTGAGAGACCGTATCGGCCTATAGAGCACGGCTCAGGCCGACAGGCCGGCGGCCTGGCCTTCCGACACAGCGTCGATTATTCCACGCGGCTCGGCACAATCGCCTACGAGGCGCACTTCCGGGACACTGCCATGCAGAGCATCGGCAAGCGCGTTATCGCGGATCGAGCCCGCCGCCAGTACGATAGTGTCCGTTTCTACAGCAATCGTTGTGCCCTCCGCCGTATCAACCACGAGGTAGCCCGGCCGCGCCTCCCTGTACATGACCCCGGGCATGAGCCGAATCCCCTTTCTTGCAAGTCTCTCAAGAAAGAACGCCTTCAGCGACGGACTCACAGAGGTCGCCATCTCGGGCCCTCGTCTCAGAACAGTCACTGTCTTTCCCCGTTCCGCGAGATATTCGGCAGTCTCACAGCCCACGAGTTCACCACCTATGATAGCCACTCGTTGTCCTGTCTTTGCCAATCCGGTCAGTACGTCGGCCGCGAGGGCCGGCGCCGCCTCTTCCAGTCCCGGGATAGCAGGAATGACGTCCTTCGGCCCGGTAGCAATGATGGCCACGTCAGGCATGACCGCACGGACCGATTCGGCGGTCGCTTCCTTGCCCAATTCGACCGAGACATTCGCCTCTTCCACTCCGCGCACGAGGTGCCTCGTAAACGCTGCAATGCGGTCTTTGTGAGGCGGAATCGCAGCGGGCAGTAGCTGCCCGCCGAGCTGTCCGGTACGCTCCCACAGGGTCACGATGTGTCCTCGCCCGGAAGCAGCGAGTGCCGCCGACATGCCGCCAGGTCCACCGCCAATAACCAAAACGCGCTTCTTCCTGGCCGGGGGCTGTGGAAATGGCTCGTGATCGATACCCAGGCGAGGATTCACCTGACACCGTATTCCGGACATGTCCGGTCGCCTCAAAGCGTCGCGACAGTACATACATACGATGCATGGAACGATGTCCTCTGCCCGCTCCTGGGCGAGCTTATTCGGTATCTCGGGGTCCGCAAGTAGGGCCTTGCCGAGAGCAAGAAGGTCGGCGTTCCTTTGCTCAAGCAGACCCTCTCCGGCCTGGAGCGTGATGCGCCCGACCGCTATGACCGGCACGTTCACCTCGTGCTTGATTGCGGCGGCGAGGGGACCTATCACTGCCGACTGAAACCTGGCTGTTGTCAGATTCGTCGGAGTTGCAGGGCCATAGGCTGAGACATGAACAGCGATCGCTCCGGCCTTCTCGGCATACTTCGAGACGCCGATCGCTTCGTCGAGGGTTGTTCCTCCCTCGACTCCATACTCACGCCCGTTGATGCGCACCCACACCGGAAACCCGGAGCCCGTGGCAGTTATCGCCGCCTCGATAACCTCCACCATGAAACGGGAGCGATTAGCTATGTCCGTCCCGTACTCATCCGTGCGCCTGTTGGAAACGCCCGATATGAACTGATCGACAAGATAGCTGTGGGCCCCGTGTATTTCAACGGCATCGAATCCCGCCGCCTTCGCACGCGCGGCCGCTCTCCCGAATGCCTGGACGGTCTGGCCGATCTCATCCACGGTCATTTCGCGGGGCAATTCATACCCCGGTGCCGCTATGGCGGAGGGCGCTACCGGTTGCATCCCTGTGAATTCCGACTTGGCCATTCGCCCGCCATGATGAAGCTGTATCGCAGCCACGCAATCGTGCTGCTTAATCACACTTACCAGTTCGCGGAGACCGTCGACGTACGAGTCATCGCAGATGCTCAACTGATCCGCAAATGCCTGACCCGCCGGTTCCACATACGTTGCTTCGACGATGATAAGCCCGACCCCTCCTTGAGCCCGAACTTCGTAGTGCGCCTTCAGGCGCTCAGTCACGTATCCCCGCGACTCAGCGTACCGAGTCGTAATCGGCGCGAACACGAGTCTGTTCTTGAGGGCAAGTGTACTCAGTTCGAAGGGTGTGAGCATCAGTCCAGTCATGTCAGTCCTCCCCGCGTATTGTCACGCGGCCGCATTCAGCCAGGCAGCACTGCACCGACAAAGTTGCGTTGCCCTATAAGGAATTCCCGGGCGGACATCTCCCGTTTACCTTCAAGCTGCAGAATGTCGATACCCAGGACGCCTTCTCCCGTAAGCACGCCAACAGGGACCTCGGTGCCTGGCGGAGTAAGCACTACCGTACCGGGTTCGCCCGAAGCGCGCAACTCCAATGGTAGAGCAGAGTGAATCTTGAGACGTTTCCCGTGCCAGCTCGTATAGCTGCCCGGCCAGGGGCTGAAAGCCCTGACCCGCCGCCACAGTTCTCCCGCGGGACGCGACCAGTCAACCCACCCGTCCTGGACCGCGATGCGCCCGGTATATGTTGCAGCCGATTCATCCTGTGGCTCTGGTTCAATCCTGCCGGCAAGCCAGTCATCGAGCGTAGCGAGCAACAAATGAGCGCCCATATTCGAAAGAACGGCCGTAAGCCTCCCGCTTGTGTAGAAGTCTTCAAGAAGTATGCTCTGCTGACTCAACAGGGGCCCGGTATCGAGGCCTTCGTCCATAACCATTATCGACACACCGGTTCGCGAGTCTCCGGACAGAATTGCGCTTGCAACTGGCGAAGGTCCCCGGTGTCGCGGCAACAGTGACGGGTGTACATTCAGGCAGCCGTAAGACGGAATCTCAAGTATGCTCGAAGGGAGCAGGTAAGAGAACGCCGCAACGACAACTACCTCGGGCGCAAGCGCAGAGAGCGCGTTCACGCTTTCCTCTCCTCGCATCGAGTCCGGCTCATATACGGGAATCCCGAGCGCACTTGCAGTATCCTTGACGGGAGAACAGGCTCGACGTCGCCCCCGACCGGCCGGACTGTCCGGCCTGGTGAATACGCCGACTACGTTATGACGGTTGTGTAATGCCGTGAGTACGGGAACACCAAAGTCCGGTGTACCCATGAATGCTATTCGTACGCTCACGCGGCGCTCATTTTCGGGGATTTATCCTGTTTATGTCAAAGCTTCCCTAGAGAAGGCCTGGACCCTTTGTTAGATTAAGTCCATGCTCTCGACCACCTCAGGGTCAACAGGTTGCACCACCGTCCCACAGGTCTAACGCTCCCTTTTCCCGTTTGGTCTCGCTCGCATGCATCTATTTGGTGTTGGAGGTATTGTTGGAGTCGTCGGCGCACGAGATCTGGCAGAAAGCACTGGGTGAACTACAGACCCAGGTGACCAGAGCGAATTTTAATACGTGGCTCAGAAACAGCCATGGTGTCGCCCTTGATAACGGCGTATTCATCGTGGGGACATCGAACGCGTTCGTTGCCGAGTGGCTTACCAAGCGCCTCTACTCCCTCGTCCGCAAGACCGTCACTCACGTTGTCGGGCAGGAACTGGATGTGCGCTTCGAAGTACGGGACCTCCAGAGACCGCAGAGACGCGTGCAGGCCCGGGCGAACTACGCGGACGGGGGTGCAGCTGTAGCTTCGGCGTCGATCGATCCCATCAACGGCCGGTGCTCGTTCGACACGTTCGTGGTCGGCAACTGTAATCGTCTCGCCTTTGCCGCCGCCCTCGAGTTGGCCGAGAACCCGTGCACCACGTTCAATCCTTTGTACATATATGGAAGCACCGGGCAGGGTAAGACACATCTGCTTAAAGCGATAGGACACACTACCAGGAGCGCGGGGCGCGACATCCTGTATATGACGGCAGAGCGATTCACGGATGAGTTTGTGCTCGCTGTGAAGCGCAAGAGAATCGAGGAGTTCAACTCACGTTTCAAGAGCCCTACAGTGTTCCTGTTCGACGATATCCAGTTCCTCGCAGGGAAACGTCAGACCCAGCAATGCTTCTACCACATCTTTGACGAACTGCACCAGCGCGGATGTCAGATTGCGCTAACCGGAGACCATCACCCACGCGACATGCAGGCACTGGGAGATAAGCTGCAGAGTCGACTGGAGAGCGGTATGGTCGCCTGCATACAGCCACCCGATTTCGAGTCCCGACTTTCATTTCTCAAGAGCAAGTCCGCCGAGTCGGCCGTGGAGACGCCGGATGACGCCCTGCGTATCCTCGCAGAGGAAGTGCGTGGCAACATGCGGAAGCTCGAGGGGGCTGTAGTCTATCTTTCTGCACAGGCGCGATTGACGGGTGAGCCAATCAATCCACAGACTGTTAACAGGTTGCTGAACAGCGTATCGACACCGGGAGACGGTCAGCCCATTATTCACGCGGTTTCGGACGCCTTCGACGTCTCGATTGAGGACCTGTTGGCAAAGAAGCGCGACAGGAAGACAGCGCTCGCACGTCACGTCGCAATGTACCTCATGAGAACCGAATCAGGTCTATCGTTTTCAGAAATCGGCCGCGAACTCGGCGGGCGCAACCACGCAACTGTGCTGCACGGTATAAAGAAGATAACCGACGACCTCACGGCCAATGCGCGCCTTGAGAAACAGGTCCGACGCATTACGCAGAAGCTGGACGAGTCCCGGGACGTGTGAACAACGCGTCAACAGCGGGGGCTGATACCGGTAGCAACATGTCGATAACTTCTCCGAGCTTACGCACAAACTGTTAGCACATCCGCTACGCCGTCGATATTTCACTCCTGCAAACCTAACCGGTTACTACTACTCCTACGAATGATATAATCCCTACTCTTACAGAACCTGAGTATAGATATAGACATGAGAATAGGTATCCTTGGGGGCACGTTCGATCCGGTCCATGTCGGACACATCTTCATAGCCGAAGAAGCACGTATTCGCCTTTCGCTGGAACGCGTGCTCTTTATTCCTGCAGGTAATCCATGGCTCAAAGTGGATCACCACGTAACGCCAGCAGATGTCCGGGTCGAAATGGTACGGCTCGCGATCGCCAAACACGAACTCTTCACGCTGTGCACAGTTGAGGTAGAACGTGAAGGGCCTACTTACACGGTAGATACGCTTGACGAGCTGCGTGAGAAGCTCGGAGAGCATGATTACCATCTCATCCTGGGGCGGGATAGCTTTACCGACTTGCCTCTGTGGAAAGAGGCTGAGCGCATGGTGAGTATGTGCCGTCTCGTTGTGGTGCCGAGGTTTGGCAGCAATCTGCCTGAACTGGGAGATGTTGCAGAGAAGATTGATGGCCTTTCGAAGGAGAACGTCGTGACCTTGGACAGCCCTATGATAGGAATCAGCTCTTCAGGGATACGGGAGAGGGTTTCGCGAGGTCTACCGATCGATTACCTGGTGCCTGGAGAAGTGGAGAAGTATATTATCGCCCACGGTCTCTACAGGGGACCGGGCCGTGATGACTAGACGTCGAGGTTTTCGACGTATTCTGCGTGTTCCTGAATGAAGTTCTTCCGCGGTTCGACTTCGCTTCCCATAAGCAGCCTGAACATCTCATCGGCAGCCGCGCTATCCTCTACCTCGACCCTGATGAGGGTTCGCGTCTCGGGGTTCATCGTTGTTTGCCAAAGCTGCTCGGCGCTCATCTCGCCAAGACCTTTATAGCGCTGAATCTCGACTTTGCCTCCAATTTCGGCGATTGCCTTTTCCTTCTGCTCTTCCGTGTAGACCCAGGCTTCTCGCTTGCCTGAGCGGATGCGGTAGAGCGGCGGCTGGGCGATATACAAATACCCGCCGTCAATGAGTTCCGGCATATGCCGGAAGAAGAACGTGAGGAGCAGGGTGCGTATGTGTGCACCGTCTACATCCGCATCCGTCATGATGATGATGCGGTGGTATCGCAGCTTCGATATATCAAGGCCATCAGCGCCAGCCCTGAGGGCTGTAACGAGGGCGCGTATCTCCTCGTGTGCGAGGATACGGTCCTTGGCTGCCTTCTCGACATTGAGAATCTTCCCACGGAGGGGCAGGATAGCCTGAAACCGCCTGTCACGTCCTTGTTTGGCCGAACCGCCGGCGGAGTCGCCCTCGACCAGATACAACTCACACACTTCGGGGTTCTTCTCGGCGCAGTCTGCCAGCTTGCCAGGAAGAGTAGAGGCCTCAAAACTCGTCTTCTTGAAAACGAGCTCGCGTGCTTTGCGGGCTGCCTCTCTGGCGCGGGCCGAGACCATACACTTATCGAGTACGGCTTTCGCATCGTCAGGATGTTGTTCGAGATAAAGGCCAAGCTGGTCGGAGACGATCGACTCAACCTGACTGCGTACTTCAGGATTACCGAGCTTGGCTTTGGTCTGACCCTCGAACTGAGGATTGGACAGCTTGATGCTGATGACTGCTACAAGTCCCTGCCGCACGTCGTCGCCCGTAAGCCCGGGATCGCTGTCCTTTGACATCTTGTTCTTGCGCAGGTACTCCGTGAGTACACGTGTAAGCGCGGACCTGAAACCCGTGAGGTGGCTACCGCCGTCCCGCGTATTAACACAGTTCGCGAACGAATATGTCGTCTCTGCCATGGAGTCGTTATATTGAATCGCGACCTCGACCGACGACGAATCGGCCAGACCGGAAAGGTAGATAGGCTCAGGATTGATCACGCTCCTGTCGCGGCTCAGCCTTCGTACATAACTGGCAATTCCGCCCTCGAAATAGTAGGTCCGCTCCTCATGAACCCGGTGGTCCTCGAAGTGGATGGTTATTCCCTTGTTGAGGAAGGCCATCTCGCGAAGACGCTGGGACGTGGTCACGAAATCGTAGTTCGTGTCCTCGAATATCTCGGGATCAGCCTCGAAGGTTACGGTGGTGCCGCTCTCGGTGGTCTCCCCGAGCACCGTTATCTCGGAAACGGGTATGCCGCGCTCGTACTCCTGGCAGTAGATCTTGTTGTCGCGGCGCACCTCTACCCTGGTACGGCGCGAGAGTGCGTTGACCACCGAAGCTCCGACGCCGTGGAGGCCGCTTGAGACGTCATACAGATGATTGCCGAACTTACCTCCGGCGTGCAGTCTCGTCATGACTGCCTCAAGGGCGGTGATGTCGGTCGAAGGGATGAGGTCTACCGGAATGCCACGACCATTGTCTTTGACGCTGATACTATTGTCCGGATGGATGATTACCGTGATCAGGTCACAATAGCCCGCGAGCGCCTCATCTATGCTGTTGTAGACGATTTCGTACAGGAGGTGTTGCAGGCCTTCAAAGCCAGTGCCTCCGATGTACATGCCGGGACGAAGACGGACAGCCTCGATCTCGTCGAGGATCTGGATGTCTTTCGACGTGTAAGCTCTACGGGGTTTAAGATCGTCAGCGGCTGGCATGCGTGGATGTACCTCGGTGTTTAGGGAACCAAGACTGAAGATGGGACGCCACCCCTAGAAGCATTCTCAACTGAGTGACGTATGGCGTGTCTCCGCACAGGTAAAATTATACCACAAAACGCGAAGGAACAGCTACGGAGCGAAGCTCAACCAGCGAAGGCTCAGCAATCGGCCAATAAAGCCGCAAGTCCTTCCCGGGGCAGAGTGGTCTGGGTGTTGGCGGTCATGTCCCTGACGACTGCCGTGCCGGCAGTCACCTCATCGTCCCCGAGAATGATGACACGTGTCACTCCGTACGAATTCGCCTGTCTGAGTTGCGACTTGAGGCTTTTCTCGCCGGTTGAGACGATGACCCCCACGCCGTTGTCCCTTAGTTCCCGGGCCAACGATGTCGCGGCGAGGCGCGCAACTGCACCTCGGTGAGCAAGATATGTGTGCGGCATGGCACGGGGTGGCACCGTAACGCCTTGCTCTTTGAGATTCAGTATGACCCGCTCCAGGCCCATGGCGAAACCGACAGCCGGAGTGGGTTTGCCTCCGATTGCCTCAATCAGGCCGTCGTATCGACCGCCACCTGCAATGGCACTCTGCCCACCTTCACGCGCGGGGTGGATTTCGAAGACCGTGCGTGTGTAATAGTCCAGCCCGCGCACGAGACGGTGATTCAGTGCGTACGGAATGCCGAGCACTTCGAGCTGCTCCCTGACCTGCCGGAAGTGCTCGAGGCACTCGGGACAGAGGAAATCGGAGATATGCGGGGCCTCCTCTATGATGACCTGGCAGGAGGCCTCCTTGCAGTCCAGCAATCGCAATGGGTTGCGAACCATCCTTACCTTACAGTCGGAGCACACGCGGTCTGACACGCCCTCATAGTACCGTTTGAGAACCTGCACGTACTGGGGCTGGCACTCACGGCAGCCGATGCTGTTGAGTACTACCGAAAGGCTTCCGAGTCGGAGCGAAGAAAGGTAGCGAATAGCTACTTCGATTACTTCAACATCGAGACTGGCTGATGCATCGCCGAGTGCCTCACAGCCGAATTGGTGGTGCTGCCGGTAGCGTCCAGCCTGCGGTCGCTCATAGCGGAACGTTGGCCCGTAATAGTAGAGCCGGACCGGTTGAGGCAGACTTGCCATGCCATGCTCAATGTACGCGCGGCAGACGGGTGCGGTGTTCTCCGCGCGCAGTGCAAGGCGCTGGCCACTCCGGTCCTCGAATACGTACATCTCTTTCTCAACGAGGTCCGTGCCTGCCGCATCTGTACGTGCAAACAGGCCATAGTCCTCAAAGACAGGCGTATCTATACGTTCGTAACCATAGAGCGCACATACGCGAGCTGCGTGCTCCTGCACGTGATGCCAGTATGCCTGCTCCGCCGGCAGTATGTCGGTTGTCCCTCGTGGCGCTCTGTACACGTGTTCTCTCTTGTAACCGCGCTTTTTGCAGTACGACTCTAGGCCGCGGCCTTCATTCCGCGAGCCAGCGCTTCGAAATTGAGCTCGAGCCGGTCCGGAGGGAGGCTCTCGCGCAGTTCCGTCTTGATATCCTCGTCCGAGAGGGAAAGCAGCCCCGTGCCAAGAAGTGCGCCGACCATCACGATGTTCATGGCGATTGGTGCACCGAGGTCGAGAGCGATGCGTGTTGCGTCGAGGAACCAGGTCTTCGCGCATACACCGGTGAGGGCCTTCTTCGCCTCATCCAGGTCCGGGTATGTTTCCCGGTTCGCTGCGACACCCGCCGGCGTGACCGGGTATGTGTTGCTGATACACAGCGTATCCCGATTGGCGTACTTGTGGGCCAGGCGCAGGGTCTCCAGTGGCTCCAAACCAACGATTATGTGGGCTTTACCCTCGGGGATGAGAGGGCCGTATTCCCGCTTTTCCGAGATCCGGACTGCGCTGAACACAGCACCACCGCGCTGTGCCGCCCCGAACGTCTCCCCAATGGTTGCGTAGTACCCTTTTCTGATGTAGGCGCTGCCGAGCATGCCGGACAGAAGGATATTCCCCTGCCCACCAACGCCGCAGATAACCATGTTCAATGGGTCGGCAGAAATAGCCATCACGCGCGTTCCTCCTTCATGATCGCCTTGCTCGGACACAGGTCTGCGCACAGGCCACACTCTGCACAGAGTGCTTCCTCGATGCGGGCCTTTCCTGTCTCCTTGTCATACCGGATTCCGGGGCACCTGAGGATGCGATAGCAGAATCCGCACTTGTCGCCCCGGCATTTCTCCGCGTCCACCCATACCTTGTACGGGTGTTTGCGTTCCTCGCGCATGCGTAGGAGCTCGCACTTGTGCCTGAGGATGAGGACCTTTACACCCCCCTTATCTTTGAGCAACTCCTGAACTTTTGCGGAGGTCGCCTTTGTGTCGAAGGGGTCCTCGATTTCCACCCGGCAGCCGAGCGTCTTGCAGAGGGCCTCAATGTCGATTGCGTCTGTTGCTTCGCGTGTGGCCGTGCGGCCGCTCGCGGCGTGAGGCTGGAAGCCGGTCATGGCGGTGATAGAGTTGTCGAGAACGATCATGGTCATGTCCGACTTGTTATAGACGGCGTTAATGAGTGCTGGAATGGAGCCATGGAAGAAGGTTGAATCGCCGCAGATACCGATCACGGGTTGATTCAGACCGAACTGTTCCAGTTGGCCGAAGCCACAGGCTTCTCCGGCGCCGCCACCCATGCAGTGCAGGACATTGCTGATCTCGGTTCCTTCGGGGAACGCGTCGAGAGTGTAGCAGCCGATGTCGCTGCTGACGATGGCGTGCCGTCCATCCCGCTTTATCGCGTTGTCGATGGCGAAGAAGCTGGCTCGATGCGGGCAACCGGGACACCAGATGAGGCCGCGGCTCGCCACCATCTTGCCTACGGTCGAATCGAGCTTCGCCTGATATTCGGAATCACGGGACTGGTACTCGATGTCGAAGAGCCTGCTCAGAGCTGCAATGACCCTGTCGGGATTGTTCTCGCCCACGTAGCTTATGTGGCCCGACGCCTTGCCGAGAATCTCTGGACACTCAGCAAGCTTCGCATCCGCGACCGCTTCCTTCGCGTGCGTCTCGACATAGGGATCGACCTCCTCAACGACGAGCACCCGCTTTGCCTTGCCGACGTGGGAGAGCACCAGGTTGGATGGGAATGGCCAGAGCGTGCCGAGCTTGAGAATGCCAACTCTTGCGGCGAGCTGCAATTCTTCGATTGCGTCGCGGGAACAAGGCACACCACTTCCACAGGCGATTATCAGTAGCTCCGGGTTTGCGGGCCCTTCGTATGCGTTGAATGGTGATTCCTCGAATCGGTCCTTGATACGCGCCATCTTCTCGACGAGGGCAGCGTGCTTGGGCGGCGCGATATACGGAGTGAAACACTTGGTTGTGTCGTAGTAAGCTGTCTTGTCAGCCTTCTTGTACTCGCTGACCTGGACCCGTCCTCGCGCATGTGCGAGACGAGTGTAATCGCGGAGCCAGCAGAAGATGCGGAATTCCTCGGAAAGGTCGTACAGATACCTGGTCATCTCGTACGCCTCCTGGAAGCTCGAAGGTTCCAGCAGAGGTGCGTTGGCCATTTGCGCGACCCACCGGGTGTCTTCCTCGTCACCGCTTGCATGCGACTGAGGGTCGTCGGCCACGACAACAACCATCGAGCCTCCTTGATCTCCCAGGGTGGCCAGGTTTATATGCTGTAGCGTGTCCATGGCGACGTTAAGGCCCGCGTTCTTCATCGACGACATCGATCGCAGGCCCGTGTACGCAGCCGCCAGAGCGGCTTCCGTGGCAACCTTCTCGTTGCTGGACCACTCCGCGTGCAGCCCTGCATCCTTGGCGACGCTTGCGAAACTCGTTAGAATCTCTGTCGAAGGTGTGCCCGGATAGGCTGCGCAGTACTGTACACCGGCCTCGAGTGCTCCGCGTGCAATCGCTTCGTTGCCCTGGAGCAGATTGTACGAGCCCGGCTTCAATTGAGCCAGATTTGGCATCTTGACCCCCTAATCATACCTAGAATCATCTATCCATCGTGTGCCGCGAGATGGCGCATCGCAGTCATGCAAAGAGTACCGAAACGGCACCTATTCGGTCGAATGTTGCCCTCAGGCTTGAGCCTGCTTCCACTTTCACCGCCGAGACGAGACTCCCTGACATGACAAACTCGCCCTTCTTCAATGTGATACCGAACTCCGTGAGTTTGTTGGCAAGCCACGCGACCGATTCCGCTGGATTGCCAAGCACCGCAGCACCGGCGCCTGTACTGACGACTTCGCCATTCTTCTCGAGAACCAAGCCGATATACCGGAGGTCGAGATCCTTTACGGGTGCCAACACACCTCCGAGTATCATCAGTGCGGCGGAGGCATTGTCCGATATCGAATCCTTGACGGTAATCTTCCAGTCCTTGTACCTGCTGTCGATAACTTCGAACGCGGGAAGCACCCCCTCGGTCGCTTCAATCACATTCGCAGCGTTTATGCCGGGCCCCTTGAGGTCCTCCTTCAGAAGGAACGCTATCTCGGGTTCGATACGGGGGAGGATGAGGCTGCTCATGGGCACTGGAGCGCCTTCGCGCGCCATCATCGTATCCGTAATCATGCCGTAGTCGGGTTCCCTTATGTTGAACTGGTCCTGCATTGCCCTGCTCGTGAGGCCTATCTTCTTACCTACGATGACAGCGCCGTTCCGGACCCTTGTGTCGAATGTCTTAAGCTGAACGGCATACGCGTCCTCGTATGTTACATCCGGAAACCTGTCGGTCAGGGCCTCGATCGGGGTACACGTCCGCTCGGCTTCCACGAGTTCGTTGGAAATCTGTTCAACCTGGTCCTTTGTCAGCGCCATAAGACCTCCTCGCGAATACTTTCGGGCTACATCCGGCTATGGCGAGCGTATTGTACCAGAGCAAAGTACGCTTCACGACATAACAGCGGGGCCCGTCGCCGGCGCACGGGCGGTTCCGTGCTCGCAGCAGTACGGGTACACGGCCTGCGTTCCTCCCTCGTCCTGACAGAAAGGGCTCCGGGTGACCTGGCACCCGGAGCCCCCTTTACGCATCTGTGCTCCCGTGCCAGGATCAGCAGGCTGAACCGAGAATGGGGAAGTACTGGACGGATGCATCAGGTATCACGCCCACCTTTGCTGTCGCACCCCACGTTTCCTTGAGCTGCGCAAGAGTCTCGGACCATGAGCGTGTGAAGTTGACCATCTCGTAGGGGGCCACCCAGTCAGCACCGACAAAGTCGGGGTAGGGCTGCATCATGGTGAGCCTCTTTGTGTTGGGCGGCAGGGCGTTCTTCGGGCGGAACGAGCGGCCGCCGAGATTCTTACCGAAGCTCCTGCTCCAGTAGTGATTGATCTGTCCCTCCGGGGTTATAACGAGCAGCACCATGTCGCCGCCGCTCTCTTTGAGAAGAGGCGCGGTGAAGCCGGCAGCAAGCAGCGCCTCGTTGGCCTTCGAAAAGCTGTTGGCCACAACGATGTCGTAATCATTTGTCGCGGCAGTCGCCCAATAATCCCGGGCCACCATTACGCCCGCCTCGTGCTCCTCGATGACATCGCCGGCAAAGAGATGAGTGACCTGCCGCTTCAGGTTGTAAATGCAGTCAACCTTGAAGTCAAGGCCCGCCATCCGTGCTGCGTCGTTGAGGTCGGCCTTCATCGTGTTTCCTTCGATTTTGCCAACACGGTCTGCGACAGGGCATAGTCGCGTGTGATTCAGGTCGATTGTCTTGATCGACGACACGCCGGGCAGGATGATTTTGCTGCCGCCGCCGAAGCCCGACATGGGGTGTGGGACTATCGCTCCGATGCCTATCTTGTAGTCACAGCGCATGTACTCGGCGTTGAACTCCATCGGAATGCCCGAGGGACTCGGCCCGACCGGAGTGCAGTTCTCGAAAGGGTTGTGATTGTAAACGGGGAAGCGGGCCATAACATCCTGGCCCAGCTTCTTGGTGAAGTCTATGCCGTTCATCGAGCCGTGGGCTCCTATGGCGGCGATGAAGCGAATCTGGTTATCCTGAATTCCGGCTGCCGCGAGTTCCTCAAGCACGTAGGGGATGATATCCGCGCTCGGTGTAGCCCTGGACATGTCATCGAAGAGGATGCAGACCTCTTTCTTGCCCTTTGCTCCCTCGCGGATCGGCTTGGCGCCGATGGGGTTTGCCAGCGCCTTTCGGAAGCCTGCGTCGTCGAGCGCAGGAGCTCCGTCGCCGTTGTGCTTGAGAACGTTGACCTCCCAGGAATCGGGGAAATCGAGTTCGAGTTCGGTGTCGCCGTACCAGGCGAGTTGTGGAACGCCTATTTTTGCCATTCGCTTACTCCTTACGCCACACGCTTCTACGCGAGTGGGCCTAGAATGAAAATGCCGTTGTCTATGTCCTGATTCAATATCTCAGATTTCGTCTGCATGCCGGAAGCAACTTCAAGGGCGTGACCATACAGTGATTCGCCAATCTCCTTGATGCTGTCCTTCCTGGCGAGGTCCACATAGAAATCGATATTGTCGTTCATTCGTTCAAACGTGGAGGCGTTCGCCGTCACCTTGATTACCGGGACGAACGGAGAACCCAGGGGCGTGCCACGGCCGGTAGAGAAGAACATTACGGTCGCCCCCGCAGCGGCCATGGCAGTTAAAGACGGGGCGTCGAAGCCCGGGCCATCGACAATCGTTAAGCCTCGCTTCGTTGGCCTCTCGCCGTATTCGTACATCTCCTGGATAATCTCCGAACCGCCCTTGGAAACTGCGCCGAGAGACTTCTCTTCGATGGTGGTGAGTCCGCCCTGAATGTTTCCCTTGGTGGGATTTGCACCACGCATGTCGACGCCCTTCTCAAGGAACCGCTCTTCGTAACGTCGGACCATTGAGGTAATCTTGTTCCCTACCTCGGGAGTGACTGCACGTTGTGCGAGAAGGTGTTCAGCACCGATGAATTCGGTGGTTTCGCTGAATACCGCGTCTCCGCCCTTTCGCACCAGGATATCGAATGCGGCACCGATAGCAGGATTGGCACCAAGGCCCGAGGTCGTGTCGGAGCCGCCGCATTCCGCGCCGAACATGAGCCTGCAGTCGTCGAATTCCTCACGTACGATGCGCGTGGCATCACCGACCATCGTGCGAGCGATGCGCGTGCCCTTTTCTACGGTCGCAAGCGTACCCCCGACTTCCTGGATGACGAGCTTCTCTACGGGCTTGCCGGCCTTCGCTATGCCCTCAGCGATTCCGTCGATGTCGACCGGGTCGCAGCCGAGGCTGATAAGAATCACCGAGTAAATATTGGGGTTGAGGGCCAGATTCAGCAGAGTGCGGTTCACAAGGTCGAGGTCATACGGGGCAAGGGCACAGCCCTGCTGGTGCAAAAAGGGGACCGCCCCCTTTACGTTGTTGGCCACCTGGCGTGCCGTAGCTGTCGCGCAGACGACAGTAGGGATAACCGCGACGTAGTTGCGCGTGCCTACTGAACCATCGGAACGCGGGTAGCCGAAGAAGCTCATTTCGCTGCGCCCTTCACGACGTCGCCGCGGCCACGAGTGCTGGCAACATTGTGGACATGCACGTGTTCACCGGTCTTGATGTCCTTCGTTGCTTCTCCTATGACCTCTCCGTACTTCAAGATGGGCGAGCCACTCGGGATGTCGATCAGGCTGAACTTGTGACCGAATTGAATCGGGTTCACCAGTTTCACCGATACGGGCTTCTTGTCCACTTCCAGCTCCACCGAGTCGCCCTGTGCCATGTCGGCGAGCGCCGTAGCGACATTATCCTTGCTGTTCAGTACGATGGCCTTCTTCTCCATTCCTACTCCTTTCGGACAAACACATTATGTTCCATGAAACCACAGCATTATATCATTCACGTTTGTGCCAGTGGGGCCGGGCGCATTAAGGAAACGCTCGCCCGAGCGTTCTTCGAGGGCACAGAAGAACCCGTATGAGTCGAATTGTTCAAGATATCGGGTGGCGTTGAGTCTTATCTCTGCCGAGAGTCGAGCAGTGTCTCCGTCCACGACGGCTCCGGCAGCTGGAGCTGTGCCGTCGATTCCGTCGGTGCCTGACGCCAGGACGGCCCAATCTGTGCCGGCAATCTGCTGTGCGGCGAGCACCGCGTAGTGGAGCATACGGCCTCCGGTTCCTTCAGCGCCTTCAGGCACGGCAACTACCGGTTCTCCGCCGAAGAGAACGCTGAGAGGCCCACCGGTCTTTCGGAGCAGTTCCTCGCAGTGCCGGGCGTGCTCTGCACTGATCTGCGAAACCGCCCCAGTGACCGGCACGGGCTCCAGGATGACGTGTAATCCGGCCTTGTGGGCCTCGTCGGTCGCTAAGGTACGGGCAAGCTCTTCAAGAATGACTGCGTTCGAGGCGACAATCACCGTCTGCGTGCGGCCTATGAGTTCTTTCCATCGTGCGCTCCATGTCTCCTCTTCGGGTTCAGACCGGAGAAGGCAGGCGCGGGCCACAGCAGGCATACGTTCAAGCAGCGAGTAAGATTGGAGCACGGATACGGCATCGGCACAGGTCGAAGAGTCTTGTACGGTTGGCCCGGAAGCGATGCTTGAAAGGTCGTCCCCAATTACATCTGACAGGATAAGCGTTGCAAAGCGGGCGGACGGTGCGGCCATCCTGAGGCCGCCTCCCTTTACTCTACACAGGTGCTTGCGTACAGTGTTGATCTCCTGTATCGAAGGACCACCGGTTACTAGAACTCGATTAGCAGCTCGGAGGTCATCAAGTGACATGCCTTCCTGCGGCAGAGTCAGGAGGGCAGAGCCTCCGCCGGATATGACTGCGAGCACGAGATCGTCCGGCCGGGTTGTTGACAGCAGGTCGACCGCTGCGCGCGCTCCGGCTACGCTGTATTCGTTAGGAGTCGGATGGTCTGCAGGATAGAACGTGACCCCGGGAACCGATTCGCGCGCCTGCTCGCGGTACACGTTGACTGAGCCTCCCGCAAATCGTGCCCAGAGTCGCTCGTCCTGCCTTAGCACGTCTACGACGGCCTTCGCCATTGGTACGCCGGCTTTCCCCGCGCCTGCGAGGAAGATCCGGCCCATCGACGAAAGCGGGTAGGAACGGTCGCCCACGAAAAGAGTGTCACTTCCCGGGTCCCATCGAAGATGTCTGCGTGTTGCTTGGTAGGCGTCCGCAAGTGGCAGGATAGTATCCCTGTACAGGGAGAGGAGCTTTTCTCGTGTGCCGCCTGTATGCATGGCGGAAACCTTCGGTCTCGATGCCTCGCGTTCGGAACGGGTTCAGAACGCCGAGGGCAGTATACCACGGTAAGTCGATGCTGCAGACAGAATCGAGAGGAAACCCGTACAAAAGAGCCTGTACCTATTGACACATGCGAAGGGTCGATTTAGTATGACTTGGCTGAAGCATCGCATCGCGATATAGCATATACGACCGATGGCCAACCGCGGAGGTGAATGCCTATGTAGCAGCGTTGGTGTATCCGTTCCCCGCAATGTCCTGTTGTCTTGCCTTTCCCTCTACTTGCCCCCCCATCTGGGTCTAAGTGTGTGTAAGGAGGTGATGCATTGAGTACGACCTTGATGATTATCCTGGCGGCCATCATCTATGTACTTGTCTATCTACTGTACGGCAAGCGCATCGCCAGAGACGTAGCGAAGCTCGATTCGAAGAACGTGACCCCGGCAAACCGGCTGAATGACGGCGTGGACTATGTTCCCACCAAGTGGCCGGTTGTGTTTGGTCACCATTTCGCATCGATTGCCGGAGCGGGTCCCATCGTAGGCCCTATCGTAGGTATTACCTGGGGCTGGGGCGCATCCATCCTCTGGATCTGGTTCGGCAATGCGTTCATCGGTGCGGTCCACGACTTCATGGCGCTTGTCTCTTCTGTGCGTTACGACGGCAGGTCGGTGCAGTGGATCGCGGGTGACGTAATGAAACCCCGCGTAACCATCATATTCGGCATCTTTGTGTATATAGCGATGATTCTGATTATCGCTGCATTCACGAACGTCGTATCCAGCACATTTGCCAGCATACCCTCAGTAGCCACGGCGTCTGTCCTCTTCATCGTGATCGCCGTAATCATGGGCTATTTCCTTTATTGGAGAAAGCAGAGCCTGGTAGTGTGGACCGTGATCGGGCTGGTGTTGCTTATTGCGGCCATAATCGGCTCGCAATCGATACCTCTTTCTCTGCCCCAGAATACTTGGATGCTTATCCTGCTGGTCTACATCATCCTGGCGGCTGCGTTGCCGGTCACCATACTCCTGCAGCCCAGGGACTACCTGAATTCGTATCTTCTGGTTGCATTCCTGGCGGTTGGCGGTGTTGCCTTCCTCATCATCAATGAGCCGCTGACCTGGCCCGCCTTCACCGACTTCTCCGCCTACACGATTGGCGGCAAACCGTCGCCCTTCTGGCCCACTGTGCCGCTGATTATCGCGTGCGGCTCCCTGTCAGGTTTCCACGCAATCGTCGGGTCGGGCACCACATCAAAGATGCTGGATAACGAAGTTCATGCCCTGCGGATAGGCTATGGCGGAATGCTCACGGAGGGATTTCTCTCTACTATCGTGATAGCGTCTCTCGGTGCCTTCGGCTTACAGGTTGCTGGTGTCACCGCAGCAGAAGTCGGCGTCCAGGGATGGACACCCCTGGGCATTCCACAATTCAGTGAGGCATATGCCATGGGCGCGAACCAGGCATTCGGCCTGTCCGTCACTTTCGGGACAGTGTTCGCATCCCTGGTGGTCTCAGCCTTTGCCCTGACCTCGCTGGATACCACCTGTCGGCTAGGACGCTTCGCCTGGGTCGACTTCTGGGACCGGGTCATACCGTCGCGGTCCGGTGGTGCCTACACATTCCTTGTCAATCGCTGGCTGGCCTCTATTCTCGCCGGTGGCATCGGCGTGTACGTAGCGACTACGGGCGGACTATTCTCAGCCATTTGGGCCGCGTTTGGTGCTGCCAACCAGATGCTTGCCGCTGTAGCGCTCATTGCAGCGTGCGTGTTTTCGACCAACATCCTCAGGGGCGGTCAGAAATGCTGGATAACGCTGATTCCGGCGTTCTTCCTCTGGGTGACTGTGTTCGCTGCCATGATCTGGTACGTAATGGTGATGGCGGGTTCTGCGAGCGCGCTGACTATCGGCTTCATGGTAGTACTGATTATCCTGGCGGTCATACTGCTTATTGAGGCGCTCAGCGCCTTGAAGCGAGGACCGCAGAAGTAGCCACGTTGATATTCAGGCGCATATGGCAAGTCATACGTGAGTTCGGAAGCGGGCTAAGATCTCACTCCACTGAGTATGTTGAGTTTGAGCTCAGGGAGCGGGAAAATATCTTAGCCCTGCTTCTGTTCTCCTCATTCCTTGGGGTTGCAAGTCCTCCAACCGACCTCTCAGTACGTCTGATGCCGCACATGGTGCGCGAACTGCATGTTATGGGAAGACGGGCAGGCGATCTGGATGACATTGCCGGCGAAGTATGCGGCTTGTTCATGGACTAGAGAAGCGATGGCACTGACCGTAACGTACTCGATAGGCAAAGGCGGCGTCGGCAAGACCACGTGCGCGGCGGCGCTCGCTCTTCATTGCAGTCGCATTACGCCCACCTTGGTCGTTTCACTGGACCCGGCGCACAACCTTGGCGATGTACTGGATCGGCGGCTGGACGACAAAGCAACGGAAGTCTCTCAGAATCTCTCGGCCAGCGAGATCGACATGGATGCCGCTGTCGGCCGCTATCTGAAACACAGCGCCGATAAGCTCAAGAAGATGTACGGCTATGTGAAGACCATCAATCTCGAAGGCTACCTCGATGCGCTCCGGCTTTCACCTGGCATCGAAGAGTACGCGACGCTGGAAGCGATGGAGACCGTGATTCGTTCGGCCGAAGGTCGTTTCGGCATGCTCGTGTTCGATACGCCGCCAACCGGCCTTACTCTTCGCGTACTCGCTCTCCCGCGGGTCTCCGTGCTGTGGGGCGAGCGCATCGGCAGGCTGCGGAAGGAGATACTCGATCGGCGCAAGATGATTTCTTCCATACATGGTCAGCGGCGCTTCGTCCTGGAAGGGAAGGAGCATGATCTCCCCGATGAGGAGAACAAAGACCCGGTGATGAAGGAACTGAACGGCTATCTTCAGAGGATGCGCTTTCTTGACCAGTTGCAGTCAGATGAGAGGCGTAGCCGAATAATGCCGGTAATGAATCCTGATACGCTTTCCGTCTTCGAGACACGCAGGGCCTTCGACCGCCTGCGTGAGCTTGGCATGTCCATTGGTCCGATAGTCGTGAACAAGGTCGGCGTACGTAACTCCGACGCATCTGCGGTCGCTGAGATTCGTGAAACATTTCGTATGCCGGTGCACACCCTGCCGTTTCTTGCCGACGAACCGGTTGGTCTTGCGGCTATAGCCGGTGTGGAAAACGGCCTCGATTTCGATTCGTGGGTTCCTTCTTCCTGCAGCAGCTAGAAAGGCGCAGGAACTCGCTCACGAGAAAGGACACGCAGCTATGGATGGCACTTGGGTCCTCCCTCTTCTCATCGCGGCTGCGGTGGGAGTTACGGCGTGGTATTTCATGGGCAGAAAGGCAAACGCGACGCTCATGAAGATCTACGCGAATGCTCTTGAAAGGTCATTGAAGCCGATTGACCAGGACTACACGTGGGTCGGAGGGTACGTGGGGTACCGCGCAACGTTTAAAGTGAAGGACCCCATCGTCAAAGAAGTCAAGGCCACGCTCCACCTCCGGCCACGTATGAGTATCCTCTACCTCCCGATCGCCCGTTTCACTATGCCGACCGACAAGCTGTATATGGTCTTCGAATGCAAGCAGAGCCTTCCCGGCGAGGCGCATCTGATCAAGAAGGGAATGTATAGAGTGTTACCTGCAGGCATAGAGGATATGGAGAAGCTCCGCAGCCAGGACGTAACGATAGGTGGCGTGGAATTCCGCCTGCTCTCCATCGACTCAAGGGGAGAGAAAGAAATCGTGCGCTGGGCTGAAGACCTTCGTGCAGATGACTACGGCAGGATCAAACACCTATCGTACACGTCCAGCACGAATGTGGTGTATGCGTACATCGAACCTGATGAAGAACTGATTGATGCGGTCGCACGCACGGCTCCCGAGTTCGCCGCCAGAGTTGCCAAGTAGCTCTCCGTGAACCACCCTCCCAACGGGTTGCTGGAACCCAACGTTCGACCTTTTGCGTGGCCACAGGCAAGCTGGTAAGCTAGCAGACCCGGAGGTTTTTCACATATGTCAGATGAAATCACGATGGAGAAGATAGTCTCGCTGTGCAAACGGCGGGGATTTATCTTTCAGAGCAGCGAGATATACGGCGGGCTTGGCAGTTGCTGGGACTACGGCCCGGTCGGGGTGGAACTGAAACGCAACGTCAAAAACGCGTGGTGGCGCAGCATGGTGGAGGAACGCGGTGATGTGGTGGGCATCGATTCCAGCATCATCATGCACCCCACTGTGTGGAAGGCGAGCGGACACCTGGAGAGTTTCAGCGACCCACTTGTCGAATGTAAAGCATGCCATCAGCGCTGGCGGGCGGACCAACTCGATACGCAGGTATGTCCCGCGTGCGGAGGAGAACTGACAGAAGCGCGCAGCTTCAACCTCATGTTCAAGACGTTCATGGGGCCCGTTGAAGAAGCGGCGGCGGTTGTCTATCTCCGGCCTGAGACGGCCCAGGGCATCTTTGTGAATTTCCAGAACGTCGTTACAACGTCGCGCAAACGCCTGCCTCTCGGCATAGCACAGATCGGCAAGTCGTTTCGGAACGAGATAACGCCGGGCAATTTCACGTTCAGAACACGCGAATTTGAACAGATGGAGATGGAATTCTTCGTGAAACCCGGAACCGATGAGGAGTGGTACAGCTACTGGGCAGGAGAGCGGTACAAGTGGTATACGGAGCTCGGCATCCGGGAAGAGAAGCTTCGAATGCGGGACCATGCCGCCGACGAACTCGCCCATTACGCGAAGGCGTGCGTCGACGTGGAGTACCTCTTTCCCATAGGCTGGTCCGAACTGGAGGGCATTGCCAATCGGACGGACTTCGATCTCAAACAGCACTCGGAGTGGAGTGGCAAAGACCTCAGCTACTACGATGGGACAAGTGAGGAGCGCTACATCCCGTACGTTATCGAACCATCTGCGGGCGCTGACAGGTCGGTCCTTGCGTTTCTGTGCGATGCGTATCGTGAGGAGGAAGTGGAGGGCACGACCAGGGTTGTGCTTAAGCTACACCCGGCCCTGGCTCCGGTCAAGGTTGCTGTCCTGCCTTTGAGCAGGAATGAGCGCCTCACACCGCTTGCCCGCGAGGTGTACGACAGGATCCGTCGCGCGTTCGTGGCCGAATTCGATGATACGCAGAGCATCGGCAGGAGATATCGCAGGCAGGATGAGATAGGCACACCTTTCTGCGTTACCGTGGACTTCGACTCGCTCGACGACGGGCAGGTGACAATCCGGGAGCGTGATACGCTCGCCCAGATACGGCTGCCCGTTGACAACCTGGTGCCGACTTTGCAGGCCAAGCTGGGCGGGGAGTCATTCGGCACCGGGATGCTCTGGGCTGGCGCGCGCGCCTGAGCATAGGGAGGGCAACAAGATGGGGCGCCTTCATGAAGGCGCCCCATTCTCTATCCGGGGAATGACGGCGATCAACTCTTCTTGAGCTGTTCTACCATCTGGGGGATAACCTCGTAGATGTCACCGACGACTGCATAGTCCGCGATACGGAACAGTGCCACTGACGGGTCGGAGTTGACGGCTACAATCGTCCCTGATTCTCGCATTCCGGCGAGATGCTGCGGTGAACCGGAGACGCCGCAACCCACATAGAGCTTGGGCTTCACGATGGTGCCGCTGAATCCGACCTGGTGGTCCTTGCTGATCCAGCCGTCGTCGACGAGAGGCCGGGTGGCTCCAACCACGCCGCCCAGGGCATCGGCAAGCTCCTGAATCATTGAGAAATCGTCAGCCTTCTTGAGCCCGCGGCCCGCACATACGACGACGTCGGCCCCGGCGATGCTGGCTTCCTTCGGCTCGCCCTTGCCCAGCACCTTTATGGGGGAGGCGACGGACTCGACTTCCTTCTTGATGATCTCGCCCTTCCTGGATGAATCAGCAACAGCAGCTTCGAGCGACCGGTATCGGACGGTCGCCATAGCCGGTATCGAGGAACTGATAACCTTGGCAAGATAGTTGCCGGTGAATGCAGGACGAGTCTGCTTCAGAATCCCGTCGTCCTGCAGTTCGAGTGCAACACAGTTTGACGTGAGTCCAGCTTCGAGAGCGGCCGCGACTCTGGGGGCAAGCGATTTGCCCACAATCGTCGCACCGAACAGAATGATGTCAGGCTTCAACTCGTCAAGGAGTTTGACGAGGTTCTGGCGGTAGTTAAGAGCGTCGAAGAAGGAAAGCGACTCATCATCGTAGACGTAGACAGTGTCACTTCCGGACGAAACGAGGTCCTGTGCAGCCCCTGATACGCCGGCGCCCAGCAGCACACACGACACGGTGCCGCCCGATGCATCGGCCATCTGACGTGCTTTGCCCAGAAGCTCGAAGGTGATTGGATGGACTTTTCCACCTTCTTGTTCAGCGTAGACAAGTATGTTCTTCTTCTCCATGACACTAGCCTTTCAGCAGCCCTTCCTTGTCAAGCGCTGCAACGAGTTCGCCTGCAGCATCCTCGCCTTTGATGGAGACGCCCTTACGCTTCTTCTCGGGAGGCACCTCGATGGCCGTAACCTCTGTGCCTGAACCGGCCGCGCCAACCTTGGATTCCTCGGCCACGTCTGCTGCAGACCATTTCTCAGTCTCGGTCTTACGGGCGCGCATCTTGTCCTTCAAGCTCGGAAGCCGTGGGATATTGAGCTCCTTCGTACATGTTATCAGGACAGGGAAAGGGGATTCGGCGCGGAGCGAGCCGGATGCTGTCTCAACGGTCACGTTGATCTTATTCTCGTCGACGTCGGCGATTTCGGAGACAAAAGCCATGTGAGGTATGTTCAAACGCTCCGCTACCCCCGGGCCTATTTGAGAGGAATCACCGTCGACAGTCTTCTCGCCACAGAGGATGAGATCGAAGTCACCCACCTTCTTGATAGCGCCTGCCAACGCGCGAGATGTTGCCAGTGTGTCTGAACCCTTGAGCTTCTGATCGGTCACAAGTACGCCGCGATCGGCATTGCGCGCGATGCACTCGCGGAGCACGGCCTCTGCGCCGGGCGGGCCCATGGAGATGACCGTCACGGTCGCACCGAGCTTTTCCTTCATCTGCTGGGCAGCTTCGATAGCGTTCAGGTCAAAGGGATTGATTTCGGAATCGGTTGATTTGCGATCGACCCAGTGGGTGTCCTTGTCGAACTGTACTCGTTCGATGTCCGGGACTTGTTTCGCGAGCACGATAATATGCAACTCAGCACACCTCCTTCCTCTTGCCTCTCCGGAGGCGGCGTCCATAGGCACGGACGCCGCCCGGTAGAAGACATACTACTAGAACTTGCCCATGACGTCGCGCGAGATAATCATGCGCATGATTTCGGAAGTGCCACCACCCATCTCGAGCACCTTGGTGTCCCGGTAGAAACGCTCGACGGGGTAATCCGTCGTGTAACCGGGGCCGCAGAGCACGTTCATGGCCATGTTGCAGACCCAGGTGCATTCCTCTGTGGCAAACAGCTTCGCAATCGCAGCTTCCCTGCCCGCCGGCATACCGTTATCCTTCAGCCACGCGGCATGGTAGAGCAGGTTCGTCGCGATTTCCACGCGAGAGGCCATATTGGCGATATGGAATTGAATGGCCTGATTCTTGCCGATGGGGCGGCCGAACTGCACGCGTTCCTTCGAGTACATGACAGCCTGATCCATGGCAACCTGCATCAGGCCAAGAGCCTGAGTTCCGATACCGATGCGGGCAATCTCAAGGGCCGAGAGCGCGAGAGGCATGCCCTTGTGCACAGTGCCGAGTACGGCATCGTCACCAACCTTGCAGTCTTCAACGAAGTACTCGGTTGTCGGTGAGGCCGTTGCGCCCAGTTTGTCTTCAACCTTGCTCATCTTAATGCCCGGATTATCGTCGTCCACGATGAAGCCCGTGAAGGCCGTCGAACCGTCACCGGGATCTGTCTTTGCGAACAGCACGTGAGCATCTGCAATCATCGCGTTTGTAATGTAGTGTTTCGTGCCATTGATTACCCACGAGTCGTCCTTCTTGACTGCGGTGGCCTTCATCGAGGCGACATCAGAACCGGCTTCCGGCTCAGTTGTCGCGAAAGAGATGATGGAACCGTTGCAGGCGGCGGTGAGGTACTTCTTCTTCTGCTCTTCGTTGCCGCCCAGCCGGATTCCGTCCATCGCGAGACGTTGCGTATTGAATGAGAAGGCAGTCGAAAGACAGCCTTTCGCTATCTCCTCAAGCGCCACGAAATGGCCAACAAGGTCGAGACCTTCGCCGCCGTACTCGGACGGAACGTGAATGCCTATCAGGTTCAGCTCCGCAAGCCGCTTGAGATTCTTCTTGACCAGTTCATAGTCGTGTTTCCGGTCGGCTTCCTCAGCGGTCTTCTTGAATTCTTCCGCTGCTCCTCGAGCGATTTCCCTGATCTCCTCATGTACGTCCGAGAAATACGGGAATTTACCCATGTTCAGTTAACCTCCTTATGAATGGAATCTGATGGCAATCTGCATATTGTATACGTCCGGGGCGGGTGCGTGCAGCGACAGCCGCCCAATTCGAGCGGAGCAGGTGTTGGCGTGAACCCCTGCTATTTCTTTGCGGGCTCCTCGATAGGCTCTTCAAGTGCAATCAGCCGGCGGGCATACTCGATTGAGCTGTCCTGTCCGGCGTTAAGCCGCACAATCAGTTTAGCACCCTCAGGTGAGCCTCCTCCGTGCATGCATCCCGGCACTCCCGCACCCAGAGTAAGCCACTCTATGAGCCGCGCAATCTTGGCCCGGGACTCCGCAGAGGATGCTGCCTTCAGGTACTTCTGGACGAGATGACCGTATTCCGGGTTGTTGAAATCGGCATAGCTTGGCAGGCAGCCGGTTTCACCTATGCCGCCTGCGATTTCCTGGGTCAGACGCTTTGTTTCGTACGGAAGTGTGGCCACGTGTACCTTATTGACGTTTGCGAGCAGAGGGTCCGTCAGCCAGGCCCCCGAAGGATGCGGCTTGCCCAGGGCAGACGCGGCAACTCCCATGCCGAAGGTGGTCTCGTTGTTGACGTACATCTGGATCAGCTTATCGTTGAATGCTCTCGTAGAGAGGCCGTTTGCACGTGCGATGAGGGCGGCGGCACCGGCCATCACATCTCCCTGGCCCGCTACGCAGCCTCCGATAGCTGCACGATAGGGACTGATGAAGTTCATGACCGCAGAGCCCGAGTACTTGAACTCACGGCACATGAATACTCGTTCCTTCGGCACGAATACATCCTCAAAGAAGAGGTACGCCTGGGTGATGCCTCCTATCTTGACAGGTACGTCAAAACCCTCTTCCGCTTCCCTGGTGTCGCTCGGATGCCGTGCCTCCACTATCGTCAGACCTTCGATATCCTTCGGTATCACGAACGAAACAGAGTAGTCGTGGTCGGTCTCCTTGTAGCCTGACCCCGGAAGGACGAAGATCTCCTGTGCAGCCGCAACGCCACAGATCATGGTTTTCGCGCCGCGCACGACGATACCGTCATCACGAACGTCCACCACGTGTACGTTCATGTCCGGATCGTCCTGCTGAGAAGGCGGCAGAGATCGGTTGCCTTTCGGATCGCTCAGTGCGCCGGAGACAGTGAGATCGTTGTCCTGTGCGTATCGCAGCCAGTCAGAAAGACGCTGGTGATAGTCCGTTCCGAGGTCCTGATCCATGTCGTAGGTGGTGGCCCACATTGAATTGAGGCAGTTGTATCCGGCGCAACGCCCGCCCGTACATGTACCGGTCAGATGGTATGCCGCTCGCTTCATCTTGCAGTTGGCGATCATGTCTTCCGGGCCACGGTTTATCGCGAGGTATCTGGACACTTTGTCGCCCGTAAGATGAGAGGTGGTTGAGAACATGTCGGCGTACTGTGGATCGAGTGCCGCGGCATAGAGTTGAGCGTGTCCCTCTATCGTACCTCTTGTGTGCGGATTGGCGGTCACGTCCTGTATGAGGTCGCCGAACTTGTACATATTCGGCCGGAGCCTGCTAAGGGATTCCTTGAACTGCTCGGGAGACTTGAGAGCCATTGCGCCCCTCCTGTTATGTAACGGTATCGCCGCGATGGTAGCATACGAGCATTGGGACTGCCATGCCGCGTAAAAGCATGCCGGCAAGAAAAGGGGATAATGAAGCTTCAGGAGAAAAAGACTCGGGGCGAGAGGACTCGAACCTCCGGCCTCAGCGTCCCGAACGCTGCGCGCTACCAGACTGCGCTACGCCCCGTGACTCCATGATATCATAGATACCTTCTATGAACGCGGCAACCATGAAGCACTGCGTACTCATAATGGACGGCGCGGCAGGATGGCCGCTCCAGGAAAAAGGTGACCGGACGAGCCTCGAGGTCGCACACACGCCGAATCTCGACGCGCTTGCTAGAGAGGGTTTCCTTGGCAAAGTGCGAACGGTGCCTGAGGGCATGGAGCCCAGCAGTGCGTGTGCCTGCATGTCACTTCTCGGGTATGATCCCAGGGTCTATTATCGTGGACGCGGGTCGATAGAGGCACGCAGTATGGAGATCCCCGTCGCTGAAAATGAGATCGTCTTTCGCTGCAATCTTGTCACTGTTCGCGAAGGCAGGATGCACAGCTATAGTTCCGGATACATCAGCAATGAAGAGTCACACGCATTGATTCAGGCATTGAATGACCGATTGGGGGGCCGGGAAACGGCGTTCTTCCCGGGCATCAGCTACCGTCACATCTGCCGGATCGCTGACCATGGCGAGAGTCTCTATGCCAGGTGTACGCCGGCGCACGACATTCCGGGCGCCCTTATAGCGGAGCATCTGCCTTCGGGTCAGGGCTCCGAATTCCTTCGAGACCTCATGGCCCGATCCGTGGATGTGCTTGGGAACCACGCAGTGAACAAGGCCAGAGAGCAAAGAGGAGATGTTCCTGCGAACATGATATGGCTCTTCTGGGGCAGTGGACAGATTCCGTCGATGCCGCCCTTTCGTGACATGTACGGCCTGCGAGCGGCCATGACTTCGGGAGTAGACCTCATGCTTGGCCTGGCGAAGATGGCCGATATCAAGGTGCTGCAAATCCCCGGGGTCACCGGGGACATCTACAATGATTATCGCGCACAAATGGATGGCGCGCTCAGCGCGCTGGATGAAGCGGACCTGGTTGTAGTCCACGTGGAAGCTCCGGATGAAGCCGGCCACGATGGCTCGATTGAGGACAAAGTGGAGGCTATCGAACGCATCGATGCAGAAATGGTAGGGCGCGTGCGCGAACTCGGCAGAGAGCGAACACGTGTGCTTATCGCGCCGGACCATCCCACTCCTATCGGCGTACAGACCCACGTTTCGGACCCAGTACCGTTTCTCTTGTGGGGAGAAGGGTTCGACTCGAATGGAGCAGGCAGATTCACTGAGAAAGAGGCAGGCGAGACAGGCTCTTTTGTGAGCGAAGGCTCGCGCCTCATGCAGATATTCACTTCATAAGGCAAGCCCATGGCTCTCATAGTCCAGAAATACGGAGGAAGTTCGGTCGCAACTGCGGACAAGATTCGTAATATTGCCGCACGTATTGCCACAGGACGGGACGCTGGCAACGACATGGTTGTCGTGGTGTCCGCAATGGGCAAGACGACCGACGAATTGATTGCCCTTGCGCATGAGATGACAGACCAGCCGGATGAACGTGAGATGGACGTTCTTCTGTCGACCGGCGAAATCGTCTCGAGTACATTGATGGCGATGGCTCTCAGGAAGATGGGCTATCCAGCCGTCAGTCTCTCTGGCCTGCAGGCAGGTATTCTCACCGATGGTAACCACAGTAAGGCGCGAATCAAGTCGATACAGCCGCATCGGATCATGGACGAACTGAGAAAAGGCGGACTCGTAATCGTAGCCGGCTTCCAGGGTGTTAGTGCCGATAACAACGTCACGACACTTGGCAGAGGAGGTTCGGATACGACGGCAGTGGCACTCGCTATTGGTCTTGGCGCGGATGTCTGTGAGATCTACACCGACGTTGAAGGAGTGCTGACCGCTGATCCCCGACTTGTTCCGCAGGCGCATAAGCTCTCCCACATTGGGTATGAGGAGATGCTGGAGATGTCCACATATGGCGCCAAAGTGATGGCTCCTCGCGCGGTGGAGCTGGGACAGGTGTACGGCATGCCCATCCTCGTCGCATCGAGCACGAAGGGCACTCGGGGCACCCTCATTTGTAAGGAGACGACCATGGAACTGCAGAACAAAGTGAGTGGCATCGCGCATGACACCAATGTAGCGAAGATTACCGTTAGGGGGGCTCCTGATCATCCGGGTATTGCCAGAGATCTGTTTGAGCCACTTGCCAAGGCCAACATCAGTGTTGACACCATAGTACAGAATGTGGCGGTCAACGGAGTGACGGATGTGACATTCACGGTATCGCGCGCCGACGTGCTCAAGGCGTTGTCGATTGTCGAGCCGGTGGCACGCAGCATAGGTGCGAAAGACGTGTCTCACGATGAGACACTGGCAAAAGTGAGTATCATTGGGACGGGAATGCAGAACACTCCGGGCTACGCCGCACGCATGTTCAGCACACTGTCTGAACACGACATCAATATTCAATTGATCACTACGGCTGAAATCCGGATTACATGTATCATCGCTGAAGAACGGGTGCAGGAAGCTGCTCGCGCCCTGCACGAGGCCTTCGAAGTCGAGTTCCAAGAGCAACAGAGCGAAGGCACTTAAAGAAAAGACAAACTAGGAGGCCCGGATAGCCGTGCCATTTCATCAGGACGAAGATCGAACGAAACTGGGACGCAAGTTCTCGCAGGAAGCCATCGCTCTTGCTGTGCAGGGACGATGGGAAGAAGCGATTGCTGCGAACAAGGCAATTGTCGAGCGGTTTCCCGATGATGTTGCGGCCTTCAATCGATTGGGCCGCGCATATATCGAGTTGGGACTCTTTTCCGAGGCAAGGACCGCATACGAGCAGGCGCTCGCAGTCGACAAGGGAAACAGCATCGCCTCAAAGAATCTTGAACGACTCAACAGTTGGGCTGGAATAGACCAGCTTGAGCCGGACAAGGCCCGTCCGCTTGGCAAGGATTTCTTTTCCTCCACTGTGGGCAAGACGGGGATAGTCGCCTTGACCAATATCTCGCGGCTCGACAGGATATACGCGATAGGCGTTGGGGGTAGCGTACGGCTTATGAGGCGAGGTCAACAAGTATTCGCTGAAGACGAGAGAGGCGAGACTCTCGGTGAGTTGGACCCGAAGCACGGCACAAGGCTTGCGAAGCTGATGCTGGGAGGCAACCGGTACAGCGCCACAGTCCTTGCGACAGGAGAGGCTGGAACTCAACTGCTCGTGCGAGAGGACTACCAACACCCGGGCCAGGCCGGCCGGCAATCGTTTCCGCCGACTCAAGCAGACAAGCTCTACGGGCATCCCGGACATATGAACCCCGTGGAGACGCCGCCGATAATTGACGAGGGCAGAAAGATCATAGTGTCCTCTCACGGAATGGGCGACTCCGATTTCGAAGATACGTACACAGACGACGACGATAAGGGCTATTACGAAGGGTTCACAATGGTTGAGGAGCCGGACGAGAGAGAGGGTGGCATCTAATGACCAACATCGGGCTGATCAAGCCTATCGACATCGAACAAGAGATGCGGCGTTCGTATCTCGACTACGCGATGAGTGTCATCGTCGCACGCGCTCTTCCCGACGCGCGTGACGGCCTCAAACCAGTGCAACGCCGGGTGCTGTACGGCATGAACGAACTCGGGCTACGACCGAATTCGTCGTACAAGAAGAGTGCGAGGATTGTCGGTGACGTGCTCGGAAAATACCATCCTCATGGGGACCAGCCTGTCTATGAAGCCATGGTCCGCATGGCGCAGGAATTCTCACTGCGACACGTGTTGGTTGACGGCCAGGGGAACTTCGGAAGTGTAGACAACGATCCTCCGGCAGCGATGCGATACACCGAAGCACGGCTGGCACCGATTGCTGAAGAGATGCTTGTCGATCTTGACAAAGACACGGTCGATTTCGTTCCTAACTTCGACGATTCACTCAAGGAGCCGTCCGTTCTTCCCGCCCGCTTACCCCACCTGCTCATCAATGGCGCATCAGGAATCGCCGTCGGTATGGCCACGAACATCCCTCCGCACAACCTGGGTGAAGTGTGCGATGCAATTGCCCATCTGATCGACAACCCGATGGCTACAAACGAGGACCTGGGGCAATTCGTGCGAGGGCCTGATTTCCCGACACGCGCCATCATTCTCGGCACCGAGGGTATACGCAGCGCGTACTCGACCGGTAGAGGGAAAGTGGTGCTTCGTGCGAAGCTGGAAGAGACTGAGACCAAGGGTGGCAAACACCAGATACTGATTACTGAACTGCCTTACCAGGTGAACAAAGCCGCGCTTATCGAGCGCATAGCTCAACTGGTGAAAGACAAGAAGCTGACCGGTATCCAGGAGGTCAGGGACGAGTCAGACCGCGAAGGCCTTCGTGTTGCTATTGACCTCAAGAAGGAAGCTCAGGTTGGAAGGATACTGAACAATCTGTATCGCAACACCGCGCTGCAGTCCACCTTCTACATCAACATGGTGGCGCTCGTCGACGGCAAACCCAAGACCATCGACCTCAAGGAGGCGCTGACTTCATATATCGATTTCCGGACTGAGGTAATCACACGGCGCTCAAGATACGAACTCGACAAAGCTGCCAAGCGGGCACACATCCTGGAAGGCCTCCAGATTGCGCTGGATAACCTCGATGAGGTCATTGCGCTTATCAGGGCATCCGAGACTGTAGAGGCCGCGCGCGATGGGTTGATGAATAGATTTGGCCTGTCCCATGAACAGGCGCAGGCGATACTCGATATGCCTCTTCGGAGACTGGCACATCTCGAGCGTGAGAAGATCGCCCAGGAACATGCGGAGCTGCTCAAGACGATTAACTACCTTGAGGATCTACTGGCAAACCCGAAGAAGATCCTGCATCTTATCCGGTCCGACGTGGCCCAGTTGAAGGACAAATACGCGGACCCTCGCAGGACTGAGATTCGTGAAGAAGAAGCGACGGAATTCACCCGTGAAGACCTCATTCCTCATCAGAAGATGATAGTGACTCTTACGGCGGGCGGCTTCATCAAGCGCTTGCCTGCAAGTACATACCGCGTGCAGCATCGTGGTGGCCGCGGAGTCATGGGAATGGTCACTCGTGAAGGTGACTCGGTCCAGCACGTGCTGTCTGCAGACACTCATGACAGCATTCTGTTCTTCACAGGGCGCGGGCGTGTATACAGTGTGAAATGCTACCAGCTTCCCGAGGAGTCTTCCCGTACGGCCAAGGGTACAGCCCTCGTGAATGTGATTCCCGTCGGACTCAAGGATGAGATCACGGCCCTTCTATCTGTTCCGCGATTCTCAACGGGGCAGTTCATGGTAATGGCAAGCAGGAAAGGGGTCGTGAAAAAGACACCTCTTGAGCAGTTCGCGACCATCAGGCGCTCCGGTGTCATCGCCATCAATCTGCGAAATGAAGACCAACTTGTCTCAGCACAGGTGGCAGCCAATCAGGATGAAGTGGTTCTGGTGAGCCAGAACGGACTTGCGAATCGCTTCAAGGTCGAAGAGCTCCGCACTGCTTCCAGGAGCAGCGGAGGAGTGAGAGGCCTCAGGCTGGCGGGAGACCAGATAGTTGGAATGGACAGGGTGTCCATCGATGTCTACCTGCTCACCGTCACACAGAAAGGCTATGGCAAACTGACGCGAGTGACGGCCATCCCCGTGCACAAGAGGGGAGGCAAGGGCCTGCGCGTTCACAGGGTAGGCTTTGAGACCGGCAAACTGTCGATCGCTCGGCTCGTGCCTCCGCAGGGCTCACTCGTGCTTCTGTCGTCGGCAGGAAACGTCGTTGTCATCCCGATGGAACAGATATCCGTACAGAGCCGGAATGCGCGGGGTGTACGGGTCATGAGCCTCGGCGAAGAAGAAACAGTTGTGTCTGTGGCGGCTACGGGCGACGTCGAACTTGCCGTCGAATAGCGGGCAGGTTGCGACGACATACCGGGGGAGGAATAGCGCATGGAACTCATCCTCGTGCACGGGTCCGGCAATACAGGAACAATCTGGAGACATCAGGTGGAACGGTTTCCGGAGGTCGATGCCGTCAACCTCGCCGGTCACATGGCGCCGGGCCAGATGTGTACAAGCGTTGAGGACTACGCGGCGTGGTTGCACGGGTGGGTGGAGCGGAAAGGATACTCCGCCCCCATCATTGGCGGACACTCTCTTGGTGGCGCAATCGCGCTGCAATACGCGCTGGATTATCCTGGTGATACCGGTGGGCTGCTCCTGTTCGGGACCGGAGCCAAACTCCGCGTCGCGCCGTATGTGCTGGAAGCACTCGAGAAAGGTATTGACGAACCCGATCCATGGCTTCGAGATTTCGTTGAGCCTCAATTGCGGTTTGTTGTTGGCGTAGTCGGCGACTGGGGAGTGCGCTACTCCGGCATCGATAAAGGCCTTCGCGAGCAATTATTGGAAGAGACCAGCCAGGTGGGTGCAGAGGTTCAGCTGAACGACTTCCTGTGCTGCGACCGGTTCAACGTGATGGACAGGCTGCACGAGATATCCACGCCCACGCTCGTCCTTTCAGGGAGCGATGATATTCTTACGCCGCCCAAGTACGGCGCGTATCTGGCGGAGCATATTGCGGGTGCGCGGCAAGTGGTGATCGATGGGGGCACGCACTATTTCTTCGCCGAGAAACCTGAAGAGACGAATCAGGCGGTGGATGAGTTCCTCCGTGCACTACCCGTTGCCTGAATCGGTCGGTGCACAGCTCGCTTCCCATCCCTGGAGACCACAGCCATTACACATCTCCGTCCTGCAGTCCAGAGTTGGCTCCCCCGAAACAGTCCGGGAGCGCTCTCTCTTGAGATACTCCTGTGAGACCCCCGTAGCGATGTGTGACCAGGGCAAGGGCTCATCAAGAGATCGTCCCCTGCCGGCATAGTCGGCTATCGAAAGATCACAGTCCTCAAATGCCTGCAGCCATTTCTCGTAGGAGAAGTGCTCGGACCACGCATCGAACCTGCAGCCCAGTTTCCATGCCCTGTAGATAGCTGCACCGACGCGCCGGTCGCCGCGAGACAGAGCTGCCTCTACCTGTGACGAGCCGTACTCAGGCCATGACAGCCTTATCTTTCCGGACCGGAGACCTCGCTTCAGAATATCAACCTTTGCCTTTACGGTCGGTTCATCGTCCTGGCAGTCCCACTGGAAGGGTGTGTGAGCCTTCGGCACCAGCAGAGATACATTTGTGTGGAGACTGGCAAGCTGCTGCTCCCGGGCGATTCGGCGGCAGAGGTCGGCGATACCTTCCACATCTTCAATGGTCTCCGTGGGGAGGCCTATCATGAAGTAGAGCTTCAATTTGGTCCAGCCCCCTTGAAGGAGGGAGTCAAGAGTTGAGAACACGTCTTCTTCCGAGATGTTCTTGTTGATGGCCTGTCTCAAACGCTCAGTGCCGGCTTCGGGAGCAAATGTAAATGACGTGCTTCGTCTACCTGGAAGCATCTCAAGTAGCCGGACCGACTGCGGACCTGCCCGCAGGCTCGGAAGTGAAAGGGACATGTTATTGCGGCGGCAGAGAGGCAGCAGGTCTGTCACAAGCTCCTCAATCTCCGGATAGTCGCTTGTGCTGAGTGATAGAAGAGACAATTCGCTGTAGCCACAATTGCGCGTGAGCTCTTCGCAGGCGGCTACGATTTGCGCACGGGGGCGTGTTCGCGATGGACGGTATACCATCCCCGCCTGGCAGAAGCGGCAGCCGCGGGAGCATCCTCGCTGAATCTCGATGCTGCCGAAGTCATGAACAGCCTCGATAAAGGGCACGATTGGGCGCGTAGGCGGAGGCGGCAGTGCGCGAGCGATGCGCCGGGCAACAGTTGGCGGGGCATCAGCAACCGGTGCAAGCGACTGAAAGGCGCCTTGGCCACTATAGCAGGGCTCGTACAGCGCAGGAATGTAGATCCCTTCGATTCGGGCACAGGCTGTGTGCAGGGCCTCTTTGTCATGTTTGAAGTGCAGCAGCACGTCGGCCAGATCATTCAGTGCCTCCTCGGCCTCTCCGACAAAGAACATGTCAACGAAGTCAGACATGGGCTCGGGATTGGCAGCGCACCCACCGCCCGCAAGCACAAGCGGATGCGCGTTGGAGCGGTCCTTCCGGTGTACTGGTATTCCGCCGAGGTCCAGTACAGTCAGCACGTTTGTATACGTGAGTTCGTAACCAAGGGAGAACGCGATGACATCGAAGTCGCGAAGCTCGTGACGCGATTCGAGCGAAAACAGCTTCCGGCCTGACTCGCGGAGGACCTGCTCCATATCCACCCACGGTGCGAACACCCTCTCCGCGATGATGTCCGGGCGCGAGTTCAGAATCTCGTAAAGCACGGGAAGGGCGAGGTTCGATGCGCCGACTTCGTACGCGTCGGGATAGCACAGTGCAATACGAAGTGAGGCCTTGTCCCAGTCCTTGAGGATGCTGTTCCATTCATGGCCCGCGTACCGTGCAGGCCGAGCGACGTGGTGAAAAGCGCAGTCAGGGAAATTCACTGTATATAGAGATTATAGAAGCTGCGAGGGCGTCTGCTCAATTTACCACGCGACGGTATCAACAGGGTGTACTTCGTTGACTTGATCATCGCGTGTCCCTACAATGGCGGCCCTCTATCATGAAAGCTCTTGTACAGCGTGTCGTGCATGCATCCGTCTCGGTTGACGGCGAAGTCGTAGGTTCTATCGGAAACGGGCTCGTTGTGTTCCTGGGCGTCGGGCGAGAGGATACACGTGAGGATGCCGATTACATGGCCCAGAAGGTGGCAGGGCTACGCGTGTTCCGGCGTGAAGAAGTCGAGTTCGACCTCTCGGTACTGGATATCCGCGGGGCGGTGCTCGCGGTCAGTCAGTTTACTCTCATGGCCGATACGAGAAAGGGACGTCGCCCGAGCTTCATAGAAGCGGCTCCTCCGGGAGAGGCGCTGCCTCTGTATGAGCGGTTCGTCGAGTCACTCGTGGGGCGCGGGGTTTCTGTGCAGACCGGCACCTTTCAGCAATACATGCAGGTCGCAATTCAGAACGATGGGCCTGTGACGGTGTTACTTGATAGTCGGGTCAGGAAATGAGGCCGAGAACTGATAGAAAGGACGCTGGTATAATCGCGAAATGAGTATGAAGAGCAAGCTCGTCTGGGTGTGGCTTGGCCTGCTTATCGCGGCCGACCTTATTGTGCCGTGGCAGATCATCGGCCAGAACGGCACATTCACGGGACCGTTTCTATTCTGGGTGGTGTGGACCGTTGTCGCGGTCGCCAGCATGTTCCTTGTGTTCACGAGGTGGTCGGCTTGAGCGGCGCATCGTTGGCATGGCTCGCGGTAGGTATCTATGTGGTGCTTGGGTTCGCGATTGCTCTTGCCGCACGGAAACACGTCGGCATCGGTATGAGTGAGTTTTTCCTGGCCGACCGCAGGGTCGGCGGCTTCGTGGCCGCACTCACCTACAGTGCCACAACATACAGTGCGTTCATGCTCGTGGGCCTTGCGGGGTTGAGCTACGTGGGCGGCGTAGGAGCTCTCGGATTCGAGATGACGTACCTGTGCGGTCTGTTCCTTGCGGTGTTCTTTCTTCCCCGCTTCTGGTTCGTGGGCAAGCGTTACGGCTATATCACGCCGATGGATATGCTGGCCGACAGGTATCAGAGCAAGACGGTGGGCGCGGTGGCGGCGGTCCTTGCACTTGTGTTCCTTGTGCCCTACAGCGCGGCGCAACTACTTGGCATAGGTCTTCTCCTGAGCGGCCTGAGTCAGGGGGGTATTCCTGTCTTCCTCGGCATTCTGGTTGCCACCGTCATAGCCATTGCGTGGTCGCGTATCGCCGGACTCCGTTCTATCGCCTGGACCGATGCGTTTCAGGCTCTTGTCATGTTCATCAGCGCGTCGATTCTGCTGGTGATTGTTTTCAGAGAGATTGGGGGGGTTGGAGAATTCATCTCTCGTTTTGAGAGCGAGCATTCTGGTTTGCTCACCATACCCTCGGGTTCAGGCCTCTGGGGCATCAACATGTTCATCGGTCTCGCGCTGCCCTGGTTCTTCTTCTCTCTCTCCAACCCGCAGGTAAGTCAGAGGTTCTTCATTCCCTCGTCGGTCAGGGCTATGAAACAGATGCTCGGCGGGTTCCTCGTATTCGGATTTCTCTACACCCTCATCGCGGTTCTGTGGGGCTTCGCCGCGGTGCTGCTTGTGCCGGGCCTGTCAGATCCCGATACCGCCACGCCTGCACTGCTTGCGCTGCCCTTCATTCCCACAGCCCTCGCGCTGGTAGCGATGGTCGGTATAGTTGCGGCAGCCGTTTCCACCATCGACTCGATTCTGCTCACACTATCTTCTGTGTGGGCGCGAGATGTCTACAAAGGCGTCATAAACCCGAAGGCGAGCGAGAGCCAGGAATTAAAGGTGGGTCAATGGGTGATACCGATTATGGCGGTAATCGCCCTGCTGTTCGCGTGGCAGGCGTCGGCGCGGACCGGAATCGATTTCATGATTGCCCCTCTGTCCGCAGCGGCTTCGGCAGGCCTCCTTATGGTTGTGCCGAGCATCTTTGGAGCATTCTTCTGGAAGCGGGCCACGGCTGCAGCTTCGATAGCGAGCATTGTGTCCGGGGCGCTACTCGTCCTTGTACTTCAAGTGACGGGCCTGCGGCCTCTCGGATGGTGGCCGGGCGTGTGGGGACTCCTGCTGTGCGTGGCGGTATTTGTGACCGTAAGTCTGGTCACCCGTCCTCCTTCAGAGAAGGCGGACGAGTTCATCGGTTACATTGCCGAGCAGATGTCTTCCGACAAGTACGTATAGCCTCTATCGCCCGCGCTACGTGTTGGGCTGGCGAGCGACGATGCTGACCTTGGCGAATCTGATGAGGGCGCCCGAGTCTGTCTTGAGTACCACACTCGTGTCGTCGATCAGGTCGACGACTCCATAGACTCCGCCACTCGTGATGACCTTTGAGCCCTTCTTAAGGCTCATCAGCATCTCTTCTTGTTCCTTCTGGCGCTTCCGTTGCGGGCGGATGGTGAAGAAGTACATCGCCCCGAACATGAGGATGAAGAAGAGTATCAGCGGGAGAAGACCGGCAAGTTCTTGGCTCATTGTTAGTGAGTCCTCCTTATCGTAACCTCAGTATTGTAAACGAGATGGCCCTGCAGTGCCCAGGGGCTCGAGCGGTCGATGAAGACGTGCACCATCTGTCCGGTCGTGTCCTGTTCTGCCTCGAAAAAGACGAGTTTATCCGTGCGCGTTCGGCCGTACCACTTTCCTCTGCGCTGTCCCTCCACCAGCACTTCGACCGTGGTTTCGACGAGACGCGCGTTGATTTCTCCCGCGACTTCTTCCTGCAGACGCTCGATGCGGTGAAGACGCTCACCCTTGGCCTCTGCCGAAACGTCATCCTTGAGTTTTCTCGCGGCGACCGTCCCGGGTCGGGGAGAGTACGCTGCGACGTGTACTACGTCGAAACGCAGACGGTGCAGGGTTTCGCATGTGTTTTCGAATTGCTCCGGAGTTTCGCCGGGGAACCCGACGATTATGTCTGTGCTTATCGAGACTGACGGCATGGCTCGTCTGATATCAGCGACAAGCTCCGTGAACTCCTCGACCGTGTATCCTCGCCCCATTGCGCAGAGAAGTGCATTGTCACCCGATTGAAGTGCCAGGTCAAGGTGTTCGCACACTTTGTCCAGCGCCGACATTGTATGAATCAGCCTTCTAGTCATATCCTTGGGATGGTTGGTGAGAAAACGGGTGCGAAGAAGTCCGTCCACGGTCTCAAGCCTTTCGAGGACGGAAGCGAGGTCGGGATGGCCGGGCAGATCGTGCCCGTATGAATCGACATTCTGGCCCAGAAGAACTATCTCTCTGGCGCCCTGCGAAACGAGCCCGCGTACATCGGCCTCAATCTCGTCCGGTGTGCGGCTGACCTCACGACCTCGTGTGTAGGGAACGATGCAGTACGTGCAGAAGTTATTGCACCCCTGCATGACAGGCACGTAGGCCGAGACACCGGGCCGGAGGTCGGAATCGATGCCGGGGAGGCAGCCTTCCGCGCCTCTCTGCGCGAGGTCCCGGTCCACTGTCTTGTCCAGCCATTCGGCGAGACTCTCGTAATCGCCGGGGCCGAAGAAGAGGTCGACGTGTGGATGGCGGTGCCGCAGTTGCTCCTGTCCAAGCGCTGTGAAACAGCCCGTTACCGCAATCCGCACATCGGGCTTCTCCCGT
>CAZKHH010000003.1:42325-43614 GCA_964552485.1 uncultured Dehalococcoidales bacterium | reverse complement strand
GGAAAAAGGAGGGCGGACTTGAAGAAAGGGAAGATGCTCAGCAAATGGCACTTGAGTGGACACCCTGCGGAAGAGCAATTATCGCAGAGTCGCTTTCTACCACACGAGGACGATTGGTCTTCAGCACCGTAATCACATCGTGGCCCGGGTCCAGAACCTCAGTTTCTTGGATGCCACTGCCCTTCCCGTTGCGATTGGTGTAGACCGTGTATGTGGCTCGGTTGCTCAGCACCATCATGCACTGGTCTGCGTTGAGAGTTGTGCGAACCACATCTATGAGTCGTGAGACTACGACGCCAAGTTCAGCTCCGCCATTGCTTTCGTCGGGAGAATGTGAAGGCGACTGGGATGGATTGCCACACCCCGGCACAAGGACATCCGGTTCTTGCTCTCTGGAAGGTGATGAATACGTAGTGCTCATTTCTCGTTGCTTGTAACAGGTGTCAGTGAACGCTTGCCACAGCGCTCTGAATGGTCACGTGCTGGGCTTTGTCACATAGCCTTCTCAGATCGTCTTCCGTGAAAAGTCGCCAGCCATGCCTGTCCGCCGTAGCTACGTCATCGAAACTGCCCGAGCGCAGCCAGCGGAAAAATGTGTTCTTGCTTATTCCGGCGAGGCCGCAAGCCTCTGCAGTCCGGTAATACATACTGCCGCGGATGGTGATCGGCATATTCGTTCCTCCCTGCCTGTTCGGGTATGTCAGGTGTAGTTGAGTGTAGATGACACGGGATAAGATACATAAGACACCTAAGTACTAGGAGGATTGGTCAATTCGTAGGATGACGATTGGTCGCTGATCGCCCGGGGACGTGCAACAAAGAGGGGGGCGCGAGCGGCCCCCCGGAAACTGCCGACAGCGGTCTACTACTGCTTCTCTATCTCCTCTTCCACTTCCTCTTCGCCCTGGTCGTAGAGTTCCTGTTCGTCCGGCTGGAGTTCATGCAGCAGCCTGAGGAATTCACCTGCATGTACCCGTTCCTCGTCCGCGATGTCCTTCAGCACTGCGATTGCAAGCTTGTTGTCGGTCGATTCTGCGAGCTGCATGTAAAGCTGTATAGCCTCGTACTCGGCCGCAACCATGAACCGTATTGCACGAACCAGTTCGTCATGGGTCAGATTACGGTCGTTCTTCAGACCCGAAAACGCGTTTCCAAAATCTGGCATACATCTACCTCCTCTCGCACTGTCGGACTTGTCCGACTTCATATATCTGCGACACACGGTATCGTGGCATATATGCAGCCGCATAACAACCACCGGTGCGGTTGCCGGAAGGTGGTGTGCTGCG
>CAZKHH010000003.1:0-42225 GCA_964552485.1 uncultured Dehalococcoidales bacterium | reverse complement strand
GTGCTGCGGGTCCACAAGTCTGCCGTGCGGCTGCTGCGCCGTCACTCCTCAAGCAGTTCCATGTCTTCTCCGCAACACACGAGGGTGCCTCCTCCTGCTGCCGTAACCGTCACCTCATTGCCACAGACATTGCAGCGGTAGTGCTCACCAACCGACTTGACTGCCATTGCAGACCTCCTTGTTTGCCAAACCGGGCTTTCCTTGTCCTACATCCGGCAGTTGGTGAGAATAGTCCTGTACTGTCAGACTGTCAACAGCATATCCCGTTGTTGGCTGGAGTTCGCGCTTGACGCCCGGCTTCCCGCGCCTCTGGTATTGCTGTAGCATGAGGCGTTCAGCAGGTGCGAGGCGTGGCTCCGTTCTTGGAGCCGTGTTGGACAAGGAGGCGATTGTTGAAGACTCTTGTTGTGTACTTCTCCAACTCAGGGAATACGAGAACTGTTGCACAAACCCTTGCTGCGTATTTGGACGCAGACCTTGAGGAGATTCGCGAGCGTAAGTCACGCCCGTTGCTTCGAGTGCCCAAGGAAGGTGAGAAACCCGAGGGCTTGAGCGTCATGAAGGCTGCCATGGGAGGGTTTCTGCGACTGTCATCTCAGATTGAGGATCCGCGACATGATCCCTCGGGTTACGATCTCGTGATTGTTGGCAGCCCCGTATGGGCTGGCGGCATCGCCCCGGCGGTCCGGAGCTACTTGAAGAGACACCGTGAACGCCTGAATGCCGTCGCGTTCTTCTGTACTGCCGAGAGCCCGGAAAAGGGACACGTATTCGATCAGATGAAGAAGCTGGCGCGCAAAGAGCCGGTCGCTGTCATGCCCGTTCCCGTGGCTGAGATCAGAGAGAACGATGTGGACATACGTGTGTCGGAGTTCGCGTCACAAGTGTCCTCAGCTTCGGTGTGATACCTTTTCACTCTTGTACCGCTGGTAGATGTCCCGGGCGAACGTCCGGGCATCCCGTATTTCTTCTTCTTTGGGATGACCCTTTGCCACGCCCCCGAAGCGTCCCCATATGCCGTAGGTGTCGAAGCCTTTGCAGTCGAATTCACCCAGCACCGGAATGCCCTTGTTCTGCAGGATTCGGCGCAGCCTCTTGTGATAATCACGGCCGAATAGCTTTGCCAGTCGCCGTCCTGTCCCACTCGTAGAGAAGATGAAGGCCTTCATATGAGTTTCTGAGGGCAGTTGGCTGGTGAATGACAGCAGTGACTTATGGTGCGAACCAAAGAAAGCACCGGACCCTAGTCCCACCAGCCCCGTGCCGTCAACCTGGTCAAGTGCCCCAGGTCCGACCTCTATTGCAGCAGCACCAATCTCTTCGGCCATTGCCTCCGCCACCACGCACGTGTTGCCGTGATGCACGGAGGCATAGACGACTATACAATCGGCGCCCATCAGGGGCGGCAGCTCGATGGCGTTACTGTCAACAGAGGAACACGGGCTTGCGACATGACTTTCTGTGTCACGCTGCCCATGGCCCAGCGGGTAGGTCCCGAGGCACCGTGTGTGCTCATGGCTATGAGATCAACGCCGTTCTTCTCAGCGTAATTCAGAATCGCCTCCGCGGCTCTGCCCTGGACTACTGCGGTCTCCAAACCGCCGCAGTGCGTCCTCAGGGGGTCCGAAACGTAAGACAGATACTCTTCGGCTGCCCTGCGCTCACCCTCCTCCGCATTTCGTATTGTCTCTTCACCGAGGTACGTGGCCGCCGCAGCATGTGCCCATGGTTCAAGCACTCTGAGCAGCACGATTCCAGACACGCCGCATGATTTGGCCAGCATCGCTACATGGTCGATTATGCACTCGGATTGCTTGGAGCCGTCCAGGGGAACCAGTATCTTCTGGTACATCTATTGTCCTCCCTTACTTCTTCACTCTCTTGATGTACTGTGCTGGACGCGGTCTGAGCCTGCCGGCCCGGCCGCGTAGTGGAGTTCGGATGCGAGTATAGATGGGCAGACCGAGCGAAGTCAAAGGAGGAGGACGGACCATCGTGAAGAGCGGTTCTGGTGAAGCATCACCAGTCCAACGAGCAATGCTGCCAGTCCAATGCTGCCGGTAACACAGGGGTATCCGCCCCCCTTGTCGGTCCTACGGCTGCCCTTGGACAGTTGCTGTTAGGAGCTTGGCACGGTGAGTCCTGTGGCGCCACACCCAAAAATACGAAATGGCGAAATTGAGGGCATTGCCGAGCGCGGCCGAAAACAACGAGGCGCCGAGGTACCACATTCCGAACACCGTGGTAAGCACCATGTAGAGAGACATGCCAACCATGATAGAACCCAGGCGGGATGTCAGGAAGCGCAAGAAACCGCGCGTGCCCACGAAGCACCCGAATGTGAACACGGAATTGAGCAGATAGGACAGCACCGTCATCGCGAGGCAGTTGATGGCACCGGCCAAAAGGTAGTGAATACCGGCTGTTTCGACGAGCGCATAGAGAACGCCGGCGCCAGGTATGCCAAGCACAAGTGCGACCAAGTAAAAACGCGTGAAGGGACCAACGGGAAACCAGCCCGGGAAGCTTGTGTCTGTCCACCGCGCTGTGAATCGACGGACCTGGTGCCACGCTCGCTGCATGATTGACTTAAATCTCACTGGCAAACCGCGCATATTGTATACTCGCGGGTGAATGCAGGTAAACGCATCGTAAATGTGGGAGAAGACAGTATGGCATCAGTGTCGAAACGACCGGAGGTCATCATACGCCGGCTGGAGATCGATGATCTGAGCGCTGTGTATCGTCTCGGAGAAGAGCTGTTCACGAGTGAAGAATACCCTATTCTGTATCGTACGTGGGACCCGTACGAGGTGAGCGGCCTCTTTACTTCCGACTCCGAGTACTGTTTCGTTGCGGAATCGGATGACCGCGTAGTCGGATTCGCCCTCGCCACCACCTTTGAGAAGGAAGGCACCGCGTGGAAGCGCTATGGCTATGTCAACTGGATAGGCGTATCCCCTGATGTGCAAGGTCTTCACGTCGGTTCACGTCTCTATCGTCGGCTTGAAGATGCCTTCCGCGAGGACGGTGTCCGAATGATGATAGCCGATACAGTTGTCGAGAACGAGAACGCAATAGGCTTCTTCCGCGATCTCGGCTTCAACACGTCAGGCCGCCATGTCTGGTTAACCAAGACACTTCGCAAAGAAGACGGACGGGAGGGGCAGGAGCCACCGGAAAAGAAGACGAATCGCAAGAAAGCGCGCCGAGTGTCGCAGGACGCGCCCTCCGGTCTTCAGTCTAAGTATAGAATCACTGACGATACAGCGTAGGTCATTATGAAGAACATCAACCGCGATCGTTTGCTGCAGCTGTTGCACGACATGGTCGACATCTACAGTCCTTCAGGCAAGGAAGACGAAGTCATAACGTTTGTGGCAGAGCACCTTCGTTCGCATGGAATACCGGTGGTCATGCAGCCTGTTGATGACCTGCGATCAAACCTCCTTGTCCTTCCGGGGAATGCCGACGGCGCTGACCTGTGCCTCGTCGGTCATGTCGACACTGTCGCCGCCTATGACCTTGACAACTACGGTTTTGAGATGACCGATGAGGAAATGGTGCATGGACTTGGTACTGTCGATATGAAATCGGGTTGTGCAGCGATGATTGAAGCGTGCACCGTCCTGTATGAGGAGGGAGGAGCGGTGCCGCCGGTGGCGCTTGCGCTGGTCGTGGACGAAGAGGAAGACAACGCTGGTGCTCGCGCTCTCATTGGTGAGTACCATTTCCCCTGGGCCATAGTCGGCGAGCCTACCGCATTGGCTCCGTGCCTTGGACATTACGGCTATCTTGAGGTCTTCCTGCGTGCGAAAGGCAAACGGGCGCACTCCGCGGTGCCTGAGGTCGGCCACAACGCAATAGAGGCCATGCTCAAGCTGCTCCTCGCAATTACCGACTATTCCACCAGCGAAGGGAGTCGGCTTGTATACAACATCCGTGAGCTATCGGCGCTTCCCTCGGGTTTTGTCGTGCCGGACCTGTGCGAAGCATGGCTCGATTTCCATCTGCCCCCGGATATGCGCGTTGACAGTCTCAAGGCCGGCCTGGAGCGGCTTGTGGCAGGAGCCATGAAGGAACGGCCTGACCTTGACCTCTTCATGAGGTTCGAGGATACCTATGCCGGATACGAGATATCAACGGAACGGCTCTTCGTCAGCAACTTGAGGAATGTATACGCCTCAGCTGGCCTCGAGTGGCAGCCGCAGCAATTCCGGAGTCACTCTGATGCGAACGTTCTGTGGGCTGCCGGCATCGATCCTGTAATCCTTGGCCCCGGCAGGTTGGAGCTCGCGCACAGCGAGGACGAGGCTGTTCCCTTCCTCGAGGTTGAGACGGCTGCGCGGCTCTATCTTGAATTGGCCCGGTCTCTGCAATGAACGAACCCCTGTGCAGGAGGTGATGTGTACAGCGTAACGCCGATAGCGACACTTGCGGACAACTTCACGTACGTCTTGGACGACGGCGCTTCGGCCGTTGTGATAGACCCGGGAGAGGCGTCCCCGGTTCTCAGGCGTCTTGACGAACGCTCGTTGAGCCTCACAGCGATTCTCGCTACGCACGCTCACTTCGATCACATGGGAGGTGCCGACGAACTGGCACGCCGTACCGGTTGCGAGGTAGTTGGTGTGGTGCAGGGGGCTTCCGGTGCGGACTCCCTTTTCGAAGTGGGGCCGTTCACTTTCAACGTGTTCCGGACACCCGGGCATTCCGCTGAGTCCGTCTGCTATTACCTCCCTGGCGTGGGCAAAGATCCGGGAGCAGTGTTCACAGGAGACACGCTCTTTGTGGGCGGATGTGGTCGCGTCTTTACCCGCTCGCCGGAGGCGATGTGGTCGTCGCTTCAGCTCCTCGCAGGACTACCCTCTGAGACGCGTGTCTATTGCGGTCATGATTACTCGCTCGAGGATTACGAGTTCGCTGTCACGATTGAACCGGACAATCCGGAAGTGAAGCGCCGGCTGGAAGAGATACGCTCCGTGGTGGAATCAGGAGGGTCGACCGTACCCTCCACTATCGGACAGGAGCTGGAGACTAACCCGTTTCTCCGTGCCTCGACGCAGGAGATGAAACGGGCACTGAGAATGCCGGACGCCGGTGATGCCGAGACGTTTGCGGCGTTACGCCGCCTCAAAGACCGCTTCTAGCGGTCACCTCATCAGGCCCCAGATGACGTGCCAGACGATATCCGCAGAGGCGTGAACCGTAACCGCAGCGAGAAAACCCGCGCGTTTGAAGAAGTACGCTGCGACCAGCGAGAGCGTTCCGTTGAGCAAAAACACCTCGGCGAGTATCGCCGTGGGGATGGCGTCGAACGGGCGGTCCAGGAGGAGCATAACGGTTGGGATGTGGGCTGCCGCGAAAAAGATGCCGGAGAATATGGCCGCCACCCAGAAGACGGCGTTCTGTTGCTCGCCCTTCAGCATGATTCGCGAGATGAACCAGACTACTACCGGTATGAAGAAGAGCCTGAACATCATCTCTTCTCCCAGGCCGGCTTGAAAGGAAGCGACCAGTGAAGTTGGAAACGGCGGATGCGGGAATCCGCCGAGACTGTGGAACCGCGAGAATATGTTGTCGGCAACGATGAACAGCAGGCCCAACCAGAGACCCACTACGGCCGGATTGACGAAGCGTTCGTGTTTATTGATGAAAGGGTCCCATACATCCGGATAATCGAGACGACGCGCACGTGTGAGTCCGAACCAGCCCAGTCCACCGTAAAGGACCAGTACGACTCCTGCGTTGATAGCCGCCGCTGTTGGAGCCGGAACCTGGCTGTCCGCCGGAATTGCCAGTTCACCCTGGGGCAAAAACGCCATCAGGGCGGCGAGCGCCGCCGTAAGGATTACCGCACCGATGAAGACAAGAGTGGAGAGGGTGAAGCGTGACATCGCGGGAATTGTAGCCTATGAACATGGCTGCCTGAAACAGCATTGTGAGGCGACACTGTCCACTTGCCTCGAAGGAAGCAGGGATGCAGGCTCACTTGAGTAGAATGAATGAGGTCGGGTAAGCTGTCTCTCATGCGGAGAGCCAGGTGGATGCTGACGGTGGGACGATGTCGGAACTGAGACTCGACTTCACCACGAGGGAATGGGTTGTAATATCAACCGAACGGGCGCGTCGCCCGGATGATTTCGCGGCCCTTGGGGAACGCCCGCCGGTCCCCGGTTACTCGCAGACTTGTCCATTCTGTCCGGGGAATGAGGGTCAGACTACGACCGAGCGAGCCGTGTACCTGGATCCTGCTACGGAAGCGTGGCAAGTCCGCGTTATCGATAACAAGTACCCGGCCATGATGCGGGATGGTGGCGTAAGCCGGCGACAGGAACACCCGCTTGCTCTGGCCCTTGATGCGGTCGGGGCTCACGAAGTCGTGATCGAGACTCCCAGGCATAATCAGTACCTTGGGATGATGAACGATTTCGAAGCGTGGACGGTGGTTCGGGCCTATCGCGACCGCCTTGTTGAATTGAGCACTATTCCGACTGTGCGCCAGGTGATTATCTTTAAGAACCACGGTCCGAGTGCAGGAACGTCCTTGGAGCATCCGCATTCACAAATCGTTGCGACGCCCGTTGTGCCGTGGCATCGCAGGCACAGCTACGACGTTGCGGTCCGCCATTTCGATGAATACGGACGTAATCTGTACGAAGACCTTGTTGAATTCGAACTGCAGGAATCTACGCGCGTCGTGCGTGAGACACCGTCCTTCGTCGAGATACACCCCTACGCATCGAGGCGGCCCTTCGAGACATGGATACTGCCGCGCATCCCGCGCTCATCACTGGGAGCCGTACCCGATGAAGAGCTGAGAGAATTTGCCGGCGTGATGCGCGATGCGTTGCGGCGCATACACCTCGGACTCAACAATCCTGACTACAATCACGTTGTCTACACGGCCCCTGCGGGAGACGAATGCGAGCCGTATTTCTCATGGCATCTCCGGATTTACCCGCGACTCACAGCGGTTGCAGGTTTTGAGATAGGCTCCGGTATCCACATAAACACCAGTCTTCCCGAGAATAGCGCCGGGTATATGCGCGCAATAGGCATCGGCTCCGATATGAAGGAGGGCAAATGAACAGGTATGGCATCATCGATATCGACGACTACGAACGACTCATCGGGCCTGAGTCCGTATCGCGCATCAAGCGCAAGGCAAAGCCCCTCGGCGATATGCACATCGTAAACATTAACTCTACGTACTACGGGGGTGGCGTTTCACAACTCCTGTCCTCCCTCGCCATTCTCATGAACAGCCTTGGCATCGAGACGGGATGGCGAACCGTTCATGGGCCGCCTGATTTCTTCAGCGTTACGAAGAAGATGCACAACGCCCTTCAGGGCGACGAAATCAATTGGACTGAACGCAAGATAGAGATTTTCGAGCACGTCATCTACGAGAACTCGGTCCTCAATCACCTTACTCACGATCTCGTAATCGTGCACGATCCACAACCGTTGCCGCTCATACAGCATTATCGCAAGACGGGTCCGTGGGTCTGGCGCTGTCACATTGACCTCGGAGAGCCTAACATGGAGCTGTGGTCGTTTCTGAAACCGTACATTGAGATGTACGATGCGGTAATTCTCAGTTCAACCGAATACAAGCAGGAGTTGCAGGTCCCGCAGCGGTTCTTTATGCCCGCCATCGATCCCTTCTCGATCGTCAACAAAGATATGGACGATGCAGCCGTTTCCGACAGGCTCAGGCACTATGACATACCCACCGATCTGCCACTGATCGCCCAGATATCCCGCTTTGACCGCTGGAAGGACCCGCAGGGCGTCATAGATGCGTTCAACATCGTGAAAGAGGAGATTCCGTGCAGGCTCGTTCTCCTTGGCAATGTGGCTACGGATGATCCCGAGGGACCGGAGGTGTACGAGGCACTCCTCAGTCAACAGCGTGATGACATAATTATCTTGAGCGTCCAGGACGGAGCCCTCGTCAATGCCCTTCAGCGCACGGCGGCCGTGGTCCTTCAGAAGTCACTGCGCGAGGGCTTTGGCCTCACGGTCTCTGAAGCCATGTGGAAAGGTACTCCGGTAATCGGAGGTAACACGGGCGGAATCAGAATGCAGATAGAGGACGGAGCCAATGGCTTCCTCGTGTCTTCGGTGGAGGAGGCGGCCCGGCGCATCATGGAGTTGCTGCGAGACCGTGACATGGCGCGGCAGATCGGGGAGGCTGGGCGCGAGACGGTACGGGAGAAGTTCTTGCTGTCGCGCTACCTGGAACAGTATCTCGACCTGTTCGGCTCGTTTCAAACGGTCTACCGGCTGCAGGACTAGTCGATACTCACGTGGTAGGTATGAGTGCCGACGGACGTTCCGGCCCCGCTGGCCTCGCCTCGAGATACGTCCGGCAACGTTCCTGCACCGCTGCGAATTCGATGTGGAGTTCCTCTACGACGTTCGCGGCGACCGCATCGTGAGCGCGCAGTATAGCGCGCTCGAAGTGAGGCGCGCGGCTACTGCCGTGCATTATCTGTACCACGCCATTTACACCCCAGAGTAGTCCTCCTCCCGTGCTCTCATCCCGCGTGATTTGCGTGAATGCGGCAATCTGGCAAAGAACGCGTCGGCCTGCACCAACCAGTGGCCGCCCGTCGAGCCGGGTCCTCAGCCATCTGGTGAAGGAAGGTCCGATGCTCTCGTAGAACTTGAGCAGTACGTTTCCGACTATGCCATCACATACTATGACGTTCGCCTTGCCACTGAGTACGTCGTAGCCCTCGATATTTCCGACGAAGTTGAGGCCGCTCTGTTCCAGAAGAGGATAGCTGTCCTGCAGCAGACGGGTCCCCTTGCCTTGTTCCGTTCCCGTGCTGAGCAGCGCCACGGTCGGGTTCTCAACCTTCAGGATGCGGCGTGCGTACACTGTCCCTATTGCGCCGAACGAAAGCATATGACTCGGCTTGCAGTCGACGTTGGCGCCGCCGTCGATCAATACCGTATTGGGAGCCATGCCCACAAGGGGAACACATACCGCAGGGCGGCCTATGCCGGGAAGCATGCCCACGTAGTAGATGGCGCTGACTGAAGCCGCTCCGGTCGAGCCCGCGCTCACAAAGGCATCCACCTCACGGTCGCGCAGCAGCCTCGCCGCGGTTGCTACCGGGCACGACGACTTACGCCGGAGCGCGTGGGTGGCGGGTTCTCCTTCCAGCAGTGCCGGTCCGGATGGAACGAGGAGTACGTTCTTTGGAAGGCCCCCGCACGCCTGTATCTCGGGCTCAAGCAGATCGGGTGGCCCGACGAGATATATCTCAGCGTCGCTCTTGCGAGCAGCTCTAATAGCGCCCTTGACGCTGTCGGCCGGAGCATTGTCGCCACCGGCGGCGTCAAGTGCGACTCGTACGCGCTGTGTCACGTCATTCGTGTCCGGGATAAGATGGCGTTACGGGTGGCAATCGTACTCGGCTCATTTGAGCCGTGCAAGCCCGCAGAAACAATATCGTATCACGTATTGTGACGACCTCGTTTTCATGCGAGTGCCCGGTTTCTGTCGACATTGACACAGTGTGTGGGGGCGCGTACAGTCAGATTGTTGCGCTGCAGGCTGAGACGGCGCAGGAGGATGAGATCACCCAGCGCGTGCGCGTCATCACCGATAGCACGTCGGATCTCGATAGAGATACGGCAATGTCCCTCGGGATCGAGGTCGTTCCCATCTATGTGCGCTGGGGAGACGAAACGTACATAGATGGTGTCACCCTCACTCCGGCACAATTCTATCGGCGGCTTCCCGTGAGTAATGGACACCCGCTGACGGCCCAGCCCGGTCCCGAAGACCTTGCATCCGTGTACACCCGTGTTCCGGAATGTGAAGGGGTCGTTTCCATACACATCTCCTCTAAGATAAGCGGCACGTACAACTCCGCGATGCTTGCTCGAAGCATGGTGGCCGACAGCCTTCCGGTCGAAGTCATCGATTCCAGGCTCAATTCCGGAGGACTCACACTTGTCACAATGGAGGCGGCTCGCGCTGCCTGTTCGGGTGCGTCGATGTCAGAAGTTGTTGCTGCCGCACGGCAGGCGATCGAACAGGTGAGGATGATGGCTCTCTTCGATACGATGAAGTACCTCGCGAGAGGAGGTCGCATTTCTCCCGCGATCGCGGTTGCTGCCGGCTTTCTTCGCGTGAAACCCGTTCTCACTTTCCGGGATGGGGTAATCATCAGGGCCGGATTGGTACGCTCACGTATGGAAGGACAGGCCCGGCTTCTGCGCTTTCTCGATGGCCTGAGTCCGGTTGCTGAGGTGGCCGTTTCACATAGCACGTATGCCGAGGAGCTTGATCCGTTCGTCGAGAGAGTCATTGCGCGTGTGGGTGACACTCCGGTGCACGTGTTCGAAATGGGTGCTGCTCTTGGTGTGCACGGTGGCCCCGGCATGATTGTGATTGCAGGGCGCAGGCATGTCTGACTGAAATAAGGAGGTGTGGCAGTGGCATTGCTCGATACTGTTCTTGTCGCGTTCATCACCATCGCCGTCTTCATGAACTGCATGTTCGTCCTCGCTCTGCGGATGAGAGATAACAGCATTGCGGATGTGGGATGGGGGTTGGGATTCATCCTCGTCGCGATTGTGACCCTCGGGTTCCCGGGTGAGATTGGCGCACGCCAGGTGCTCGTGCTCGCACTGGTGATGGTGTGGGGTCTGCGCCTTGCTGCGCGCATCTACAGAAGGAACCGCGGTAAAGGAGAGGATTTCCGTTACAAGGAATGGCGTGAGAAATGGGGAGAGCACTGGCGACGAACCGCGTACCTGTTTGTCTTTTTCGGACAGGGTTTGATGATGCTGCTCATCTCTGCGCCGATACTGGTTGTAAACGCCTACGGTGGCCCTGCGCTTGGCTGGCTGGACATCGTCGGTCTCATGGTCTGGCTCATCGGATTCCTGTTTGAAGCCGTTGGCGACCACCAGCTCGATATGTTCCTGGCGGACAAATCCAACCGCGGGAAGGTGATGGACAAAGGGCTGTGGCGCTACACGAGACACCCGAACTACTTCGGCGAAGTCACGCAGTGGTGGGGCCTCTTCGTCATCGCGCTTTCAGTGCCGTGGGGGTGGGTCTCCGTGGTCGGCCCAATCACGATCACAAGCCTTATCTTGTTCTATTCGGGTGTACCCTTGCTCGAGAAATCCATGATGGAAAAGCCGGAATACAGAGAGTACGCACGTCGAACAAGCAAGTTCTTGCCATGGTTACCTAAACGCACTGAAGCTGCGTGACATCGCATTGTGGAGAGGTGCCGGATGAGCCATGATTACCACGGCGGTGCCAGGAATTGGTATGTCGCCGGCATGAGCAGACTTGAGAAGGTGGAGACGGGTCTCAAGGCTATCGCTGTTGTGATCGCCCTCGTGACGTTCGTGACCAGTTTCCAGGCAGGCGAGCTTGCGCGTCCGGCAGGTCCGGCAGGCACACAGTCCCGGATTCTGATGTGGATGGCCATCGCTCTCGCCGTTGCGATAGTGGACAGACTGCAGCAGAGGGAACTGGTGTCGGTCGTGTTTGTGGTATTCAACGACCTCGCTCACTGGACCATGTATCTATCCCTCATGTCGGGGCTCACAGGGAGTGCCGCCGTCGTCTTCTACGCAGCGTTCATGATGGCCGGGGATATCGCCAAGATGATCTTCTTCGCCACCAGCGGCTATACCGTGCGGGGGTTTCCAAGAGCAGCTATTGTCGGCGGCGTGGGCCTGTTCGTTATCGGGTACGGGGCACTCATCTATCTCGGGCTGGCGGGGTAAATGGCCCGAAGCTACTTCACCACTACAGCCGTTCCGTAGGCGAGTATCTCGGCCGCATTCTGCATCACCATTGAAGTGGTGAACCTCAGCCCGATGATGGCGTTGGCGCCCTGCGCCTCGGCATCTTCAATCATTCGCTGGACAGCCTCTTCACGCGATTCCGCCATCATTTTCGTGTATTCGCTAACCTCTCCTCCCACCAGGTTCCGAAGCAGAGCTACTATGTCCTTTCCGATATGGCGTGCACGGATCGTGCTTCCTTTTGCCCAGCCCATGGTTTGGACGATTTCCTTGCCGGTGATGCTTGCGGTAGTGACAACAATCATCTTTGTACTCCCTTGAGCTTATCGTTTCTTGATGCCCTGATACGGTCGCGCAGCACCGTGCCGAGAAGTACGAGCACACCGGTGACGATGGCGGCGATGGTGACCTTGACGAATGTTCCCACCTCGGGATCCGATAGGAATTGTACTCCCGCCCATATTGCGAGTGCGAGGATGCCCACTCCGATGAGCCCGTAGCCAATCTTCTGCATGGTTGTTGCTCCCTCCTGAGTAATGGTACGCGACCTCTGTGTATTAGTCATCACCGTGGGCCGTGCGCAGTTCAGAATGTGCACTTCCTGGCTCCTGTCTACTAAATCCGTTGAAAGCTCGATTGTTCATTTCGGGCCAATATTGCTATTGTGTGAGGTTGTGCGATTGACGTATGCCAATCCGTGAAGTAGCATAGGTAGCGAGTCACTGGTATTGTGACTGGCATCGTTCGTCATGCGGGACATAGTAAACGTGGTCAGGGCGCTCTCAGCAGATACCCGTCTGCGTGTCCTTAAACTGCTGCAGGACGGGCCTCGTTCGTCGGCCGAGTTGCAGGACTCGCTCGGCGTATCGCGTCGGACTGTTGCATATCACGTGCAGGTGCTCCGGCGTGGAGGGCTTGTCAAGTCTCGTCGCGAAAACGGGCGTACGGTCTATTCTTCATCGATACCCTCGGTGGCGGATGAGGAAGGGCAGTTCGAGCGGTTTCTCTCGCACGCTCTCCAGGACGTCCGGTAGTTCTCAGCCATCGTCCTTGCTTTTCTCCGTGTCAGTTTTTTGTGCTTGACGTCGGCCTCATGTAGTTGTATATTCATACAACATTATTGAGAGGTGCCAGGCAATGACCGGAGCGGGTTCAGGCAGGACGAGAGAGAGGATACTTGCATTTGTTCAGTCGTTTATCGCGGACAAAGGCTACTCGCCATCTGTGAGCGATATCGTTGAAGGATGTAGCCTCAGCTCTCCCAACCTTGTTCAATATCACCTCAATGTCCTTGAGAAGCAGGGCGTGCTGCGCCGCGAGCCCGGTATATTTCGTAGCATCCAACTTGTACAGGGCAACAATATTGAGATCCCGCTTCTCGGTACGATAGCGGCTGGAACACCCATTCCGGTGCCGGAGTCCGAGAATTGGACAACGGAGGCTGAGGAGATGCTGACGCTGACGCGTGAAGTGGTGGGTGATAGCCGGAATCTCTTTGCGCTCCGCGTGCGCGGCCGGTCCATGATTGATGCCTGCATTATGGATGGCGATATCGTCATCATGGAGGCTGTTTCCGCTGCTGTGGACGGCGATATGGTAGCCGTGTGGCTCAAGGATGAACACGAAGTGACCCTCAAGCGCATCTACCGCGATGGCGACCGTGTGAGGCTGCAGCCCGCAAACCGACAGGTGGAGCCGCTCTACGTGGACCCTGATAACGTTGAAGTCCAGGGCAGGATTGTGGCGGTGATTCGCAGCCTTGTCTCCTGACTTTGCGGAAGTGTCCCATGAGAATCGCATGCGTATACATGCCTCGATTTGCTGTCCAGGTTGAACAGCACGAGGAACCTGCACTCGCCGGGAAACCTCTCATACTCGGGAGTTATTGCCGCGACACAGGCAGGGTCTACGATGTCTCCGAAGAGGCGGAGGCTTATGGTGTTGTTCCCGGAATTCCGCTGCGCCAGGCGTATTCGCTCTGCTCAGGTGGCGTGTTCCGTCCCTGGAGCGAGGAGAAGAGTCGCAGCTCTCTCAACAGTATTGTGTCTCTTCTCGGTCGCCTCTGCCCTCTCGTTGAGCCAGGTCCTCCCGACCACGTGTTTCTCGGTCTCAGGTATGAGACAGATGCGGTTCGTTTTGTCGGGAGTACACTCGCAGCCGTACAGGATGCCGGGTTCCGTGCTGCCTCCGGTATAGCGTCTTCACGCTTCGTGGCTGCGGTTGCGTCCAGCGAGGCTGAGTCCGGCAGCGTTCTCGTTATCCGTGAGGGTGAAGAGCAGCGTTTTCTCCGTGACCTGCCCCTCGAGTATCTGCCGGTGTCTGACAACTCGGTGCGTAAATTGCAGCTGTTCGGTATTTCGACGGTAGGAGAGATGCTCCTGTTGCCGCGGGGAGCCGTCGAGGCACAGTTCGGCGCCGAAGGACGCATGTTGTGTGACCTTGCACGAGGCGTCGACAATGCACAGGTGGGGGAGTGGCGCGATGACAATGAATTTGTCCAGACACAGTCGTTCGACATACCGGTCGAGGATAAAGAAGAATTGGAAGAGGCTGCTGAAGATGCTCTCGACTCGACATGTCGCGAGCTGGATAAACGGTGGCAGTGTTGCCGTACGTTGACGGTCACGCTGCGCCTTGAAGATGGGGCCGTTGAACGGGAAGTCGTGCGGTTTAAGGAGCCCGTCTCGTCCCGCGAAGCTATGAGAGGACGCGTCTCGGCCTGTATAGAAAGGCTGGACCTGCAGGCTCCCGTCGAAGAATTCAGTCTTGAAGTCTCGGGCTTGAGCGCCGAATCTGGAAGACAATCGTCCTTTCTCCACACTCACCGTCGGGGGAGCAGTCAATTGCAGGAGACAGTCCGCCGGCTGCAAGAACGGTACGGACGGGATATTGTGAAGAGGGTAGTGATCAGAAGAACGGGCAGGGCTCCGGAGGAGCAGTTCATGTTTGCCGCCTGCGATGGTGAGAGATGATGAACAAGCTCTCATGGGAGACACGGCTTCTGCAGGTCATTGAGTCTGATGATTACGAACCACAGCACGTCATATACGGAGCGCGTACGCGCCGGGTGGAAGATGTTCTTGCCCGGTGGCGCGTAAGCCAGGAGTGGTGGAAGAGTCCCGTAGAACGCGACTACTACAGAGTCAGGCTTGAAGGAGGCATCATCTGCGAGCTGTTTCGTGACCTGGTAACCGGGAACTGGCACCTGCAGCGAGTCCATGACTAGGATGTCGCGATGGTTCTACCATGAACGATTACGTGGAACTTCATTGTCATTCGGCGTTCTCATTCCTCGACGGTGCGTCTCTGCCCGAGGAGCTTGCGGGTCGCGCGGCTGAACTCGGGATGCCTGCGTTGGCGCTCACCGACCATGATGGCCTCTACGGCGCTGTTCGCTTCTCGAAGGCATGCGAGCGAGAGGGCATCAAGCCGATTATCGGCGCCGAGTTAACCATTGAGGATGGTTACCATATCACGCTCCTTGCCCTTGATAACCGTGGATATGCCGGCCTGAGCCGTATCATCACGGCGGCACAGCTTTCCGGTTCAAAAGGCAATGCTGTGGTTTCGTGGAGGACACTTGCCGATCATGCTGCAGGGCTTGCCTGTCTCTCGGGCTGTCGGGAGGGTGAACTCTCGCGGCTGCTCAGGGGTGGGCTGAGTGACAGAGCGCGAGAAGCTGTACCCCGTTACGTGGAGGTATTCGGTCGGGACAATTTTTTTATCGAACTTCAGAACACGCTCTATCCGGATGATATGTGGCTGTGTGATGCGCTTGTCGAGGTGGCGCGTGAATGCGGTGTGGGCTATGTGGCAACCAATAACGTCCACTATGCGAGAAAGGAAGACCACAGGCTTCACGATGTCCTGACCTGCATCAGGACCCGGACGACGCTGGAAGAATGTCCCGACCTCAAACTCAACGGAGAGTTCTACCTGAAATCACACCGGGACATGGTGACGCTCTTTAGCAGCTATCCCGAGGCGGTGCGTGCCACCGTCGAGCTTGCAGGGCGCTGCAACGTGTCCATGGAATTCTCCTGCTACCGGTTTCCTGACTTTTCCCTTCCTGAAGGAGAGACAGCGCGAAGCTATCTTGAGGACTTGTGCAGGAAGAATATAGTGGAGCGATACCGTGAACCGACCCCGGAAGCCCTGGCGCGGGTGGAACAGGAACTGGACCTTATTCACAGGCTCGACCTCTCCGGCTATTTCCTTATCGTCTGGGACATCATGGAATACGCCCGGCAGCATGACATTCCGGCACAAGGGCGTGGCTCTGCAGCGAATTCGATAGTCGCGTATCTCCTCGGCATAACGAAGGTCGACCCCATAAAGAACAGGCTGTTCCTCGGCAGGTTCCTGAATGAAGAGATGTCTTCCGTGCCCGATATCGATATCGATGTGTCGACCGCTCACCGTGAAGATCTCATCCAGTATGTGTACAGGACGTATGGCAAAGAGCGCGCCGCCATGGTATGCACGTTCGTCACGTTTCAAGCGCGCAATGCACTGCGGGAGGTCGGCAAGGTCCTTGGGATACCACCTCATGTTATCGATCGCCTGGCACGCTCGATTTCGTGGTACGGCTATGGCCCGCGCAACGTCCACGGGGAGCTTTCCAGTATCGATGAATTCGATACGTATTTCGACAGGTTTCCGTTCCAGGAATTCCTCTCTATCTGCAGTCGACTCGAGGACTTTCCACGGCACGTGTCCATCCATAACGGCGGCATGCTGATTTCTTCGTGTCCCCTGAGCGATATGGTGCCGCTCGAGCGTGCGACTATGCCTGGCCGCATCGTCTGCCAGTGGGATAAGGACAGCGTTGCCGATGCCGGACTCATCAAGATAGACCTTCTTGGCCTCAGGATGCTTTCCCTCCTGGATGAGGCGCGCATCCTCATTGAGAAGAATCACGGGGTGACACTCGACCTTGACAACCTGCCGCAGGATGATGCCTCCGTGTACGACATGATATGTCGCTGCGATACTATCGGTGTCTTTCAGATTGAGAGCAGGGCGCAGATGCAGACGCTGCCGCGTACACGTCCTCGGTCTATCGAAGACCTGACCATCGAAGTCTCAATCGTGCGACCCGGACCGATACAGGGGAATATGGTGCATCCGTACATACAGAGGCGGAACGGTCTGGAGAAGGTCACCTGCCTGCATCCGAAACTGGAGCCGATACTTTCGGAGACCCTCGGTGTCATTCTCTTTCAAGAGCAGGTTATCCAGTCGGCCATCGCAATCGCAGACTTCACGGCAGGCGAGGCGGACCAGTTGAGACGTGCGATGAGTCGCAAACGTTCGCATGAGGCTGTGATGAAATTGAAAGGCCGGTTTCTACAGGGCGCGATGGCCAACGACGTCGACGCTGAAAGCGCTGAACGCGTGTTCGCGTCCCTGGAAGGATTTGCACAGTATGGTTTTTGCAAGAGCCACGCTGCAGGCTTCGCACTCATCTGCTATCAATCGGCCTGGCTCAAGCGGCATTATCCTGTCGAGTTCTATTGCGCATTGTTGAACAACCAGCCGATGGGGTTCTACCGCCCTGAAGTGGTTGTCCATGACGCCCAGCGGCACGGCATTAGGGTGCTGTCCGTGGATGTAAATAAGAGCGATTCAGTCTGCTGCGTGGAAGATGGCAATGTGCGATTAGGTTTCGCGTACGTGAAAGAGTTGGGAGTGAAGGCCCGCACAATGCTCGCGGAAGAACGGAAAATGGGAGCATTCCGCTCTCTGGACGATTTCTATTTCAGGACTGGATTGGGAAACGCTGTCGTGGAGAACCTCATACTGGCAGGGGCATTCGATGGCTGGGGTCAGTCGCGACGCAACCTCGTATGGCGACTCGGCATGCTTGAAAAGTGCTCGCCCGGTGAACTGCCTTTCGATTCATGCGCCAGCGATGTCTCGCTGCCGGCGATGAGCGATCTGGAGGAGATGCGCTGCGACTATAGTGTTCAGGAGATGTCGACCATCCATCATCCGATGCGTGTACTGAGAGAACGACTGATGGGTAATAAAGTTGTGAATAGCACAGATCTTGAGAAACTGGAAGACGGAGTGCATGTCGGTATCGCAGGGTATGTCATCATGAAGCAGCGCCCGCCAACCGCAAAGGGGTTTGCATTCATAACCATGGAGGACGAGTATGGAGCGATAAATGTTGTCATCCGTCCTGATGTATATGAACGGTTCAGGCAGGTGTGTATCTTCAATCCGGTTCTTTTGATAGAGGGCACGTTGCAAAAGAAGAATGGGACAATCAACGTTCGTGCTGAAATCATTTCGCCCGTTCGAGCGGACGGAGATAGTTCTCCCGGACCCCGCGCGCGCCGTGTGCGAGCTCCAACCTCTGCCCGTTGACATGCTGTTCCAGTGTAACTAGCCTGATATCCTCGCCCGGGAAGAAACGCAAGGAGGACCTGCTGATGTCCAATACACAGCTCTCCGATAACACGACTACGATAGCGGAACTGAAGGACCTCATCCAGGCATTCGTCAACGAACGAGAATGGGGCAAGTACCACAACTCGAAAGATATTGCCCTCGCCATCAACGTAGAGGCCGGAGAGCTTCTTGAGCTCTTTGAGTGGGTGCGCGAAAAAGAGATTCCCGCACTTCTGGACAACCCCGACAAACGCAGGCGCCTCGGCGAGGAGTTGTCTGACATAATGATTCTATGCCTGAATCTTGCCTCGGTTGTCGGCCTCGACATGGCAGACACGATGAGCAAGAAGCTTGAGGTGAACCGCCGGAAGTATCCCGTGCATCTGGTGAAGGGTGAGTATCGCAAGTACACGGAATTGGACACGGAGAAGTGAAGAAAAAGGGGGACGCGCGGATCGCGCCCGGCGCCCCCCTGGAAGTGCCCGATCGCTACTCTTCGCAGGCTAGCTTGCCCTCATAGGCATGCTCAAACAGGTCTATCATTCCCTCTTCCGTTACCTCGCGTGGATTCCTGCGGCAGTGGTTTGGACTCTTGAGAACATTGCGTGCAATCATCGGCAGCATATCCTTCTCGACATCCATCGCCTTTAGCGATGTAGGAAGCCCGAGGTCGACCATCAGCTTCTTGAATGCGAGCGGAGCCAGAAACGCTGCATCCCTCAGGGACAGCCCCTCGATATCCTCGCCCAACACACGTGCGATGTTGGCGTGCTTCTCCATCTGGGCGATTGCGTTGTACTCCATGACATAGGGCAACGTGACCGCAATCGCATAGCCATGCGGATAGTGCAGCTTCGTGGCCGGATAGACGTATGCATAGCCGCATGCATGGCCGATGGTGGTGTCTGCGTTTCCCATCACGATGCCGGCAAGGAGTGACGCGAGTGCCATTCCCTCCCGTGCCTCTATGTCCCTTCCATTGCAGTACGCTACTCGCAGATAGGTGTTGGTGAGGCGCATGGACTCGACGGCAAGCGCATCCGTGAGAAGACTCGCCTGCACTGACTGGTATCCCTCAATCGCGTGGCAGAGCGCATCGATCCCCGTGTTCGCGGTGACCGGTCCCGGCATTGATACGGTGAGTCCCGGGTCGACGATGGCGACGTCTGGATACAGCATGGAACTGACCAGTCCGGCTTTCAGCTCTGGCGTCGCGAAGACAGCCGTATCAGATACCTCGCTGCCGGTGCCGGCCGTCGTGGGGCAGAGCACAAGCGGCGCGAGCGCGTTCGTGAACCCGTCTTTGATCCATCCCATGATGGAGCCTTCGTTCGTCAGAGCCACGGCTACTGCCTTGGCGATATCCATGGAGCTTCCGCCTCCGAGCCCGACCACGCTGTCAAAACCACCCGAGCGCGCGAAATCGATTGCCTGCTCGCCTACCTCGACGGAAGGTTCGGCCTCTGAACCGTCCCAGACTTCGGAACGAATGCCGGTCTTTTCAAGCGAGGACTGTACCTGTTCCGCCCATCCGGCTTCTCGTATGGTGCGGTCAGTCACGACTACCGCATTCGTTGCTCCGGCGGACTTGAGTTCAGAACCAACCTGCTCGACCATTCCTGTGCCGAACAGTATCTTCTTTGCGGTCCGGAATGGAAAACTTGCGAACATCTCTCCTCCCATGTATGTGAAGCATCAGAGCGTGCCGGGTCTCACAGCCAACATTATACTGGTCGACCACGTTCAGCCGGAGAGCACCCGTATGACCACCACCGGTCAGGGGCGCCCAACGGGGCACAAGCCTATTCTTGAGGTTGGCGGGATTCGTTCTTGAATTGGTCGGCAACGCTATGTCCGAATTGCTCGGCAGCTTCGCCCGCCTGTCTGAACTTATCCCTGACCTCTTCGTCTTTGAAACGGCGGCCGAGAGCCTGGGCAGATTCTGTAGTCGCCTCACCGAATTCCCGCGCCCGGGCCTGCAACTCCGGGTCGTTGAATATCTCGGCAATAGCCTGCCCAAAGGCGGTTACCATCTGGCCGAAACTCTCTCCCGGTTTCCGGTCACAGTCGCCGGGATAAGTCTTCTTCTCCATGCGATTCTTCACTCCGAATGGGCAGGTTTGACAGACAGCACGGGGATATTCGTGTGCCGGAGTACATGATCGGCCACGCTTCCAAACACGAGACGACCGATGTTCTTTCTGCCGTGCGTAGATATCGCGATGAGATCGATGCTGTTCTGGCTGGCGTAGTCAACTATCGCGTCGCCAGCCATGCCCTCGAGCGTAACTGTCTCAGCGTTGATTCCTCGCTCGCTCAGCGTGCCCGCTAGATCCTGCAGATAGGTGCGTGATTCGTGTGCAAGTCGTTTCATTTCCTCTTCGATGACCGACTCCGCCCCCTGAGCCGACGCGGCCGCAAGCGAGGACGGCACCTGCAGCACCTGTAGCAGCACGACCGTCGAATCAAACTTCTGAGCCACTTCCGCGGCGTATGTAACCATCTGCTCGGCGAGAGGAGTTCCATCGAGACAAACGAGAATCCTGTTGAACATGTCCTCACCCTTTCCAGGACACTTCAGTAGTGTCCCGTCCTTCTATTGCAGTCACGCTACCCCAAAACGGTCGAACCGTCAATACGTACTACCGTCACCGCCCTCTGCAACTGCCGCATGCTACTCCGCGATCATCGTTGTCCGCAAAGGCTTCCCGGTAATAGACACTGAAGTAAGCCTCGGCGGAGGCCGACTGGTCAAATGCGTCGCTGACTGTGACAGTTACGATAACGTCCGTTCTGTCCATCGGGGGAATAAACGCGGCGCGTGAGCCGTCGCCGTGGATTTCGCCGGCGCTGGCTGACCAGTCGAATGTCAGCTCTTGCCCTCCGGCGCGTGCAATGCATTCGATGTCACACTCGCAGAATGAGCCCCGAATCAGCCGGTATCCTTCCCTGGTGGGAATTGAATACTCGGGCATCAGTGGCCGTACTATCAATTCATCTATGACCGGTGCCTCCGGCAAGTATACATGCATCAAGGTGGTCCTGGTCGTTTCACCGCCATGTCCATCGCTCACACGCACAGAGACGATGTATGAGCCCGGCGCCATGGGGGCAGTCCATGTTGCAGTGGCGCCATTCGGTTCGAGTGTGCCAAGTGCACTCGACCATTCGTATGAGAGGGATTGATCATCGGCGTCAGAAGCGGTGCATAGCAGAGAAGCCGTCTCCCGGGGCAGGAGCGTGTCGTTCTGGCACGACAACTCCTCAATGACTGGTGGATGGTTTCGGCGAACTTCGACGGGGACAAGCATAGAGTTGCTATCGCCCGCACTATCTGTGACCTCCACGGTAATCATATGAGCGCCGGGTTGCGTGGGGGCTGACCATTGGGCACGGGCGTGTGTTGCTTGCAAGGCACCGCCGGTAGACGACCATCTGTAGGTGAGGTCGTCACCATCGCTGTCTGTAGCCTCACACACCAGGCTTGCCACGTCGCGCGGGTAGATGACTGATTCATTAAGCTGCACGGCCTGGATGTCAGGAGGCGTGTTTGGTGGGTCGGCCTCTATCACGGGCACGAAGAAGAATGACGCGAAGATGGCCACTCCGAGCCCGATGCCTATGAACTCACTTGGTGAGAGAATGCTCTTTCGATTCACGACCCCTCTGTGTGCATGCCGGTGTGGGAGGTGACGCACCGGCAAATTCTATCCCAGGCCATTGGTCACGGCAACTTGAGTCATGTATGGGTCGATGCGCCCATGATGGCAATGGAAAGAACGGTCGGGTATATTGCATCATGAGGGAGGAATGTAGATATGGCAGAGTTGTTCGAGCGCACCGTTTTGAACGGTATGGAATTGCGGAACAGGTTCGTGCACTCCGCGACTAACGAGGGCTCGGCGAAGCCTGACGATGGTACGGTAACGGACCGCCTTGTGCGTCTTCAGGAAGAACTCGCCGAGGGTGAAGTTGCCCTCATCATTCCGGGCAACATGTACGTGAATATGCCGGGGAAATCACGTCCATGCCAGACAGGAATACACGATGATAAGAGCATTCCGGGGCTCGCGCGGATGGCCGAGTCAGTTCACAGGCACGGCGGCTGCATTGTGGCGCAGCTTGCCCATGCCGGTGCAAACGCGTATGTGCCCACGGGCGGCGATTACGCTCTCGGACCCTCGGTCATGAAACTGACGGACATCCCTTGCCGTGCTATGACTCGCGACGATATGCGGGAGACAGCGACCGGCTTCGCCGCCGCGGCCATGCGTGCGAAGAAGGCAGGATTCGACGGTGTGCAATTGCACGGTGCGCATTCATATCTGCTGTCTCAGTTCGTTTCTCCGTATTTCAATAAGCGGACCGATGAGTATGGAGGCTCTCTAAAGAACCGCGCAAGGTTCCCGCTTGAGGTAGTCCGCGCCGTGCGGGATGCAGTCGGGCCGGACTATCCGCTGCTTATCAAAATCAATTCGGAAGATTTCCTCGAGGGTGGATTCCCGCTCGCAGAAATGGTCCCGTACTGTCTCATGCTCGAACGCGAAGGTATCGATGCCATCGAAATCAGCGGTGGCACACATTTTAGCGACCCTCGTTACTTCTGCTCTCGTCCTGTTGGTACGGTGCCGAAGGAGCAGGAGATCTATTTCAAGCAGGCTGCGGAGCTGTACAAAGACAGCGTTACCGTGCCGCTGATTCTTGTGGGTGGCGTACGGTCACTGACTATTGCCGACAGGGTGGTGCGCACAGGATTGGCCGACTATGTGGCGCTCTGCCGCCCTCTCATACGTGAGCCTCATCTTATCAAGCGATGGCGTGAAGGTGATGTGCGGGATGCGACCTGTATCTCCTGCAATCTGTGCTTCGGGCCGGTGCGCGCGGGAGAAGGACTGTACTGTGTCGCGCTTGAGCGACAACAGAAACGCAGTGCGTAGTCGGGCTATTTGTCGTGAGTCGGGATTTGCAGTCCGCCGCAACGCATTCTACTATTGAAGATGAAAGAGGAATGGCACCGGGGGTGAGGATGAAGGTAGTTCTTGTGCTGGTTCTTGTGCTGCTTGTTCTTCCGGGGTGTGACTATCTGTTGCTCAGGACGAATCAGCCGCCAAAAGCATACATCGATGATATATCTCCTACGGAAGCTACTGAAGGTGAGACAATCAGTTTCCGTGGCCATGGAACTGACATGGATGGCGATGTTGTTGCCTACCGCTGGCGGTCCAGTCTCGATGGCCAGTTGAGCACATTGCCCGACTTCGAGGCAGCTGACCTTTCGCCGGGTTCGCATGTCATCTACTTCATGGTCCAGGACAACAATGGCACGTGGTCTGCAGAGGTGAGAAGCACGGTCACTGTGGAGGCCGGACCGGTCCAACCTGCACGAATCAGTTCTTTCACCGCCTCCGAGATGAACATCGTGGCTGGCGAGGAGACCACCCTGTCCTGGAACGTTTCGAATGCTGCTGAAATCTCCCTTGATCAAGGTATCGGCGACGTTCAGGCCGTCGCGTCTGTGGATGTGAGCCCGGAGGAAACCACCACATACACCCTCAGGGCTGAGGGTGGTGGCGCCGTGGCGGTGGGCAAGATTACCGTTACGGTCGAACAGCCGGAGCTCGATATTGTGTTCTTTGATGCCGAACCCGGGGCCGTACCTTCGGGAGAGGTAGCGACGCTGAGTTGGGAAACGACCGGCGCCACGGAAGTCAGGATTGACCCGATTATCGGAGTAGTCGATCCGACAGGGAGTGTGGATGTCTCTCCAACGGGAGAGCAGACATACACGTTCACTTTGATTGCAACTGATGGAGAGGAGACGATCACCGCACAGGTTGAGGTGGAGAGCTATCTCGCAATGCCTGACAGCTATACCGTGACCCTGGAGCCCATCCTGAATGAGAGCGGTTACGTTCGCAGCAACGGTCAGCGATGGTTCGAGTACATGTACGTCGGTGACAATGCCGACGATCTTGGGGTGCAGGCATTCCTCAGTTTCGATATCTCTGATATCCCCGGAGACGCGATGATTACGAGCGTAATCGTTGACTTCTCCGACCATGCCAGCACATTCGGTACACCGTTTGACGATCTCGGCTGCCTGCGGGCGTATGTCGATGACTATGGCACACTGGACGGTAGTGACTACTATGAGGGGAATCCTCTGGGCGCTATCTCCCGATGGTGTGATTCGTCTCAACTGGAGGAAGCTGGATCCGACGCCGACTACAAGGAAGCTCTTGAAGATAGACTGGGAGAAGACCGGTTGCAGTTGAGGCTTCAGTTCAGAGATGCTGATACAGACAGCGACGGAACGAATGACCTCGTCCGTTGGGATTCCGACCATCTGCCGAGACTGATAGTCCATTACTATTCGTACGATTGAGCGCACTCGCTGTAGAGATTCAGGCTTGCGGGCGCTATGGAGCGCCCGCAAGATGCTTTAGGAAGAGCCACGCCGGCGGCGGAACGAACGTAGTTTCCGATGGTATACTGGTCGGCGGTATATTGGAGGTGCGTCTCTATGAGAATCGGCGTTATCGGCATAGGAGGAGTGGGCGGATTCTATGGAGGCAAGTTGGCTCGCCAATTCCCGCCTGCAAGCGAGCATGACGTACTGTTCCTTTGCCGTGGCGCTCACAAGGAAGCGATCCGTCACAACGGACTTCGTGTAATAACGCGCGAGGATGAGTTCGTCAGCCGTCCGCTTCTTGCTACTGACTCCCCGGCAGAAATGGGCAGCCTGGACGTAGTCCTATTCTGTGTGAAGGGCTACGATCTGGCTTCGGCCGCTGCTGCGATGAGGCCAGGCGTGCGTCAAGACACGGTGCTCATTCCTCTGGGCAACGGAGTCAACAATGACGAAGTGGTATCACAGGCACTGGGCAATGGTGACTGCATAAACGGCTGTGCGTATATCTCGACGCATATCGAGGCGCCCGGGGTCGTCGAACAGACCGGCGGCAATTGCAGGCTGCTGTTCGGAAGCACCGATGGCGTCATGGAGCCCTACCGGCCCCTGGAGATGGTGTTTCAACAGGCCGGTATAGATGCCACTCTGAGTCCTGCCATCATGAAGGACGTCTGGATGAAGTTCGCCTTTATCGATCCGGTGTCGGGAGTGACGTCTCTACACGGCTGCACGGTGGGTGAGGCGCTTGCCGAGTCGCGATGGCGGTCTGAACTTGAGGGTATGATGAGGGAGGTAGCCTCTCTTGCAGAAGGCAAAGACGTCGGCCTTCCTGAAGATGTCGTGACCCAGTCCTTGAGCAAGGTCGGTGCGTTTCCCCCTGATACTAAATCTTCCATGCAGCTTGATGTGGAGGCAGGCCGAAGGACTGAGCTGGACACAATGCTCGGGTACGTCGTGACGGAAGGACGGCGTGTGGGCATCGACACTCCGGTCCACAACCTCGTCTATAGAGGTCTTCGCAACCTCGTGTCATGATGGCCGCGCGAGAACTGCTGCGATGCTTGAGTTGAAGCGTGTGACAGTTCGGACCATGCATCGGCAGGGAGGTTCCTGATGCCGTTGCCGGTGAGAGCGCTTTCTGCACGTGCTCTGACGATTCTGCGTACTGAAGGTCCGGGCGCCATGCTCAGGCATACGCTGGCCTATGGGGCCTTCCTCTCTCGTCGGGTTATCCGCTACAACCATTCGTATTTGTATACGCACGACGTCAAGAGCAGGGATGAGAAAGGATTTCTTCCGCGGCTTGACTCGTGGGATGTGCGTGTCATCCACTCCAACGCTGAGGCGGACGCCGTTGCGGCGGAGGGGTTTGAAGACCTGCGCAAAATGTTCGTGCACTCGTCGGAATCCCTGCGCCGTGGTGCCGTCGCATTCTGCGTCTATGTCAACCATACCCTTGCCCATATCGGCTGGTTGGCGCTCACTCCGGAAGCCAAGCAGCATGTCGATAGGCTGCCCTATACGGTGGATTTTCACGGAGGACAGGCATGCTCGGGCGGCACGTACACTGTGCCGCGATTCCGTGGGAAAGGATTGATGGCGTACGGGTACTACATTCGACTTGAATATCTCAGGCAGCGCGGCAATACCAGCAGCCGGAACGCAGTGCGCATCGACAATCGGGCGTCGCAGAAGGTCCACTCCAAATTCGACCCCGAAATCCGTGGTACGGGCCGGCTGATAAAGGTATTACGATGGCAGGTATGGAAGGAGAAGCCGTTTCCGGGAGGGCCGGTGAGAGGGCTTCCGCCGGCTCGCTAGCTGCCGTGCTGCAACCATCCGGGCAGGATCATGACCCAGCGGTACGCGTTCAGGTAATTTCGTCCCTCTCCGGGTTGGAGCAGGCACGCGGACTCTGGGAGTCCCTCTGGAATGTGTGCGAACACCGCACCCCCTTTCTTTCCTACGATTGGGTCTGCACGTGGGCCGCGATATATGGCGAAGAACGGCGACTTAACATTCTGGTCATAACACGTGGGGACGAAGCCTCTGCAATCGTGCCGCTTGCCCTTGTTCGACACTCATGCGGAGTTTTCTCCATCGATGCGCTCGAAACTGCTGCCGGCGACAGCCGCAATCTCATTGCCCTCGTGAGGCCTGGTGCTGAAGGTATTGCAGTTCGGGCGTTCTGCGAATACCTCCGGGACCAGTTGCATCGGGACACGGAGTGCGCCCATATCAAGCTTGTGCCCTCCGACGCGCCGTTCCTGGAAGTGTTGCGAAGCGTTGTTGCGATGGACCATGAGCTTGATTTGTCGCTCCGGCGTTCGCCGGCGGCGCCGTACGTGCGATTACCTGATGAATGGGGTGACTACTGGCGCATGTTGTCCGGCGCCCGGCGCAAGACCCTCCGAAGGATGTACAAGCGTCTGACAGAAAAGCATCGTGTGTCTTTCGAGCATTGTGTTGGCAGCGATGCGTTGCTGGCCATGGAAGAGCTGTATCGACTGCACCAGCGCCGCTGGAAGGCGGTAGGAATTCGGGGACTCTTCGGGGATGAATGTAGCAGGAGCTTTCATACCACCATGGTCAGAAATCTCCAAGCGCGCGGATGGGTTGAGGTGACACGACTCAGAATCGACGGCGAGGCCATTTCAGTGCATCTTGTACTGATACTCGACGGAGTGCTCTATTTCTTGCGCTCGGGCCGGGTATTGCGATACCAGGAATACAGCATCGGACATCTACACGACATGATGATGATGCAACGCGCTGTGGGAAAGGGCATCCGCGAAGTCGATTTCCTCAGGGGAACCGAGCCGTACAAATACTACTGGGCGCGGGATGACAGGACATACGTGGACCTCGTCATCACACGTCGAACCAGGAGGATCGTTCGGCGCGCATCAGTAGTTGCGGCCATGCTGCGGTTGAGCGCGTTTGTTGAGCACAGGCATACTCCTTCGGAACTGCTGGCTATCCTCAGGATACGAAGGCGCGAGGCTGAGGAGTTGCGATCCATACATCGCGCCCGCGCGAGGGCTGCAATGCATGGCGAGGACACTCCGCGGCCGCGAGGCAATTCCCGATGAAGCTGGTGCTGCTGACCGCTCCATGCGAACGCGCGGTGCGGATAGTGGACACGCTGGTGAACAGCGGCCAGCCGGTGGATGCTGTCGTTCTTTCGCGTCCGACGGCGCTGGAGATCGGGCGCGGTCTGCTCCGTGTACTGCCGTGGCACACGGTTCTCTCGCTCGCCCTGCGTCGCTTCCACGCGACCCTGACTTCACCTGCATCGTGCAACTGGAGACGGCCGGAATTCTACCGGTCCCGCGCTCCGCAGGTTATCCCAGTATCGGGCCTGAACTCCGATGAGTGCATCAAGGCTCTCAGAGCACTGGACGCGGATATCGGAGTCGTCGGTTGTGCCGGTATATTGCGCCCGGATGTATTCGAGTCGTTTCGTATGGGAGTACTGAATATCCATCCCGGTTTCATACCGGAGCACAGAGGCCTCCGGCCTGTTGAGTGGGCCCTGGTCGAAGAGGACGAACTGGGTATCACTCTTCATTTCATCGATGCCGGCATAGATACAGGCCCGATAGTAGCGCGTCAACCTGTGCCTCTGCAGTCCGGTGATACCATTGGCACCGTCTATAGCAGGGCCGACCGTATCGGCTTGGAACTCCTGATCGCGGCGCTGAAGCTGGCCCGCTCAGGGGCGGAGATACCGTGCACTCGTCAGCCTGCCCCAATGAAGCCCGCATATTCCTCGATGCCACAGGAACTCGTGAAGGTCGCACGCGTGAGGCTCACCGAGCGGGTGAGTCGTGAGGCTGCTCCGGCAGAGCCATCTCGCACCTGGTAGTCGCCGGCTTGATGGCGCATGCAGCCACGAACAAGGCTGTCTGTTCACGTGTCGATAACCGTCCGAGCCTTTCCGTCGCGCGCAACATGCTGCGGCCTATCCCTTCTGCGCGGTGCGGGATTACGCGGCGCATCATGCGGAGGCCTGACTTGGTGAAGAATCGCAGGTGGTGAAGCAGGGTGTCGGACTCGATGACTCTCAGCCGAGCGTCTTCGAGGGCCTCAATCAGCGCCTTGCGCGGCAGGGTCCGGCCGATATAGAAGGGAGCCCAACCGAGTTTCAGCCAGAGCTTCAGCAGTGGCTGCGTACAGTTCCGGGGGTTATCAAGTGTGATGATGAGAGTGCCTCCCGGGCGGAGCACCCGCGCCATCTCCTGCAGAGCTATCGCGATGTCGGGTATGTCCCGGAAATGGTCCAGCGTCGAATCGGAGACGATGAGATCGAATGCATCGTCTGCGAAAGGTAGTCGGCGTGTATCTGCCACGACGTATACCGTGTCAGCATGCCCCAAAGCGGAGGCGTGTGTGTGCGCCTGTGTTGTGAGGTGCGCCGAGATGTCGAATGCCACAAGTTGTCCGTCTCCAGCGATATCCCAGGAGAATGCTCTCTGGGGACAGACAGCCTCTGCAAAGACGTCCGTCTTGAGAATCCGCGGATGTGTAGTGGAGGGAGCCCATCTGGCGCACATATCCAGATGGACCTGGCGGTAATGATCGGCGAGCACCGGGTCCATCCAGAGGCCGTCGTGGAGACGCTCCGCGATTGAATCCCAGCGACGTGCGTCGCTTCCGCCAGTCGCTCGATTCTCGCCCATTCCGTTCATGCCGCGGTAGTCTACGAGGCTGACGGGTCATAGACCGCGCTCGCCTCTTCCGACATTGGCCCATGCTGGCCGTCCTCCGAAAGGGCGACGATCCGGTAGTAGTATCTGATGCGCGGATAACGCTCGGTTACGCGCAGTTCATCATCCTTGTATTGCAATGCAATCGTGACTGCCTCGAGTTCGAACTCGCTCTTCGTGCCAGGATCGGGCCCCAGCCCCTCTTCCGCACGATAAATGGCGTAGCCTTCGGTGCGGTTGTCATCGACGGGTTCCCACTTCACCACAAACGAATCGGGAGTGTCTCCCTCGCCCTCCACATACGTGATGTCGGTGATCTCCGGGGTGGGGAGAGGTCCGTCTCCCGAGCACGCCGCAAGGAGAAGTGTCCCTGCAATCGCGAGCACGAACAGTGTCCGGAGGAATGCTCCTGAAATGGCGGGAAATGACATACGTTCACCTTTCAAGGATTGAATGCTGCTCGTTAGCTCTAGTCATTATATCGTCTGAAGAGTACCGACGACAGCTGCCTTGTCGTACAGACTCATCTCCAGATAGCCCGTATGCGGGCTGCTATGTCCGTGTCTGCTGTGGCTGTGGGCAGTTCATTCCTTCTTTCGTCGGTTCCATGCGACCTTTGCTCCATCGTTGCGACGACGTCATCGGTGAAGAAACGACAGCGCTGGGAGTACATGTGGCGGTCGGTTGTGCTCGATGGCCTTACGTAGTACCTCAGGGGCCACAAGACGTAGAGAAAGTCCTTCGCGCGTGTCATGGCAACATAGGTGAGACGGAGTTCCTCGTCCGTTTCTTCCCTGCTGCCGGTGGACATATCCGATGGAAGGCAGCCATCTGCAGCGTGGATAAGGTACACCACGTCCCATTCGAGCCCCTTTGCGCTGTGAATGGTCGAAAGCACGAGCCAGTCCTCATCCTTGAGAGGAGGGCCTGCCAGGTCGCCTGTCGATACCGGTGGGTCGAGTACCAGGTCATCCAGAAACGTTTCCAGTGATGTGTATCCACTAGCGAGTTGCCCGAGGTGAGCGATGTCATTTTCGCGAGGTGAGGGGTCTTCGTAGTTATCCTTCAGCAATGGCGAGTAGAACACACTTATGGCCTCGATGAGTGCAGCAGGCGTTGGAGCACGTACAGACGACAGCTCCGACATCAGGAGAGCCAGTTCCTTGAAGTGCACTCGTGCGGCGGCTGGAGCCTGGAAGGAAGTCAGTGAGGAGGGAGAGTGGTCGTGGGTGGCCATATGAGTCAGCGCGGCGGCGGCGGTTGCCGGCCCCACGCCGCTGATGAGCTGCAGAACACGAAACCACGCTACCTCGTCGCGGGGATTCTGCAGGAGGCGCAAGAAACTGACCATGTCCTTGACGTGAGCGGCCTCGAGAAATCGAAGTCCGCCGTACTTGCGAAAAGGGATATTCTTCCGGCTCAGTGCGAGTTCGAGTGAGGCCGAATGTGACGCGGCTCTGAAGAGTATCGCCTGCCTGTGCAGCGGAATACCCTGTTCGTAGTGTTCAAGCACAAGCCTGATGACCTCTTCGTCCTCGTGACTCTCGTCGAAGCATGTGACGAGCTCAGGACGCTGACCGGCTCCCCTTACTGCGACGAGCTCTTTGGAGTATCGCTCTCCCGCCTGGCAGATGACAGCATTCGTTGTGTCAAGGATAGGTTGCAATGAGCGGTAGTTCTGCTCAAGCGCCACGATGTGCGCGCCCGGGAATTCTTCCGGAAAGTCGAGCATATTGCGCACCGTTGCGGAACGGAAGCTGTAGATGCTTTGAGCGTCATCGCCAACGACCATGATGTTTCGATTACTGCCCCGGAGCTTCCGAAGCATGCCCGCCTGAATCCGGTTCGTGTCCTGGTACTCGTCGACCAGTATGTGATCGAAGCGTCCGTCGAGCGCCTCGCGGATACGTGGGTCGTCGAGCAGATAGTACAGGTACAGCAGAAGGTCGTCGTAGTCAAGCACGCTCTGCGACTGCTTCTTCTCTACGTATGCGCCGAATAACCGATTGAGCTCCTCTTCCCATTCAAGGCACCACGGGTACCACGTTCTCAGCACCGTTGCGAGGTCATCGGTGGAATTCACCCGGCGCGAGTAGATGTCCATGCAGGTACCCTTGCGTGGAAAACGCTTTCCCTTTCGTGAGAGATCAAGGTCATTTCTCACGATGTTGAGAAAGTCCTCCGCGTCTGCGCGGTCCATTACAGAGAACTCTGGCGACAGGCCTGCCGAGCGGGCATACATCCGCAGCACCCGTGTCGCGAAGGCATGGAAGGTCCCTCCCCAGACGCGCCTGACCACCTGTGGATTCGCGGTGACCGCCGTCGATGCACGCTTCAGCATTTCTTCCGCCGCCCGTCGGGTAAATGTAAGAAGAAGGATGCGCTCGGGAGGCACACCCTGCGAAATGAGAAACGCAACGCGGTATGCGAGCGTCTTTGTCTTGCCGCTGCCGGCGCCTGCCACGACCAGCAGAGGACCGTCACCGTACGTGACTGCTTCCCTTTGCGCGGGGTTGAGATCCGACAGCCAGGCGTGCGTCTCCATGGGTGGTCTACTGAAGTGTAAGAAGCCGGCGCGGGTTGTCAATCATCATCGTGTCGATGTCGTCTTTCTTTATCCCGAATACCTGCATCAATGGCACTACTTCGCGTAGAAGATGGGCGTAGCCCCAGCCGCCGTATCGCACGAGCATCACTTTCATGCCGATGTCGTGGGACAGGAGCAATTGTGATGAGTACCCTCGTCCGATAGCATCGAGGATTTCCTTAATGCGTCCGACATCGTTCGGGGTGTCCGGCAGCGTGCCCTCGGCCAGCGCGACCCGCGCCGGATAGTAGCCTTCAAAACCGAACAGGTCATATTCGATATAGCAACCGGCATCGAGAAGCCTCAGCCGTGTCTCGATCGAGTATCCGCACCGGTCCATGTGACTCATTACGACCCGCGACAGGTCCGCGCCCGCTGCAGCCAGAATCTCGAGGATCTCCAGCGGTGCGCGATCGTTGCGCCCCGGGTGGATATTGACGGAGGCGCCGGTCTCCCGCTGTGCAATCACTCCCGCCCTGAGGCCCTTTGCTTCGATGGGTGACAATGGCCAGGAGCAACCAAGCTCTCCGATTATGCCTGGCTTGATGCCGCTATCTTCGACTCCGTCTGTGAACTCGGCAACAATCTCGCGCGCGATCTCCCCTTCGCTCAGTCGACCCAGTGTCTCGTGGGTGAGCGGACTGTTGGCGTAGTATCCCGAGCCCATGATGATATGCAACCCGGTTTCTCGCGAGATGCGGTCCAGCGCGAGAGGGTCCCTGCCAATACCGCGATTGGTCATGTCAACGATGGAACTTCCGCCTTGCTCTTTGAAGAGGCGGGCTTCCTTGATGGCAGTATCGATGTCTGTGAGCATCTGGTTATCGAGGTTATCCTTGGTGTGGTAGCGCACCCACGAGAGGGTCTCCATGCAAACGGGCTGGTATGCGAGGGCCCGCTCGCGGGGATCCTCTGGCTCGACGAAATAGACACCCCCGAGCGTCTGGTCTATCAGGAAGTGCTCGTGTGGGAGTGTAACTCCAAGGTTGCCCGGTGCGATGCTGCCGCAAACCGTGTGGACCGAGCCTTTGTCTGAAGTCTTACCCATCTGCTATCTCCCGCCGCGGGTGTAGTCGCTGCCGCTCAATCAGTATACTACGCATCCTTTGCACTCTTTCCATGTTGACGCCCGGATCGTCTACACGATTATCAATATGCCATTGACTTCGATTCGGCTGTCTCCTATGCTTGCCTCCAGTCCCGGTCGCGTGTAATGCAGACGCGCGCCGGGGCGCCAGCGACAGGAGGCAATGCAATGACTATCCGGATCAACACCCTGGTGGAGAACACCGCCGGCTGGGTCAATGTGCTGGGCGAGTGGGGCCTCAGCATGCTTGTTGAGACGGACGAGGGCGTCTACCTCTCCGACACGGGCACTACGTCCGCTGCGGCGCGCAACGCGCAGGCCCTCGGCGTCTCTCTGACTGAAGTCGAGGCGGTTGTGATAAGCCATGGCCACTTCGACCATACCGGCGGCCTTATCGATATCCTCGGACTTATCCGCAAACCCGTCCAGGTCCTCGGCCACCCGCGCATGTGGGACAAGAAATACGCCTATCATCCTGGCGGGCATAATGTGTGCGAGTACGTGACCGACAGCGAGTACGATTACATCGGTATCCCGTTCGCACGTGAAGAGGCGGAGAAGCACGGCGCCCGCTTCGTCATGAATGCTGAGCCGGTCTGGTTGAGCGACAACATCGTGACCAGCGGCGAGGTGCCGATGCGGAATGACTTCGAGACAATCGACCCTATGCTGATGGTGCTCGAAGACGGGGAATACAAGCCGGACCCTCTGCCGGATGACCAGTCCATATTTATCAAGACCGATAAAGGCCTCGTGGCCATCCTTGGCTGTGCACACAGGGGCCTGATCAATCACCTGTGGCGCGGACAGGAACTGACAGGGCTCGATCGGGTGCACGCCGTTATAGGCGGAACACATCTTAAGCCGGCATCAGACGGGCGCATTGCACAGACCATTAGGGAGCTCAAGCGCCTCGATGTACGGGTAGTGGCCGCATCGCACTGCACCGGTCTGCATGCCGCGTGCGCGCTTGAGAGGGAGTTCGGCGACTCGTTCGTGTTCAACAACGCGGGCACCTGCATCACCCTCTAGGAACTGGACACTCCCGGCGCGATTGCGGCACAACCCGCGCATGACGCCTCTTCTTTGACACGCTGTGCTGCCGTCGCTACACTCGAAGACTACATCTGAACAAGGGCGAATCCCCCTGAAGGAGGGTGCTGTGGAACGAAAGGTCGCGTTCGTACGTGTTGAGGGGAACGATATAGATGCGGCGGTCCGTCGCGCTGTCGGTCTGGCGGGAGGACTGGAAGAACTCATAACCCCTTCCTCACGCGTGCTTGTCAAGCCCAACCTGTGGAGCCCCCAACGCTCCGGCACGGGCTCGGTAACCGATGCACGTGTGACAGAGGCCGTTACGCGGTTCGTTCTCGAACGAGGTCCGGCCCGGGTCGTCATCGCCGACGGCTGCGGCGCCGGGTACGACGGAGTCAGTCACAGCACTGAAGAGGCCTTCGAATTGTCAGGCACGAAGGAAGTAGCCGCGCGGCTGGGCGTGGAGCTGCGCAACCTGAATGCAGACGAGTTCGACGAAGTCGAGATTCCCGATGCGCTCATCATGGACCGTGTGAAGGTCTGCCGGACCGTGATGGAGAGCGATGTCATTATCAGTGTGCCGGTACTGAAGACGCACATCCGTACGGATGTGACGTTGAGCCTGAAGAATATGAAGGGTGTGATACCCGGCGTCGAGAAGCGTAAGACGCACCGCCTGGGGCTTGACCAGGCTATTGTCGATCTCAACTCCATCGTGGGCCCTCATTACGTAGTGCTCGACGCCACGACTGGTATGCAGGGGCTGTGGAACTATCCCGACGACTGTGTGGAGGTTGGCCTGATAGGCGCCGGCCGACATCCGCTGTCGGTCGACCTTGCGGGTGCGACCCTGATGGGCGTCGACCCCAACGAGGTGCTGCATCTGCGCCACCAGGCTGAGCGGGAAGGTGTTCCGCCGAACCTGCAGGGCATTGAACTGGTCGGTGAGGACATCGCCAGCCACCAGAGGCGCTTCAAGACGGGATTCCAGGTATTCGCCGAGCGGTTTCCCCAGGTCAACATCGTGCGTGGAGAGTCGGCCTGCACCGGGTGCACGACCGAGTTGGTCACTGCACTGAGATACCTTGACGAAGCCGGCTACTCTCCCGAGATGGGCGACCTCACTATCGTTATCGGTGAAGTGGAGTCCGTGCCACCTTCGGAGAAACTTGCACTCCTCGGCAAGTGCGCAAGGATGCATGCCGGCCTTGGCAAGCATGCCCCCGGGTGTCCGCCGACCGAGGAATCGGTCATCAGGACGTTGTGTGAGGCGTGTGGAGCTGATGCGGAGAGGGTGCTTGAGACGCGCGACCGCTCCCGGGAACGGATGTGGGGCGAAACAAAGGCGAAGCTGGAATCCTGAGCGCGACCGCTACAGGTGCACGATGTCCGCCGTCACGTCGTCTCCGATGGTCACCGCGGCATAGCTCGAGGCGGCCGGACCGGGGTTTACCATGAGGCTGCCGCTCACGGTGCCCACATATGCCACGTGCGAGTGCCCGTAGACGATGACCTCCGGGTTCTCCGGAAAGAGCGCTCTCACCCGCTGCTGTATTCCGGCTGGTGCGCCCGAGCCATGCGCCACGCCGATTGTTCTGCCTTCGACTGCGAACAGCTGGCGGGCCGGCAACGCCACCTTCAGAGCCGTCGAATCCATGTTGCCGGCAACCGCAACCACGTCTCCAAGCGCTTTCAGTTCTTCAAAGAACGTTGATTCCACCTGGTCGCCCGCGTGAACTATCAGGTCCGCTGCTTCCAGTGAGTCCCTCAGCGCGGGTGACAGGCTGCTGAGACCGGCCGTGTGCGAATCGGAGAGCGCAACTATCCTTGTCATCTATGGTGCTCCGTAGTCATCCCTGGCCTGTATGCTAGCATGTGCCGTCGGCTTCACACGAGTGGATGCCGGTGTATCGACACTATAAGGACAGGCAGGTATCATTGTCTCGGACCTGTCTCAGCGGAGGCGAGATTCATGAAATCGGCAACCGAATACCTCTGGTTCAACACTGAGACCCAGCGCGCGTACGTCAATATCACGGGCGATGTAGAGCGCATCCTCCAGAAGAGCGGCATCGAGGAGGGGTTTGTGCTTGTGTCCGCGATGCACATCACGGCGGGCGTCTACGTGAATGATGCGGAATCTGGCCTCATCCAGGACATCGATCAATGGGTCGAGGAACTGGCCCCCTTCCGCCCGGACTACAGACACCATGGCACCGGTGAAACCAACGGTGACGCCCATCTGAAGAGCCTTCTCATACATCATGAAGTGATTGTTCCTGTGACCAAGGGAAAACTGGATTTCGGCCCGTGGCAACAGATCTACTACGCTGAATTCGACGGACGCCGCCGGAAGCGCGTAATCGTCAAGGTCATGGGCGAGTAGTCGGCACCAGGGCAAAGAGGAGAGTGGTTTATATGAGCAGCAGGGTTGCGATAACGAAGCTCCGGGAGTGCGATTTCGACGCGGCCATACGGCAGGCTATCGACCTGGCCGGAGGGCTTGCAGACCTTATAAAGCCGGATTCCCGTGTGGTGGTAAAGCCAAACCTCGCGCGGCTTGCACCATCGGCAAGCGGCGCTGTTACGGATGCCCGTGTGACCGAGGCCGTAACGAAGGCTGTCCTCGATCTCAATCCGGCAGCGGTGACGATAGCTGAAGGCACTGCGGTGGGCTACGACGATTCGTGTCTCAGCACGGAGGAGGTATACCGCCTGAGCGGGACCGAGGCCGTGGCACAGCGCCTCGGAGTCCCGTGTGTGTATCTCAACAGAGATGAGGCGGTACCCGTTGAAGTGCCGGCCCCGCTTGCGATGGACCGCATCCTCATCGCACGTTCTATACTGGATGCAGACGTGCTCATCAGCGTGCCGGTGCTCAAGACGCATCCACGATGCAATGTCACCATTTCGCTCAAGAATCTCTGGGGCTGTGTGCCGGGTACCGAGAAGCGGGCGGGGCATATGCTGGGCATCAATGCCGCGCTTGTGGACCTGTTGTCGGTGCTGCGCCCGACCTACTCGATAGTCGATGCTACTGTCGCGGCCGAAGGATTCTGGAGAGTGCCTGAAGACTCGCGCGTGATGGGTCTCATACTCGCCAGTGGTGATGCCGTGGCGGTGGATGTGGTTGGCTGCGCTCTCATGGGTATCGATCCTGATTCTGTGTTCTATCTCAGGGAAATCATGAAGCGCGACGGGTTGATTACCGGCCTGCAGGATATCGAGGTTGTCGGGGAATCTGTGTCCGACCATGCAGAGCAGTTCAAGCAGTCGTTCGACCTGTTCATGGAAGGGTTTCCCGATGTGAACGTCGTCTACGGGCCGTCATTCTGTGGTGGTTGTGTGGCCGAACTGGTGAGTGCTCTGAATCACATTCGTGATGCAGGATACGGTGAGCGCTTGAAGGGTCTGACCCTCGTTGTTGGTGGGCCGGAGGAGGAGTTCGAGCGGACGGGAAAGATGGCGTTCATCGGCGAGTGTTCCGTTGACCTGGCGGAAGGCGCACCGGGAGTTGGAGGATGTCCTCCTGATGAGGACAGCGTGTTCGAGGCTATCTGTGCCGCGTGTGGCGCGGACCTTCCCCTTGTGCTGTCGGTAAGGGATGAAACGCGTCGCAGGAAATGGGACGACTCGATGCACCTCGTCGGGCAATAGAAGCCTGCTCTTAGATATCGTAGCGGTAGCGGATGATACACCGTCGTACGAGTGGCAGAGCGACGACGAGAGTCAGCAGTAGGAGTGCGGCGAGGAGTATCCACCACCAGTGCGCTTCCAGGTTGAGTCCGCCTGCGCCCGGCAATCCCGGAACAGCCGGCGCATCCGGCAGGCTCACGGACGGCAGTGCGAATGAATCCTCCTCCGCGAGCGCAACTGCCTCGGCAAGTGCTGACGGAGCCGCTGAAGGAGCGACTTCCATTGTCCCCTGCAGGCCGTTCACGCTGATGGTGTGAACAGAGTCCGTTGACGGAACGTACGTGAAGGCGACGCTCTCCGTCGTGCCGGCCGGGACCGAGACGTCCTTGCTCTCAATAGCCGCTCCATCGACCGTGAGGGTGACCGTGGTGTGGCCTTCCGTGCTGTCGCCACTGTAGCTGGCAACCACGCTTACGGTTACCTGCTCCCCGAGCCGGGGCTCGACCGGCGATATGCTCAGGCCGCTCAGACTCAGTCCGGGCGTGTTACCGGACGACGGCGTGGTTGCGGCCGCAACGGTTGGTGCAGTAGTCTCCGGAATGGCTGCGAGGACGCAGAAATCCGTGAAGTGGTCTGCCAGCGCCGTCACTACCCGGTCGGTCTCATCGACCGTTGAATCGAGCTCGACCCATTCTTGTGCCTCTTCATCGAACCACGCCATCACGAGGTCGGATTCGTCAACGCCTTCGGGCAACTCGTCGTTGTCATACGGCAGAGACAGAGGAAGAGCAGGGTCGAACGTCGCTCCATCCGGTCCCAGGTCGTACACCTCTCCAACGATAGCCTTGCCGTCAGGCGTGTCGTGCGGTCGGCGCGTATCGACGGAAATCGAGGCAACCGCTTTTCCGTCCGGGTACAGTGCTGTTGTAGCGCCCGGGATATCGATCTGCAGCGCTGGAGGCTCTGTCGTTTCCAGGTCTTCTTCCAGCGCGAAACTGGCCGTTATCGACTTGTGGTTGTAGAAAGGCGTATCGAGAGGGTTGCTGGTGCTGGTGATAGAACCGGACCATCCGGTGAATATGTAGCCTCGCTCGGGGTCTGCCTCGAGCGTTACTGGTTCGCCCTGCGTGATTAGAAACGAACTCTCTTCGAGTTCTTCACCATCTACCATCACGGTGCCGGCATCAGCGGGCTCTATCGTGATGGAAATGCGGACTTCAACCTTGGTTTCTGTGTCGCCTCCATCTGTCGAGCACCCTCCTCCACGGCAGATACTGCGACCTTCAACGATGCCCGGCAGAAGAGCCAGAAGTGCGATGCCAGCGAGCAGGACACTCGCAGAAGCTCTTCCGATTGCCCTGATCTCTTGTGTCATGTGCTGTCCTGTGCTCCGAAGAACCCCCGAGTATGCACCGAATCTACAGTCGATTCTTGGCAGTTGTCAAATCCGTAGCTGGCGGTCGGTCCGGAAGCCTCAAAGAACGGGCGTTGAAGGCTATTATCACTGTGCCGGGGAATATCATCAGGACAGCACCACCGGCGGGGCTCAGCAGGACTCCCCACTGGCTAACCAGCCCGGCCGTAAGGAATACGCCCGGGCGTCGGTTCGGGCCTTCACCATCGACCTGGCTTTCGTGTGTCTCTTTCCCCGCAATCATCATCACCGCCTCGTGCGCCAGCACTTCATGCTGATATGGACGGACGGGGCGTAGGCACGCAATGGGCGAACGCTTATTAGTTGTATCACCAACTAAATCTTTGCTAGACTGGCGCGCCATGGAGTTTGCATCCACGAGACCTCCGGTCGTCTCCTCGAGACAGGACAGGCTTGCCACTGAGCCTGTCAGGAAGCTGTTGTGGCGCCTGTCTCTTCCCGCGATGGCCGGCATGCTCACGATGTCGCTTTACCATGTCGTCGACACCATCTTCATCGGGCGCGGAGTCGGGCCAGCGGCCATAGCCGGCGTGACCATCGTGTTTCCGGTGATGATGCTGTTGATGGCGCTCGGGATGATGGTGGGAATCGGTGCCGCGTCCGTCGTGTCGCGGCGGCTCGGCGCGGGACGGATTGACAGCGCTGAAGAGACGCTCGGGACTGCCTTCGCGCTCGTTGTGCTTTTCGGTGTGATTGTGACCGCGATAGGCGTGGGCGCAAGCGGCAGCCTCGTTCGACTCTTCGGAGCGTCAGAGGCGGTCCTGCCATATTCACTTGAGTACGCGCGAGTGATATTACTGGGGGCAGTATTCGCTCTGTATCCGATGACACTCAACAATATCGCCAGGGCGGAAGGAAATGCCCGCAAGGCGATGATTACCATGATACTGGGTGCTGTGCTCAACATGGTGCTCGACCCTGTGTTCATTTTCCTCCTGCATCTGGGAGTGAGCGGAGCCGCAATCGCGACCGTCATTTCGCAATTCGTGACGTCGCTTTACATCACGGCGTATTTCCTCTCGGGTCGCAGCACGCTGCGACTGCGAAGGTCGCTTGTCCGGTTTCGTGGCGAAGTGGTACGCGAGATCCTCGCCGTCGGCTTCCCTTCGTTCATCCGGATGGGGGCTGCCAGCATTATCGTCCTCATCATAAACAGGACGCTCGTTCTTTACGGGGGCGACATGTCAGTAGCCGCGTATGGCATCGTGAACCGCTCAATGATGTTCGTCGCCATGCCTCTCATGGGTATCGCGCAGGGGCTTCAACCGGTCCTCGGATTCGCCTATGGGGCAAAGCGGTATGACCGCGCCCGTGCCGTGACCCGCTATGCACTGGGCGCTGCCTCGGTCCTGTCTATTGCTGCGTTTATTGTCCTGTACTTTCTGCCGCGACCCATAATGAGCATTTTTACGACAGATGTTTCCCTCATCCAGGAGGGAGTACATGCGTCGAGGCGGGTATTCATGGTCTTCTTCCTGGTTGGCTTCCAGATAGTGGGCTCCACTGTCTTTCAGTCGCTCGGCATGGTTGGTAAGACTTTCATCGCGTCGACGTCAAGGCAGGTGCTGTTCCTCATACCTCTTGTACTCGTCCTGCCCCGATACCTCGGCACGGATGGCGTGTGGTTGGCCATACCAATAGCCGATGCGCTTTCATTCCTGCTTGTGTTGGCCATGATTATTCCGCAGCTACGTGATTTCGGCCGCCGAAGCGCCGGGTACACCGAGGAGGTGATGGATGGAGCACGAGCTTGATCGCTGGTTCTTCGTCATTCACAGGTTCCGGCACGCGTTTCTCAGGGAGCGTTTTTCCGGGCTTGATCTGGAAATACGGCTGCTTCCGTTTATCATGCTTCTATCCACACGTGAAGGAATTCGCCAGGAGGACCTGAGTGCCCACACGGGCCTCGACAAGACAACCGTTGCACATGCAGTGAAGAGACTTGTTCATCTCGGCTACGTGTCCCGTGAACGCAATCCCCAAGACCGTCGCTGCTATCGGTTGACACTCACCTCGAGGAGCAGAGACCTGGTGCCGCGGGCCAGGGAGGCGATGCAGGACTGGCATGCCGGTGTGCTTGCATCCTTCAGTGAGGAAGAACGCAGGATGCTCGAAGTACTTCTCAGCCGGATGGCCGAAGGAGCGGGCGGCATGGTCGGACGGTCCCGTGACATGTTTGATCCGCCAGGCTGTTGAAGCCGGTGCGCGTTGTCCCTGTCTGAACGCTATACTTGAGGCGTGTTCGAGTTCATATACGAATGGCCATGGAACGAAGAGCTGTAGGACTGCTATCGGGTGGACTCGATTCCATCCTTGCGATCAAGATGGTCAAGGATCAGGGTGTGAACGTCGTTGCACTGAACATCCATCTTCCCTTCGTTCGCAAGTCCACGGAGTCGCCTGACACTGCCGCGGAGTGGCTCGGCGTTCCACTCGTGACTGTTGAGGCTGGAGACGACTACATCGACGTTCTGCGCCGTCCACGCTTTGGCTATGGTAAAGGATTCAATCCATGTATAGACTGTCGCGTATATATGCTGGATGTTGCCCGGCGTGTGATGGAGCAGCACAATGCATCATTTGTGATAACCGGGGATGTTCTGAAACAGAGACCGAAGAGTCAGCGACCCGATGCCCTTCGTATTGAAGACAAGTGCTCCGGGCTGGACGGGCTCATCGTGCGTCCTTTGTGCGCGCTGCTCCTCAGGCCGACGGTGCCCGAACGGGAAGGCATTGTGGACAGGGCGAAGCTGCTGGGACTCTCCGGCCGAAGCCGTAAGACACAGTTCGATCTGGCCCGGTACTATGGCCTAGAGAGATTCAGTGCTCCGGCCGGCGGTTGCCCTCTCACCGACCGGCAATTCGGGGAAAAGGCACGAGTGCTCCTGGCGCGAGTGCGCCGGGTGACCGCTGAGGATCTGGGCCTCCTCAAGCGGGGACGCCACTTCTACCGGGATGACACGCACTTCATCGTAGGCCGACGCCAGAAGGAAAATCGTATACTGGTCGAGTCCTGCACGCCGGAAGACGGCTACGTGCGGATTACGCAGTATGGCGGGCCGGTCACACTCATCCGGGGGCGTGTCGACCGAAAGGCGCTGGTGCAGGCGGCGCGGTTGACGGCGGTAT
>CAZKHH010000002.1:0-45964 GCA_964552485.1 uncultured Dehalococcoidales bacterium | reverse complement strand
GTCGTCGACCAGTTGGAATGGTGCTACCGGCACAGACTTGGGCCGGGCAGCGTTCCTGAGATCAACGAGTCAGGACCGCGGGAAATCGTCGCGCTTGTCGCTCCGCATGCCGGCTACATGGCATCGGGCCCCGTGGCCGCTCACGCCTATCACGCGCTGGCTGCTGACGGGCGCGTGGACACGGCGGTGATTGTCGGCCCGAATCACACGGGCTACGGGACGGCCGTGTCGGTATGGACATCCGGTGCCTGGAATACGCCCTTTGGCGATGCGAAGATAGACGAGGAACGAGCCCGTGCCCTTGTAGGTGGCGTGATACGCAGCGGGGAATCGGCTCATATCTATGAGCACAGCGTGGAGGTGCAGGTGCCCTGGCTTCAACACCTCTACGGCGACTCTGTACGAATCGTGCCCGTTGCGATGCTGTCGCAGGATGCGTCAACTGCCATCGAAGTGGGCGAAGCCCTGGCACGTCTCGAGGGGAATGTTGTCTTCATAGCAAGCACGGATTTCACCCACTACGAACCCCAACAGACCGCCCAGGACAAGGACACGGATATTGTCGAGGCGATCACAGGGTTCGACGTAGAGGAGATGTACCACAGGCTGGGAATACACTCCTCGAGCATGTGCGGGTATGGTCCCGTTGGTGCTGTCGCGCGGGCGGCGGTGCTGCGTGGAGCAACTAGCGCGCAATTGCTGAAGTATGGCACGAGCGGCGACACGACCGGTGACTACTCGCGCGTCGTGGGCTACGCGTCCATCGTTTTCCGGCGATAAGGGAGTACAGCGGGCTGGCAGTCCTGTAAGCCGGGTTCTGTGCTCTCCGAGAGAGCGGCGGTCATCCATCTGGCCCTGATGTTGCCATCAGGTTCAAGCAACCAACCCGGGGACATCGGCCAGGCAGCCTGTGCCGTTGGTCAGGTCTGCACCTGCCCAAACGGTTTTCGTCCCTCTATTTGGTCTTGCTCCGGGTGGGGTTTGCCTGGCCAGCCGGTCTCCCGGCTGCCGGTGAGCTCTTACCTCACCATTTCACCCTTACCCGCGTGAGCGGGCGGTATCTTTCTGTGGCACTTTCCGTAGGGTTACCCCTCCTGGGCGTTACCCAGCACCCTGCCTGGAGGAGCCCGGACTTTCCTCTCCACGCGTCTGCGTGAAGCGACCACCCGGACTGCCAGTCCTGCGTAAGTCTAGGCCGGAGCTGCCCTACGGTCAAGTGTGACGAGTCAGTCGACATATATGATGCGACTGCAGCTCGGACACTGCACCACATCGCCGGAACGGGCACGCTGCCATTGGCCGGTGGGCACGGTGAGATTGCATCCTTTGCAGCGCCCGCCTTCTGCTTTGACGACCGCGATGGCTTTGGATGTCACAAGATCGTCATACAGACTGACAGTTGTCGGATCGATCTCCCGCCGTGTGGCCGATCTGAGTTCTTGCAGTCGGGCTATCTCATCCCGGGCCGTATCCCTCTCACTGGTCAACTTCGCCGCCTCTTCTGTCCATGCAGCCCGCAGCCGCTCGGTCTCTTTACGGGCCGCCTGGGCCGAAGCCTCCAGCCGCTCGGCGGTGTCCATGGCATCGATGAGCAGCTCTTCCTGCTTGCTCCTGCGTCGTTTCAGGCTCTGCAGGTCCTGCTCGAGGCCCATCAGTTCCTTGGTGTTTGTAACCCGGCCGCCGTACAGTCGGTCACTGACGTCCTTGATTTTGGCCGAGAGATCTTCGACTTCATACTCAAGCGTGCGCTGAGCCTTCCGTGCTGCCTCAAGCTCCTCCTCTTTCCTGCCGAGAGCAGCTTCAGCGGTAGCAAGCTCTTCATTGTGCTCGAGGCGCCGGGTGATGTCTCTGAGTCTGCGCTGCGTGTCGCGAAGCTGCGTGTCAGTTACCTGGAGCGAGTAGAGACGGGAAGCAAGACTCATACGTCAGTGCATTGTAGGAAGGCGGAATCGGTGTGTCAAAGGCTGGCACGGAACGGTGGGGTTAACCTGCGCGTGACTCACAGCCGAGCACGAGCACCTGTGGATTGAGCGGCAGGTTCGTAGTTGTGACATTCAGCTTCTGGCGTGTCTCTGCCTGCTGGACTCCCATGGCCGCAAGGAAGGTGTCGACTGGTTCCAGTTCGGGGCGCGCCTCAGACTGATAATGCATCGGCAGGATGTAGCGTGGCTGCAGTGCCTTCGTGACCGCACGGGCCTCGCTCACGCTCAGGGTGGATACGTCTCCGACCGGTACGCACAGGACATCTGCGTGCCCTAGTTCGCGCACCGCGGTGGCAGAGAGCGGATGCCCGAGGTCGCCGAGGTGGCATATGCGAAGCCCTTCCATCTCGATCGAGTAGGCGGTATTCCGGCCCTTCTCGGAGCCATTCTCAGAGTCATGATATGTCGGGACTCCGGTGATGAACGCTCCTCCGACTTCGTACTCTCCCGCCCCTGTGAAGACCTGCGGGTCGCAGCCGCTGCGGGCGAAACCCTCAAGATTGGAGTGTCCCCCGTGTTCGTGGCTGATGAGTACCGCCTGTGGCGAGCCCCATTTCTGCGCACACCCGAGTGGCGGCGCGCAAGGGTCGATGACCAGGGTGGTCTCTTTGCCGCGAAGAGTGAAGCAGGAATGTCCTGACCAGATGATTTCCATGTCGAAGCAGTGAAAGGATACGCGTTAGCATGGCCCACTGTCCAGCCACGCCTGTGCCATTCGTGCCTTGACCGGCAATGGTCGGCTTGGTTAACCTGTCATCTCCACATGGTTAACGCCCTCTATCGCGTGCTCGCGGCTCTTCGTGAATCAGAAACCACTGTGTCAGGGGAAACCCTGAGCAGGCAGTTGGGAATATCCCGTGTTGCGATATGGAAGCACGTCCGGGAATTGCGCCGTCAAGGCTACGGCATCGAGTCCTCTCCCCGGGGCTACAGCCTGGTCTCCACGCCGGACCTGCTGCTGCCCGGGGAGTTTCCGGGCTGGGAGTCGCATGTCCATCACCTCGTCGAGATCGAATCAACGATGCCTCTCGCCCGTGAACTGGCCAGGAGTGGAGCGGATGAAGGCACGGTTGTCGTCGCCGAGAGACAGACGCAGGGAAGGGGCCGCCTCGGGCGCACATGGGTGTCGCCCTCCGGCGGCATCTACCTGACTGCAATCACCCGTCCGCGGGTCGCTCCTGCCGTGGCCCCCAGGGCGAATCTCTTCGCCTCGGTCGCTGTGGCAACGACGTTGCAGACGATGTTGAACGTGCCTGCACGCGTCAAGTGGCCCAACGATGTCCTCATCGACGGGAAGAAAGTGTGTGGCATCCTCTCGGAGATGGAGGCCGAGAGTGATACGGTGCACTATATCAATGTCGGCATCGGCATGAATGTCAACATTCCTGTCGGTGACGCAGTGCCGGATTCGATATCTCTCACCGAGTTGGTGGGGAAGCCTGTCGACCGTGTGCAGCTCACACGCGAGCTTGTGACCCGGCTGCTGCAGTACCTTCGAGAGCTCGATTCACCTGCCATCCTCGAGGCATGGAAAGAGATGAGCGATACCCTTGGTCGCCAGGTCTGCATACAGCAGGGGGAGAGACAGGTGAAGGGCCTCGCGGTTGATATCGCTGACTCCGGCGCGCTCATCGTGCGGGCAGCGGATGGCGCGAATTCGACCGTATTCGCGGGCGACTGCCTTTACGAGGAAACATGAGCGTGCCGGTCCTTCTGTTTCTGTTCGTCCTCCTTCTCTTCTTCTCCATCGGCATTTCCACTGGCAGATCTCCGGCATCCCGAAGCGATTACTTCGTCGCGGGCCGTCGCGGAACCGCGTTCATCATCGCGGGTTCTCTCTTCGCCACTGTGGTGGGAGGTTCGGCAACCATAGGCGTCGCTGGACTTGTCTACGAACACGGACTCACGGGCGCGTGGTGGACTCTGGTTGGTGCAGGCGGCCTGGTGGTCCTGGCGCTTTTCTTCGCACGAAGGATACGCGCTCACGCTGTGTACACGTTACCCGGTCTTGTAGAGCAGCTCTACGGTCGCGGCGTCTCGGTGCTGGTCGCGGTGCTAATCGTCGTCGCGTGGACCGGCGTCGTCAGCGGTCAGATCGTCGCTGCTGCCCGTGTCGCAGGATTCCTGGGAGTCGGTGACGTGAACGGCTGGATGATCGCGTTCACGGCGGTGCTTGTGGCATACGCTGTGATAGGCGGGCAACGGGCGATACTCAGGACCGATGCGCTGCAGGGCGTGCTCATACTTCTGGGACTGGTTGCTGCTGCTGTGGCCTTGCTCCTCGACGGTGCCATGCTGGCGGCACTTCCCGGTGCACTGCCAGCCGGCGCACTGAGCTTTCCGGTGAGCGCATCGTTCGGCTGGGTGGAGCTGCTCAGGATGGCTGTTCTCGTAGGCTCCGTGTATGTGGTGGGACCGGATATCTACACGCGCGTGCTATCTGCCCGGGACGCCGCTACAGCGCAACGTGCCGTACTCTACGCAGCAGCTTTCGTGGTCCCGGCAGCGGCACTTGTAGCGCTCATTGGTCTGATGGCCGGCGTACGTGCGCCCGGCATCCCGGCTGAGGAAGCGCTTCCCTGGATAATGGCCAATGGCCTGCCTCCGGCTGTCGCCGGACTTCTTTTCGTGGCGCTTATGGGTGCCTTGATGTCATCTGCGGACAGCACTCTCCTGGGGCAGGGAGTGGTATGTGCGGATGATGTAATTGGGCGAAAATGGTCGCTCAGTGAGAAGCGCGCTGTACTCGTCTCCCGTATCTCCGTGGCTGCGCTCGGAATCTTGTCACTGTTGCTCGCGCTGTCGCTTCATGGTGTCATCCAGTCGCTCATGTTCGCGTACTCCGTGTTCACATCCGGGGTCGTTGGCCCGGTTCTTGTTGGTCTGCTGGCCAATGAGCGATGGCGGCCCGGCAGCCGCGCAGCCTTCATGGGCGTATGCATCGGAGGAGCTTTCGGGTTTGCGGGAGGACTGCCGGCGCTTGCTGTCCCGATGAAATCTGCGTTGCCGCTCGTGGGGTTCGCGCTCAGTATCGCGGTGCCGCTCGGTGATGTCGCGGGCTACGCAGCGGGTCGGCGTCTCAGGCCATGATAGAATAGGACCGCGTTGTGTGGCGTGGCGCGCCACAACCACCTGTATCATGGAGTGCGACAGCTTCATCCCCCGCGAATCTCCCTCTCTCCTTCTCGTCGTCTCCGGCTCTTCCGGTGCAGGCAAGGATGCCGTAATTGAACGGATGAAAGAGAGACACCTCCCGTTCAGCTTTGTTGTGACTATTACAACCCGTGAATGCCGCGCCACTGAAGTGCCTGGCATCCATTACAACTTCGTATCCGTGGAGGAGTTCCAACGGATGGTGGAAGCCGACGAACTGCTTGAATGGGCTAAGGTGTACGATAATTTCTACGGTGTCCCGCGCAAGGCGGTCCGTGACGCACTGGCAACCGGCCGGGATGTTGTTGTGAAGGTGGATGTACAGGGTGCCGCCACGATCAGGCGCACCGTGCCGGGTGCGGCACTCATTTTCATCCGTCCCCCGTCGATGGAGGAACTGGAACGCCGGCTTCGGAGTCGCCACAGCGAGACACCGGAAGCGCTCGCGACACGCCTCGGAAAGGCGGCAGAGGAGTACAGGCAGTTGTCGCTTTTCGACTACGTAGTCACCAGTTATCCCGGACGAATTGATGACGTGGTAGGCCGGATTCAGTCGATTGTGACTGCCGAGAAATGCCGTGTTGAGCCGCGGCGAGTTGACATCTAGTCGAGGTCAGGTGACGAGTGGGTTGTCAGCTGCCCGTACGGCTACACAGTACCTGGTTGAGCGACTCGATGAAATCGACAACGTCCATGGCTGCTATTGTGACTGCCTGCATCGTGCCGCTGGCCCCGGGCGTGCATGTGATTCGTGAGATGTCACGGCCGTTTGTGAGACATGAATCCGGTTCGCTCCCATTGTCTCGACTTCGTTGTTGACTTCCCTGAGACGGTTGCTCTGTCAACCTATTCGTAGTAGCGCGTTCGGAAGGACTCGAGCAACTGTCGTTCGCGGCTGCGCATCAGGGCCGATTCCTCCGGAACCTCATGATCGTAGCCGAGCAGATGCAGCAAACCGTGTATCACCAGCAGCGTCAGTTCCTGTATGGTCGAATGACCTTCCTCCTGTGCCTGTTCCACAGCTTGAGGATAGGAGATGACGATGTCGCCAAGGTGCGTGACGCCATCATCCGGAAGAACGAATTCCTCGGCCTCGGTCTGAGTAGTGTAGAAGGCGATTACATCGGTGGGAGAGTCGACGTCGCGGTAGAGGCGATTGAGATGATGTACCCTCTGCTGGCCCGCCAGGACAATGCTGACCTCGTAAGGAGGCGAGACTTTCTCTGCCTCCAGAATGTCCCTGGCCAGATTCTCAAACCATTGCGGCCCGGGCTCCGCGACTTTGGTCAGTTCAATGCGGACATTCACCTCTGCTGTCATTGTACTGACGCCTTGATTGCATCATAGCAGGCGACCTCGTTCGTTACAACGCGACTGCTGCGATACAATAGCGGCGATGGCCGTTACCCCTCTTCGACGTCAATATCTCAGGGTAAAAGAGAAGCATCCAGGAGCGCTCGTGCTCTTTCGCCTTGGAGACTTCTACGAGACATTCGATGAGGATGCGAAGATTGCCTCACGCGAGCTTGACATAGTCCTTACCTCGCGCGAAATGGGGAAAGACAACAAGGTGCCGATGGCCGGCATCCCGTTCCATGCGCTGGAAAACTACCTCAGTCGGCTCATCAGTCGCGGCTACAAGGTGGCCGTCTGCGAGCAGTTGACACCGGCGGGCAACGGTCTTGTAGAGCGTGACGTGATACGCGTGGTCACTCCGGGGACGGTGCTCGAACCATCTCTGCTTAAGTCCAAGGTCAACAATTATCTCGTCAGCATGTGTGTACGTGGTGAACGTGCTGGAGTGGCGTATGCCGATATTACCACTGGAGAATTCGCGGTTTCCGAGATCCCATGTGGACAGGTGGAATGCGAGTTGGCGAGACTTCAGCCCGCCGAGGTGCTCGTGCCTGAAGGTGAAGAGGCCTTGTCGCAGAGTTTGCCAGTCACGCCGCTCGACCCGTACTGGTTTGAGAACGACGTTGCTCTGCGTCTACTGCTTGAGCATTTCGAGGTCGCCACACTCGATGGCTTCGGTTGCCGCGGTATGCCTCTGGCTGTCGAAGCCGCAGGGGCACTGCTTCACTATCTCTCGGAGACGCAGAAGCAATTGCTTCGCCTTGTGACCGCGCTCTCAACCTATTCCACCGACGCGTTCATGACACTCGACGTCCAGACGTTGAGGAACCTGGAGTTGTTCGAAGGTGGTCGATGGGGAGAGGCCGAGGTTTCGCTCCTCTCCATACTGGATGAAACGCTCACTCCTATGGGCGGGCGGCTGTTGCGGGCGTGGATTGCGGCGCCGCTGCTCGACCTGGGCTCACTGGAAGCTCGGCAGGACGTCGTCGACTCGTTCTTCTCGGACTTACTGCGTCGACAGGAGACGCGCCGGATTCTATCCGGCATGGGGGATATCGAACGCGTGATGAACCGGGTGGTGTCCTCGCGCGCGGTTCCAAGAGATCTGGCGGGCTTGCGTGCGAGCCTCAGCGCCATACCATCCCTGCGAGAGGCGGTTGGTGAGATGCCTGACGGATTGGAAGGCAGGCTGCATCCTGTCTCTGAGGCGGTCGCGCTGCTTCAGACCGCCATTGCTGAGGAGCCGGGCTCACTGGAAAAGGGCGGAGTCATCCGGGAAGGGTTCTCTGATGAGTTAGACAGGCTGCGCGCAACAGCGCGTGATGCGAAGACATATCTGGCCGAACTGGAAAAGAGTGAGCGCGAGCGGACGGGCATCAAGACGCTTAAAGTAGGCTACAACCGTGTATTTGGCTACTACATCGAAGTCTCGCGCACGAATCTGTCTGCCGTGCCTGATGAGTATCAGAGAAAACAGACGCTCGCCGAGGCGGAGCGTTTCTTCACACCACAGTTGAAGGAGTACGAGTCGCATATATTGACCGCAAACGATCAGTTGGCGGCTCTCGAAGAGAGCCTGTTTCTCCAGGTATGTGAGCAGCTTGCGGGATATTCCGAGGTTGTGGTCTCGGTTTCACGCGCGGTTGCGAGTATCGATGCGTGCTGTGCATTGGCTGAGGTCGCCGCAGATCGCAACTATGTCAGGCCGACGTTGCATACGGGAGACGACATCACAGTTCGTGGTGGACGACACCCGATAGTCGAAGCGCGACTCGACTCGGGCACGTTTGTTCCGAACGACTCAGAACTATCCAATGACGACTGCCAGATTGTCATCTTGACCGGCCCGAACATGGCTGGAAAGTCCACCTATCTTCGACAGGTTGCATTGATTGTTCTTATGGCGCAGACAGGGAGCTTCGTGCCTGCAAAGTCGGCGAGCATCGGGATCGTGGACCGCATCTTTACACGGGTAGGTGCGCAGGAAGATCTTGCATCCGGGCAATCCACCTTCATGGTAGAGATGATCGAGACCGCCAATATCCTGCATCATGCGACCCGGCGTTCGCTCATCGTCCTTGACGAGATTGGCAGAGGGACAAGCACCTATGATGGCATTTCTATCGCATGGGCAGTTGCGGAACACATCCACAATGCACCGACCCTCGGGGCAAAGACTGTGTTTGCTACACACTACCACGAACTGGTGGAATTGGCGGAGCACCTGCCCCGTGTGCGAAACTACAATGTGCTGGTTGTGGAGGAGGCTGGCAAAGTCAGGCTTCTTCACCAGATTGCGCCGGGAGCAGGCGACCGCAGCTACGGTATTCATGTAGCGACACTCGCCGGGCTTCCCAAAGCCGTTGTCGCGAGAGCCCGAAATGTGCTTGACGCACTCGAGGCGTCCGCGCGTGAAGGCCCGGTGACAGGGCGACATCCGGTTGTGAGTAACGTCGCACAGCTGCCAATGTTTCCGTCCGACCCGGGGCTTGCTCGCGAAATAGCGGATATGGATGTCGATTCCATGACCCCGCTGGAGGCTATTTCGGTACTGTATGGACTCAAGAACCGTGTTCTCGATTCGGGCGGCAGCCGGTGAACCTGGTTCTTGTTTGACAGTCACTCGTACCGGTGCTATAGTAGTTGGTCGCAGCATGAGAATGCTTCATTTCGCCCCACCCCTCTCGTGATTCTTCCTACCTTTGCGCCTTTGAAAGAGACTGTTTCGTAAAAACTTACTGTGTTGCAGGAGTGTGCTATGTCTGTGTCTGCTACTCCCTCCCATCCTGTCGTCCGTTCCTTCGCGAAACACCCGGAGGTTATCCAGGTCCCCAATCTCGTACACGTCCAGTTGGATTCCTTCAAGTGGTTTCAAGAGGAGGGACTGCGACGACTCTTCGAGGAGATATCTCCTATCCGGGACTATACGAGGAACCGTCTTGAGCTCCATTTTGTCGATTATGAGTTCGACGAACCGAAGCACTCCGTTGAAGAGTGCCTTGAGCGAGGGATGACGTATTCGGCGCCCCTTCGGGTGCAGGTGCGTTTGCTCATCAAGGAGACCGGAGAGATCAAAGAGGAGCGACTCTTCTTCGGTGATTTCCCGCTTATGACGGATGCCGGTACGTTCATCATTTCCGGCGCCGAGCGGGTTGTGGTCAGTCAGTTGACCCGCTTCCCGGGCGTCTATTTCACACATATCCGTGATCCATTAAGCGGTCGAGAACTTGGCTACGCTAAGCTGGTGGCTGAACGTGGAGCATGGCTGGATTTCGATACGTCCGCCAAAGACGTCATCTCGGTGCGCGTGAGCGGGAAGCGCAAACTGACAGCAACCACGCTGCTACGGGCAGTCGGTTACAGTACCGATGAAGAAATCCGCGAACTCTATAAGGACGTCGAAGTCAGTCCCGAACATGACTATGTGACTTCTACGATCGAGCGTGATTCTCATATCCGGAGCCAGGCTGACGCCCTGGTGGATATCTATCGCAAGCTCTCCTCGGGAGAACCGCCCAGCCTTAATAGCGCCAAGACGCTTTTGAACAACTTCCTCTTCAATCCGCGCCGGTACAGCCTGGGTGAAGTAGGCCGGTACAAACTGAACAAGAAGCTGGGTGTCGAGGTGCCCAACGACTACCTGGGACTGACGCCCGAGGATCTTGTTCAGATAATGCGGCACATCATGCTGCTGAACAATGGCAACGAGACGCCGGATGATATCGACCACCTGGGCAACAGGCGTGCGCAGGGTGTAGGGTTCCTGCTGCAGAATCAATTCCGTGTGGGACTGCTCAGGCTGGAACGCGCGGTCAAGGAGCGCATGAGTATCCTTGGCTCGGATGCGGCCACTCCTTCGGCTCTCATCAACATCAGGCCTGTCACGGCTGCAATAAAGGAGTTCTTCGGCCGATCCCAGCTGTCGCAGTTCATGGACCAGACGAACCCTCTTGCTGAGCTTACTCATAAGCGCAGGCTTTCCGCCATGGGCCCCGGTGGTCTTTCAAGGGAGCGTGCCGGATTCGAAGTGCGTGATGTGCACCATTCCCACTACGGGCGCGTATGTCCGATCGAAACGCCTGAAGGACCGAACATCGGTCTCATAGGCTCCCTCGCGACGTACGCCTCTATCAACAAGTTCGGTTTCGTTGAGACCCCGTACCGCAAGGTGGTACACGAGGTGCAGAGCGATTCCGGAGAACTGGTTGGCAGAATGCCGAAGCAGGATATTGCCGATGAAAAAGGCGAAATCATTGCGAAGGCTGGCGGGCGCATCTCCTCGGAGGTCGCAAGCCGCATCGCCCGACTGCCGGTACAGATGCTCGCCATTGTTCCGTACGTGTCCACTGAAGTGATTAACCTGACGGCGGACGAAGAAGAGCAGTACAGCATTGCGGAAGCAAATGTACGCCTCGACGAGCGTGGCGAGTTCATAGATGAGAAAGTCGACGTGAAACGCGGACCACGGTACTTCCGTGAGACGCATGACAAGGTCGACCTCATGGATGTATCGCCCAAACAGATATTCAGCGTCTCTGCTTCGCTTATTCCGTTCTTGGAGCACGATGATGCAAACAGGGCGCTCATGGGATCCAACATGCAGCGGCAGGGCGTCCCTCTGCTGCGACCGGAAGCGCCGCTTGCTTCGACCGGGATGGAGAGCGAGGTAGCGCGATACAGCGGACAGGCGCTCTTTGCGAAAATTAACGGTACCGTAACGTCCGTGACCGGCTCGGAGATAGTGATCGAGGATGATAATGGTGATCCTCACACGTACAAGCTCGAGAGATTCCACCGTACCAATCAGGGCACGTGCATCGACCAGCGCCCCAGGGTCCGAAAGGGCGATAAGGTGCACAAGGGCGACAATCTCGTAGACAGTTCTTCGATCGATGGGGGACAACTTGCGCTCGGACGGAACGTCATCTGCGCGTTCATGAGCTGGCGTGGTTACAATTACGAAGATGCCATCATCGTGAGCGAGCGACTCGTGAAAGACGACGTATATACGTCTATTCACATAGAGAAGTATGAGACACAGGAACGTAACACCAAGCTCGGACCCGAGGAGATTACCCGTGATATTCCGAACGTGAGCGAAGATAGCCTCGGGAATCTCGATGACACGGGCATTGTACGGATCGGCGCCGAGCTCAAGCCGGGCGATATCCTCGTCGGCAAGATAACACCGAAGGGCGAAACGGAGCCGTCCACCGAGGAGAAATTGCTGCGGGCAATCTTCGGCGAGAAGGTGCGCGACGTGAAGGATAGCTCACTGCGTATGCCTCCCGGAGCCAGGGGACGGGTGTTGTCGATGCGGATATTCTCACGCGAAAACCACGACGAGTTGCCTGCGGGCGTCAACAGATTGGTACGCGTGTGGGTGGTGCAGCGGCGGAAGCTGTCCATCGGCGATAAGATGTCGGGGCGGCACGGTAACAAGGGCGTTATTTCAATCGTCCTTCCTGAAGAGGATATGCCGTTTCTTCCTGATGGTACGCCGGTTGATGTTGTACTCAATCCACTCGGCGTACCCTCCAGAATGAACATCGGCCAGGTGCTCGAAGCGCATCTCGGATGGGCCGGACGCATCTATGGATTCCGTGCGGTAACCCCCATCTTCGGTGGTGCCAACACTGCTGAGATCGAAGATGAGCTGTGCCGGGTCTGGATTGCCTGGCGTGCCCAGGCTGTTGACATCACTCCCGGTGTGGCAATGGCCACCAACATCGAGAAAATGAGTGTATGGCTCGAGCAACACGGGTTCCAGGCCAGCGAAGTGATGGATGTGGCCAAAGTCGGAAGCGCCAAGCGCGTGGCGTTGATTCTCTGGTTGGAAGAGCAGGGTATTGATGCGCGTTTGTTCTCCGATGAGGAACTGGGCAAACTGGCCAAGAAACTCTACGAGGAGAAGCGGGTTTATCCTCCGACGTTCGGAAAGATGATTATTCGCGACGGCAAGACGGGCGAGCCATTTGACCAGCCCGTAACCATCGGCGGTGTCTACATGATGAAGCTCATCCACCTCGTAGAAGATAAGGTGCACGCCCGTTCAACCGGGCCGTACTCCCTTATCACCCAGCAGCCGCTCGGCGGTAAGGCCCAGTTCGGCGGACAGCGGTTCGGTGAGATGGAAGTGTGGGCCCTTGAGGGCTATGGCGCCGCTCATATCCTGCAGGAGATGCTGACCGTGAAATCCGATGACATTGTCGGTCGGGCACGGGCGTACGAATCTATCATCAAGAACGAGGATGTGCAAAGCCCGAGCATCCCCGAGGCCTGTAAGGTCCTGTTTATGGAGCTGAGAGCGATGTGTTTCGCGGTCGAGCTACTCAACGAGGAAGAAGAGAAGATAAGCATTATCGGTGAGGCGAAGCCCCGCCTCAGGGCAAAACTATAGAGAGGTCTTTGAACATATGGTCCAATTTGAGGACATCAGCGCAATACAGATAAGTCTTGCCTCGCCCGAGCAGATCAGAAGCTGGTCTCACGGCGAAGTGACCAAGGCTGAGACGATCAACTACCGCACGCTAAAGCCGGAGAGAGACGGCCTTTTCTGCGAGCGAATATTCGGTCCTGTCAAGGACTACGAGTGCCATTGCGGCAAGTATAAGAAGATTCGCTATAAGGGCGTCATATGCGATAAGTGCGGTGTCGAAGTGGCTCACTCAAGCGTTCGACGCGAGCGCATGGGTCATATCGAACTGGCCGCGCCTGTCACCCATATCTGGTTCGCCAAGCTGGTTCCGTGCTGGCTTGGTATCCTGCTTGACCTCTCTCCCAAGAACCTTGAATCGGTTATCTACTTCGCCCGGTATCTCATCAAGTCGGTTGACCAGGATGGCCTCGAGGCCAGGGTCAAAGACCTGATGGAGAGCGGCGAAACGGAGCAAGTGGATAAGCTCCGCGACCTGAAGCCGAACAAACTCCTCACCGAAGAGGAGTATCGCGAGCTCCATGAGAAGCACAGCGACCTGTTCGAAGCGGGCATGGGTGCAGAGGTGGTGCTTGACGTTCTCAGCAACCTCGATATAGAGAAGCTCCATGACAAGCTGCTCGAAGATGTTCGCACCGCCTCCCGCCAGCAGTACGACAAAGTGAGCAAAAAGCTTCAGCTCGTCGAGGCACTGAAGGAGAGCGGCAATCGTCCGGAATGGATGATCCTGACTGTACTGCCCGTTCTTCCGCCGTCGCTCCGACCCGTGGTCCAACTCGATGGGGGTCGTTTCGTCATAAGCGACCTGAATGATTTGTACAGGCGCGTCATCAACCGTAACAATCGCCTTCGTCGATTGATGAACCTGGGTGCGCCTGAGGCCATTATCAGAAACGAAAAACGGATGCTTCAGGAGGCTGTTGACGCGCTTGTGGACAACGGTCGTCGTGGCCGAGTTGTGACGACTGGCAACAACCATGCGCTCAAGTCCCTGTCTGCAATGCTTGCCGGCAAACAGGGCCGATTCCGGCAGAACCTGCTCGGGAAACGAGTCGACTATAGCGGACGCTCGGTTATCGTTGTCGGCCCGGAACTGAAACTGCACCAGTGCGGAATACCGAGGCGTGTCGCGCTCGAACTGTTCAAGCCATTCATCATGCATAAGCTGATGGAGAAGGGCTTTGCGAACAACGTGAAAGTTGCGCGCAGACAGGTTGAGCGTGCCCGCCCCGAGGTCTGGGAACTGCTACAGGAGGTCGTGAAACAGCGACCGGTCATGCTGAATCGCGCACCAACGTTGCACCGCTTGAGTATTCAAGCGTTTGAGCCAGTGCTGATCGACGGCGATGCGTTCCAGTTGCATCCCCTCGTCTGCACCGCTTTCAATGCCGACTTCGACGGGGATCAGATGGCGGTGCATGTGCCGCTGTCAAAAGCGGCTGTGAGAGAAGCGCGCGAGAGAATGCTGAGCGTGTACAACATGCTGCTGCCCAGTAACGGCAGTCCTGTTACTACTCCCAGTCTCGACATGGTGCTGGGCTGCTACTACCTGACGATTCCCAAGCCGCATTCGAAGGGAGCAGGCAAAGTATTCAGCAGCATGGAAGATGCGAAGCTTGCCTATGAATCGGGCATCGTCGAACTGGGTTCGGAAATCGAAGTGCGGTACGAGGGCCAGAGATTGCAGACGACGGTCGGCAGAATTATCTTCAATGACGCGCTTCCACCGCAGTTGCGCTTCCAGAATAAGACCATGAATAAGTCGGCGGTCCGCTCGCTGGTTTCGGACTGCGTGCGTATTCTCGGACACGAGTCCACGGCGGCAGTACTCGATAACCTGAAGCTTATGGGGTTCAATTATGCAACCAAATCGGGGGTCTCCGTCGCTATGAGTGATATCGAGGAACCGCCCGGAAAGGCCGCTATCCTTGAGGATGCCGACCAGCAGGTGGCCGTTATCGAGGACCAGTTCGCCCGGGGATTCATAACCGAGGACGAGCGCTACGAGAACGTTGTCCAGGTGTGGATGGAGGCAACTGACAAGATACTTGAAGACGTCTCCAAGTCTCTTGACCGGTACGGTCCCATCTACATGATGGCGACCTCTGGCGCTAAGGGTAACATCTCGCAGATACGCCAGATGGCCGGCATGCGTGGTCTTATGACTGACCCTGCGGGAAAAATCATCGACTTCCCGATCAAATCGAGTTTCCGTGAAGGTCTGTCACCCATGGAGTACTTCATCTCCACGCATGGCGCACGCAAAGGTCTTGCCGACACCGCTCTGAGAACGTCCGACTCAGGCTACCTGACACGGCGACTGGTCGACGTGTCTCAGGACGTGATTGTGACGGAGGTTGATTGCGGGACGCATGAAGGAGTCTGGATTGAAGCGAGCAATAGCGGTGGCAATCTGCCTCCGTTCAGCGAGCGCCTGCTTGGCTACTATGCGGCCAATGCCGTTATGGACCCGCGCTCGGCCGAGAAGATAGTCGACCGCAATGAAGAAATCGATGAAGATAAGGCGAGGAAGCTTGTCGAAGCAGGCATTGAGCGTGTACTTGTACGCTCTCCTCTTACGTGCCGGTGCAGGTTTGGCATCTGCCAGTACTGCTATGGCCGTGACCTTGCGACCCGGGCAGCGGCGAAGCTGGGAACTGCGGTGGGTGTAATCGCCGCACAGAGTATCGGCGAACCCGGCACTCAGCTCACCCTGCGAACATTCCACACGGGTGGCGTTGTCGGTACCGATATTACGACCGGCTTGCCGCGAGTGGAAGAACTCTTCGAGGCGCGTACTCCTAAGGGTCGTTCAGTGCTCTCGGCCATTGACGGTGTCGCGACGGTTATCGAGTCCGAAGATGCGCGCATCGTTAAGATATCCAATTCCACCACGTACGAGGATGAATACCCGATTCCGAAGGGAGCCGAGGTGGTTGTCTCAGATGGCCAGGTTATTGAGGTCGGCGCTGTCTTGTTCCGTCCTTCCGTGAAGGATGCCGGGGAAGAAGAGGCGCACCTTCCTGCGACAGCCGGCGGGTATGAGAGTGTTGCCAGAGTCTCCGGAAGGGCAAAGGTTGAGACCGGCGTCGTGCGTGTTTCCTACGAAGAGGTTGAAGAGCGTGAATATCCGATACCGGCCGGCGCCCGGCTGACCGTCCGGACGGGAGACCCTGTCCACATCGGAATGCAGCTTACCGAGGGCGTTATCAATCCGCACTCCATCTTGCGCATCATGGGCAAGGAAGCCACGCAGCAGTACATTATTGACGGGATTCAGCGAGTGTACTGTTCGCAGGGGGTCAGCATCCATGACAAGCACGTTGCTACTATAGTGAGGCAGATGTTGAGGCGCGTTGAGGTCATATCGTCCGGAGACACGGAACTTCTCCCAGGCGAACTGGTCGACCGCTTCGACTATGATGAGGTTAACGCGAGGATACTTGCCGAAGGAGGCGAACCTGCGACGGCACAGGCAGTACTGCTTGGCATCACCCGGGCGAGCCTTAATAAGGATAGCTGGCTTGCAGCAGCATCGTTCCAGGAGACCAATAGGGTTCTGGCCGCCGCCGCGCTTCGTGGTAAAGTGGACAAGCTCAGGGGACTCAAGGAGAACGTTATCCTTGGTAAGCTGATACCTTCGCAGGAACGTACTCAGGACGAAAGCAGGCTCTCGTTGCCGCCTGCGGAAGAAGAAGACGAGGAGATGAGCGGCCTGCTCACCGCGTAGGGCATGTGGACCCGGCAGGGCCGGGTTCCCCGGAGCTGAGGGAGTATGGCTCGCAACGACGAAGGCGAAGAAGGACGCGTAATATCCGGCAATTCGTCGACTGAGGACGCACCGGCTGAATACAGCTTGCGTCCTCAACGTCTTGAAGAGTTCATTGGCCAGTCCAGGGTAAAGGAACATCTCGGGATCGCCATCGCTGCCGCACAGCAGCGTGGCGAACCCCTCGACCATACGATTCTGCACGGTCCACCTGGACTCGGAAAGACAACTCTCGCGCATATCGTCTCCTGTGAACTGGGCGTGAACATAAAGGTGACGTCCGGGCCTGCTGTTGAGCGCCCCGGTGATCTTGCCGCGGTGCTCACGAATCTGCACGAAGGGGATGTCATCTTTATCGATGAAGTCCACCGGCTCAGTCGCGTTGTCGAAGAGAAGCTCTATCCTGCCATGGAGGATTTCGTATTCGATATCTTCCTGGGCAAGGGGCCTGGAGCACGCGGACTGCGACTTAACCTGCCGCCATTCACACTAATCGGTGCAACCACGCGGTTCTCTCTACTCAGCCCACCTTTGCGCGACCGCTTTGGTATTGCATGTCACCTCGATTTCTATGACGAAGAAGCGATCCTTGCGATCCTCAAGCGGTCCGCCTCAATCATGGGCGTGCCGGCTGATGATCAGGGGCTCGAACTGGTGGCGAGTCGCTCGCGCGGCACACCCCGCGTTGCCAATCGGCTTCTGCGTCGACTGCGTGATTACGCGCAAGTGGTTGCGGAAGGCACAATCACGAAGCCGGTTGCTGAAGAAGGACTCTCCAGGCTATGCGTTGATGCGGTTGGGCTTGATGAGATTGACCGTAAACTTCTGATAACCATTATCGACAAATTTGATGGTGGTCCGGTGGGGTTGGATACCATCGCGGCCTCGGTGAGCGAGGATGCAGACACCATAACCGATGTGTACGAACCCTATCTGTTGCAACTCGGATTCATTGACCGCACGCCGCGTGGAAGGGTGGCGTCGCGCCGTGCGTATGAACACTTGGGTCTGCCATTCACGCGTCTGGAGACAAGACAGGCTCCTCTCTGGGGCGAAGCCTGATACGATCACTCCCAGAATTCCCGCACTGTAGGCACCGATATCAGCACCATGGCGATGGCTGAGACGAGCCAGCCCCATGGAGTCAGCGTGTCCGAGCATCGGAACGTAATGTAGCCGAACACCATCGCCAGTGGCACAAGCAGCGCGAGCGCCTTGGCCCACCGTGGGCCCAGGCGGGCAAATACGAAGCTTGAAATCGCCAGGGCGACAAACGTCCCCACCATGTCTCTTCCATAGCCATGCAGTCCGTAGGCGTTTACAGTGCCGCGCTGAAGGTCCGACAGATTGTGGGTGGCGACACACCACGCCGAGACTACCACCCAGGGTGCTAACATCAGTGATACATAGAGCAGGTCTCGGGATGCGGTGCGCTTGATGACATAGATGATGATGAGGAGAGCTGCCGGCGTGTAGGCGACGCCCGCCAGGGCCCACCAGCGTGTGGCGCCCAGCAGCATGAAGGCAACGAGTATGACGGGGAGGAGCCAGTAGCCGAGCCAGCTGAAGGACCAAGGAGGAGCTTTCTTCTGAATGGCATGGACTACACCAATGCTCGCAACGACAGCAAACGCAATGGCGCATTCCACGCTGCTCCTGAAATAAGCGGTGAGAAGGAGGGCGACAAGCAAGTGAGGCAGCGATGTGAGGAATGCGTCGCGCCAGGTTCCACTCGAATGAATCGCCGCAAGCTCCGTCGCGATAGCCCGTGCGTCACCGAATGAAACAACAGCCGCCCGCTTCGCCTCCTCTTCGTCGAGCCCGGATTGTTGCAGTTCAGTTGAGGAATCCTCTAGATGGGCCCGCACTTCGCGGTCGATAAGCGTGCGGTCGCGGGAATCCACCCTTACGGCGGAAACCACCGCACACACGAAATCGGTGAGCCTGTTGTGAATGGTTGGGCGTCCGGACATCAGTGAGATTCCGTGGTGAGTACCGCACGTACGGCGGCACAGAAATCGGCCCATGTCGCGCGCCTGCGCTCAAGGGCCTCGGCGCCATGCGCTGTGAGGTAGTAGTAGCGTCGCTCTTGTCCGCCCGGCAGACTCTGCCAGCGTCCCTCTAGCAGCCCACCCTTCTCCATGCGATGCAATGCTGGATAGAGCGTGCCTTCTCTGAACTCGAAGTAGCCGCTGCTTCGGGCGCGCAACTGACGTATGATGTCGTATCCATAGGTAGGAGCGCCCGCAAGAACGCTCAGTATGAGGAAGTCCGTGCTTCCCTTGAGCAGCTCGCTGTCGTAGTTTGTCATGACTTACTGTCACACACTAGCAGTACCATGTGTGACTGTCAACGGGTCAGCACCGGGCGTTTGCCGCAACAGCGTCGATGCGACTAGAATGTCGTTCTGCAAACGATGAGGAAGGTATGATTTATGGGAGCATTTGAGGATTTCGTGGAGAGGATTCATAGCACGGAGACCATGCAGGAACTGGTACACAGCCTCGACCACGAGCCTGCCAGATTACTTCAGCGCATATGCGCCAGGTATGAGGAGACCGGGAGAGCTGTTCCAGATCATTATCTGCAGTTGACCGGATTCTTCGGTGAGACAATGCTACGGGTGTTGGTTCGCGCCGGACTTGTCAGCAAACATCCTGGCGGGCGCGGTGCATTGATCCTGTACGAGCCCACCACTGATGCTATGGACTTGTGCCGCAGGATGCGCGAGCATGGGTGATATTCTGCGTGTCTTTGACACGCATGTTCATCTCGACCAACTGGTGGACCCGTCTGCAGCAGTGGCCGAAGCACAGGCACAAGGACTTGTTGGAATGATCGCGGTTGGCACTGACCTTGATGCGAACAGCCGCATTCTTGAGATGTGCCGACAATGGTCCGGCATAGTCTTTCCGGCGCTTGGCCTGCATCCTGGCGATATCGCAGAACCTGATCCGGGACGCTTGGACAGCGAACTCCGCTTCATAGACGAGAACATCGATGCCGCGTGTGCTCTGGGCGAGGTGGGTCTTGACTACCACAAGCGGACCGTCGCTGCCTTTTCGAAAGATGCGCAGAAGGACATATTCAGCAGAGTTCTGGAGATAGCTCACGTCCATGATAAGCCAGTGCTCGTCCATAGCCGGTACGCATGGACGGACGCCCTTAACCTGGTGTTGGAGTCCGGCGTCACGCGCGCGGTGTTTCACTGGTTCACTGGTTTCTCAAGTGCCCTCAAGGGTATAATGGAGGCTGGCTTCTACATTTCGGCTACTCCCGCCGTCGAATACCATGAAGAGCATCGCAGGGCGGTAAGGGCCGTGCATCTGGACCGTCTCCTATTGGAAACAGATACACCAGTCTGGTATGGTCGTTCTGACAGGTATCAGGCGCGTCCGGTGGATGTAGTCCGGAGCCTGAAAGGAGTGGCGCAGCTGCGTGGTGAGTCGATAGCGACCGTGGCTCAGATGACAACCCTGGCGGCTACGCGTCTTCTCGGGATAAACGTCCCTATACACGATTGAGGAGGTAAGACAACGATGGTACAAGCCATTAATGGCGAGGACAACTTCAAGTCAGAAGTACTGGATGCGGAGACCCCGGTCCTGGTCGATTTCTGGGCGCAGTGGTGTGCTCCATGTCTGGCTGCGGCACCGGTGATCGAGGAGCTGTCTCGCGAGTACGAAGGGAAAGTGGGTTTTGCGAAGGTGAATGTGGAGGACAACAGCGCCATCGCTGCCAAGTATGGCATTGCCGCTATCCCCACGATGCTCGTGTTCAAGAATGGCGAGCCGGCGCAGCAACTGGTTGGCCTGAAACCCAAGAAAGAACTCAAGAAGATCCTGGATTCCGTACTCGGCGAATAGTGCGCATTCTCCCGGCTTTCGGATGTGGCCAGTGCTAGAAATACATGGTCACATTCGAAAGTGCGGGGCTTGTATCTGCGAGCATACTCAGCAGCAGATGTGCGAGAAACGATTGCGAAATCGTGGTCGAAGAACCCGGGGCAAGTGCCAGAACCAGCGCGAGTAGCACTATCCAGGCTGCCACCGCAAGCAGAAATGCCACCGCAAAGCCGATCACCCTGTCCACTATGCCAAATGGTGTCGCGTGGACTGTACGGCTCACGACCCCCGCAATGATGCCGGTCAGCACGAGAATGGCCAGCAGGATAATGAGGTAGCTCACTACTGAAGCCCATGTGCCCTCATTCGGCCAGAGGGCGTCAGCCAGCGGGCGGTACCACGCAGCCGCCAGCACCAGGCCTGCAAAGAAACCTGCAATGCCGATAATTGACCGGAGTATCCCCCTCCAGAAGCCGATGGTGGCTGCCAGAAGTACCGTAATTACGATCGCGATGTCCAAACCTGTCACGTGCTGTTCTCCTATCTGCTCCTAAGGGGGCGCCCGTCGGCCGTGGTCTCCTCACCTGGCAGACTTGTGCGTCGAGCCGAGTCGTCGGAGCGCATCCACTTTCTCTCTGTCTCCCAGCCTCGCGCGATGTACGGCCTCGGCTAGTGTCTCAATGGTCCTATCGTATAACGCCCGCTCAACGGGAAAAGGGTAGCCGTCCTTGCCGCCATGTGCGAAGCTGAATGTGGCGGGATCCCTCAGGCTCGCGGGCGTGCTATAGATCACATCCGAAATCAGGGCCAGGGCCCTCATCGTCTTTGGTCCAACGCCGTCTAGTGCGAGTAGTCCCTCGAAAGTGCTGGGAGGCCGCTGCCCGATGGATTCGAGCGTGCGTGCTATTCTCGGGATGCTTATGTCAGAAGCTGCCACATATTCACTGCGTGGCATAGAGAGAGTGGCCCGCTTCAGTTCTGATATCAGCCTGTGTGGCTCATTGTTCCGCGCGATGTCCGTGATGACAGTGCGTGTCTGCTCACTCTCCGATGCGACGAGATTGAGGGCTGCGGCGCGTACGGAGGAGCATATGGCTGACTGCGGCTCGTTCGTGAAGTCTGAGACCTTCTCGCCCAGCCAGTGGTATCTTCGTGCGTACCGTGAGGTTGTGTTCATGCCTTGCTGAACTACCGCCCATCTACCCTCTCTTGTGAAGAAGAACGAGTGGTGATAGAGACTGTAGCCATCCTGCAGCGCAACATTGTCGACCTTCGCTGACAGCCTGCTCGCGTACACCAGTCCGGCCGGATCGACTGCTATCGACTCGCCCGTCGCCTCGATGTCAGCAGGTGTGCCTCGGGCCGTTCGCCCTTTTCCGCCAGCGACATAGAGCCCGAGTTCGTGCTGCGTTCCCTTGAGTCCGGCCCTGAGTGCGCCACACACGGTCGTTGTAACGCCGCTCGAATGCCAGTCATAACCGAGGACACAACCGAATGCCTGAAACCAGTACGGGTCAGACAGCCGGCGCAACACTTGATCGGGACCCGAGTCGAGGATGATAACGGACACGACTTCCCGGGACAGCCTGGCCATGCGTTGGAACAGCCAGGGCGGAGCATGCCCTACGTGCAAAGGAAGGTTGGCGACGCCTGTTCTGTGTCCGGGAGATTGCATTCTATAGCTGGGTGGCTCGAATCTGGCGTTGATGGATGACACGGTGCCCGCAGAGCCGGGCTAGAGTACGCGTTTCAGCCTTGCATTCGGAGTGACGCCTGGCATCCTGCCGCGCTTGGCAATTGGCTTGCCATCTACCTCGTGAAGGTCGGCTGTGAAATCGAGTGGCTGCGCGTCACTTATGTAGCTTCCAACGGCGAAGAGATCAACCGGAGCACGCTCTCGCAGGAAGTATCGTATTCTCTCTGGATCAAGTCCTCCACTCACCGCAATGCGAACATCCGGAAATCCCTCGAGATCAAGCCAGGCCCGCACTTCCTTCACCAGTTCGGCTGTGACGCGCCCACGTTCAGAGGGTGTATCCAGACGTACTCCCATAAGGCGGCCTTTCATCGCCTTTGCGACCGCGACGCTTTCCCTGACCTCATCTTCGAATGTGTCCACCAGAGCTATCCGAGGCACGTCAGCGGTCATCTCGCGATCGAAGGCAAGTGTGGCAGCGGCCGTCGACCCCATGATGATTATCAGTGCATGAGGAATCGTACCCACCGGATCGAGTCCTGCAAGGCGCGCTCCCGCAGCGCTCGCACAGCCTTTGCAGCCGCCCACGATTGCTGAGTATTCCATGACATTCACAACTGAAGGGTGAACATGTCGAGCTCCGAAGCTGATGACCTGCACTCCGCGGGCTGCCTCCACGCACTCACGTGCTGCTGTCGCCCAGCCGCTACAGTGCGCCAGAATACCAAGATAGCATGTCTCATAGACCCCGAACGATTGGTATGGTGCTTTGATCCGCAGGGCGATCTCTTTCCTGGAAATGACGTCTCCCTCAGAAAGCGCCCAGACTTCGGACTCGCCGGCGGGCAGCACCTGCCGAAGAAGCTCCTTTGCCTCTTCTATGCCGCATAGAATGCCGTCGCGACGCGGGAACACCTCCATCGTCACAACCGGGTTTATGCCTTCCTTACGCAATATCTCAACCGTTCGCGGGAAGTACACATCGGCGGTATCGCCTCTAAGCCAGTCGGCCGGTATGTTCCATTCCGTGCGCAACGGAGGTGTGGAGGTGGAAGTCAGACGGGCTCCAAGCACGTGTTCCATGTGGTCAAGCGCGAAGAGGTGATTGCGCTGGTCGAGCGAAGCTACACAGTCGACTGGTACTTCCACTTGATATCCTAGCTTCCGCGCGTCGGCCACGGTGTGCATAACGCATACGTCTGTGGAGACGCCGCATATCACCAGTGTGCGGGCGTTCAGTTCCTGCAAACGGTCCACCAGTTTTGTGTCCGAAAACGCACTGAACGTAGCCTTTTCGATCCTCGAGTCTGTCTCTGCCACCAGTTCGGGAAGCACCTCACACTCGGCTGTTCCTCTGACGCAATGCAGGGGGAACTGATTGAACTCAGGGTCGTCAAGCGTGTGACAATCACATGCGAACAGGACGGGCGTGCCTGCGGCACGCTCGCGCTCCGCAAGCTGTGCCACTGCAGGGATAATCCTCCTGGCGCCCGCGCCGCAATACAGAGGATAGTCCTCTTCAAGGAAGCCCCTGACCATGTCGACTATAAGGAGTACTCGTGACATCCCAGTGTTCTTGCTGTCTGTGTCAGTGCTTGAAGTGGCGTGCGCCCGTGAAGACCAGGGCAGCCCCTTTCTTATCGACGGATTCAATCACCTCGTTGTCGCGCACCGAGCCGCCGGGCTCGATCATTGCAGTAACTCCGGCCTCCAGTGCAAGCTCGGGACCGTCAGCAAACGGGAAGAAGGCGTCGCTTGCGAGAACGGAACCCTGTGTGCGCTCTCCCGCCTTCTTTATCGCGATGGCGACTGATTCCACTCGTGAAGGTTGTCCTGCGCCCATGCCAACGAGTACGGAGTCCTTAACAAGAGCTATGGCGTTAGATTTGATGGCTTTCACTGCTCTCCATGCGAAGAGGAGATCATCCATCTCCGTGGCAGTGGGTTCCCGTTTCGATGCCGTCCCGGGCGTGAGTTCGTCACCACCTATCACGTCGCGATTCTGAACGAGAAGCCCTCCACGAACGTGCCGGAACTCGAGTGTGTCGTCTTCTTCCGCTGGGAACGGAGCCTTCACGATTCGAAGACTCTTCTTCTGCGATAGAAGCGCGACTGCCTTGTCTTCATAGTCAGGGGCGATGATGGCGTCATAATGGGTCTTATCTATCTCCTGGGCAGTTGCGAGGTCCACAGGCCTGTTGCATGCGACGACGCCGCCGAACGCTGCAACAGGATCGCCCGACAGGGCAAGCCCGTACGCCTCTGTCAGCGAGTCTCTACTGGCCAGCCCACAGGGGTTTGTATGCTTTAAGACCGCAACGGTAGGTTTCGCGAATCCGACCAGTGTGTTCAGGGCGGAATCGAAATCGAGCAGGTTGTTGAACGATATTTCCGGCCCGCTCAGATGGATCAGGTCGCCGAGGCCTTTGTCTACCGCTTTCACGTCCTGCATAGTGTAATAGCAGGCCCGCTGACGAGGATTCTCGCCGTAGCGGAGGTCGAAAGCCTTCTTCATCGCGATGGTCATGTCTTCGGGGAATGCTTCATCGCGCAGATACTGGGCAATGGCCGTATCGTAGCTCGCGGTGTGTTGAAACGCTTTGCGCGCGAGCTTCAGCCGGCCCGATGTGTCCAGCTTTTCGCCCTTGAGTTCAGCGAGGACCCATTCGTAGTCGCCAGGGTCTACCACGACTGCGACCGCCTCATAGTTCTTGGCGGCCGAGCGAATCATGGTCGGCCCACCGATGTCGATGTTCTCGATTGCTTCTTCGAGTGTTACCCCGGTGCGGGTCACAGTCTGCACGAATGGATACAGGTTGACGATGACCAGATCGATGGTGCCGATGCCCATCTGTTCCAGCGCTGACATGTGATCAGGAAGGTCACGCCGTGCGAGGATGCCCCCGTGTACGGCCGGATGAAGAGTCTTGAGTCGACCATCGAGTATCTCCGGGAAATCGGTAAGAGCCGAGATACTGGCAACCTCGATACCCGAGTCGTCAAGGGCCTTCTTCGTTCCCCCGGTGCTGTAGAGTTCAACTCCAAGTTCCCGCAGGCCACGTGCAAAGTCTACGATTCCTGCTTTGTTCGAAACACTGAGAATGGCTCTCATTCTGCCCCCTAACTGAGAATGACCTGTTCGCCGCCCTTGCGCGCGGCGATGCTTCCGATACTGTACATGTCGGGGATAGAGGCTGTCAGTCGTGACGCCTCCTCCGGTGACGTTATGACCACCATGCCGATACCCATGTTGAACACGCGGTACATCTCATCCCGCGTGATATTCCCTCTTGCCTGAATGAGCCTGAAGATCCCAGGGGTTTCCCACGAGCCTGTCTCAACCTGCGCCGCCAGCCCATCTGGCAATACGCGCGGGATGTTGCCTTGAAACCCGCCACCCGTGATGTGCGCAATGGCGTGGACCCTATCGAGAAAGGGAGACAGGATAGTGTGATACGGTCGGTGTGGTTCAAGCAATTCCTGTCCAAGCGTTCGCTGCAATCCTTCAGGTATCTGGTCGAGGATGGCCGGGTTACTGTCCACATTGAATACGTGGCGCGCGAGCGAATACCCGTTGGTGTGCAGTCCCGATGAGGGAAGACCGAGAATCACATCGCCTTCACGTACGGCGCTTCCGTCTATTACCCCTGCACGCTCCACTACGCCAACGACAAAACCGACGAGGTCATACACACCTTCGATATAGAAACCCGGCATTTCTGCTGTCTCCCCGCCGATGAGGGCAACCCCCGCCTCGCGGCAGGCATCTGAAAGGCCGGCGACGATATCCGCAGTGCATGCCGGGTCAAGTTTCGCCGATGCAATGTAGTCGAGGAAGAAGAGCGGCATGGCTCCAGAGCAGAGGATGTCATTGATGCAGTGGTTGACGATATCCCGTCCAATCGTCGTGTGGGTGTTCATCAGGGAGGCTATTTTGAGCTTGGTGCCCACGCCGTCACAACTTGAGACAAGGACAGGGTCGGAGAATGTGCCGAGGCGAAACAGGGAGCCGAAGGACCCGATGCCGAGCGTGTGCTCGTCCAGAGTAACCTCGATCAAGCGGGATATGCGTCTCTTGATGGCATCGGCAGCCAGGATGTCGACGCCCGCCGAGGCGTATGCGTCGGCCCCGTTTGCTTGTCCGGATGCCATGTCAGCTTTCCATTCCCAGGCCGGCAAAGCCCATCTGTACGGGAAGGGGGTACTCGCCGTTGATACATGCGAGACAGAGGAGCTCCCGGGGTACTCCTACGGCTTCGATGAGACCTTCTATGCTGAGGTAGCCGAGCGAGTCGACCCCAAGGTATTCCTGAATCCCAGGCACGCTCATTCTGGCCGCGATAAGCTCCCATTCCGAGGCCATGTCCACTCCGAGTGCGCACGGATGACGCAGCGGCGGGGCGCAAATCCTCATATGGACCTCGCTGGCCCCCGCCTGCTTGAGCAGGTTCACAACATGGGGAGTAGTCGTGCCGCGGACGATGCTGTCATCGACCACGATAATCCGTTTCCCTCGGATGATGCTCGCAAGCGGATTGAACTTGAGCTGCACACCGAGATCGCGAAGCCTCTGGTCGGGTGCGATGAATGTCCGTCCCACGTACCGGTTCTTCAGCAGTCCCTCCCGGTACGGTATGCCGGATGCTTGTGCGTAACCAATGGCGGCGGCGGTTGCCGAATCGGGCACACCCACCACCAGGTCGGCGTCGACCGGGTATTCCTCTGCGAGGTTCGCGCCCATTGCAAGCCTCGCACGATACACGAGCCTGCCTTCGATGGTGCTGTCCGGCCGAGCAAAATAGATGTGCTCGAATACGCACGAAGCGCGCTTGCCGTCCTTCTGTTGAACAAATGAAGACTGATTCGTGTCGATGAAGACTGCCTCACCCGGAACGATGTCACGTTCGAAGCGTGCCCCTATGTGGTCGAGCGCACAACTCTCGGATGCTACGACCCGTCCGCCATCCAGGGTGCCCATACAGAGAGGACGCACCCCCAACGGGTCACGGGCTGCAATGAGTGTCTCGGGCGTGAGAATCGCGAGAGAATACGATCCCTGGAGCCGCGGAAGGCTGTGAGCCACTTTCTCATGCCACGTTCCGCCGTAGGCTGTTGCGATAAGCCACGCGATGACCTCGGCGTCACTTGTGGTCTCGAAAGAACACCCGCGTGTTTCTAGTTCATTGCGGAGCGTGATCGAATTGGTGATGTTTCCGTTGTGGGCCACGGCCAGTCTCCACTCGCCCATCTGGACCGCGATTGGCTGGATTACCGCTGGCGCGTGTGAACCGGCCGCTGAATAGCATGTATGGCCGATGCTCGCATGGCCTGTCAGGCGAGAGAGGTCATCTTCCTCGAACACGTGAGAAACAAGACCCGGGCCGGCGCTCACTGAGAGGGAATCACCATCCGTGACGGCGATTCCTGCTCCTTCTTGTCCGCGATGTTGAAGCGCGAACAGAGCGAAGAACGTGAGTCGCGCAATGTCCAGTCCGGGGGCGTAGACGCCGAAGATGCCGCAGCTTTCGTGCATGAAGAGTCTTCGGCCTCAGTATAGCGGCTCCGCCCTTTGTGGTCAACGAATTGACCCTGTGCTATAATTCGCCATCATGTTGCAGTCTGAAAAGAAGAAAGAGCTGATCGGTCAGTTTGCTCTGAGCGAGGGAGATACCGGCTCTGCCGATGTGCAGATAGCAGTGCTGTCGTCGCGCATTTCGTCTCTCACGGAGCACCTCAAGGTCAATCGCCATGACCATAACACCAGAAGGGCACTGTTGAGGCTGACTGGCCGCCGTCGGCGGCTCCTTGCCTACGTGTTCAAGCACGATCCCGAACGGTATCGGTCGTTGGTTGCTAGGCTGGGACTGAGGAGGTAGTAGACGATGCCCCATCTGGTGCAGCGCTCCATAGCTGGGCGCCCCTTTTCTATTGAAGCCGGCAGACTTGCTGAGCAGGCTGACGGCTCCGCACTGGTCCGCTATGGTGACACGCTTGTCCTTGTGACGGTGTGTGCCGCTCGTGAGCCCGTAGGCGGAATGGACTTCGTTCCACTTACCGTTGACTACGAGGAGAAACTCTACGCCGCGGGCAAGATTCCAGGGAGCTTTATACGCCGGGAAAGCCGGCCGAGTGAAGATGCGATTCTGACAGCCCGCCTGACCGACCGTTGCCTCCGCCCACTCCTCTCGAAACGATTCGGCCGTGAAACGCAGGTAATCGCGACAGTATTGTCCGCGGACAAAGAGAACAATCCCGATACCTGCGCCCTCATTGGAGCATCGGCCGCGCTGGGCATTTCCCACATACCTTTTGCCGGTCCGGTGTCCTCTGTCCATGTTGGGTTTATCGACGGACGGCTGGCGCTGAATCCTGTCATGAGCTCTATGGAAGAGAGCGAACTCGATATTGTGGTTGGGAGCACGCGCAATGCGGTTGTCATGGTTGAAGCCGGCGCGAGCGGTCTCAGCGAACAGACTATCCTGGAAGCCATCGAGCTTGGACACAAGGCCAACCAGGAGATACTGGATCTTCAGGACGAACTACGTGCGCAGTGCGGATGTGAGAAGTCTACGGTACAGCCATACGAGGCGCCCTCGGCCCTTGTGGCCAGCATAAGCACGCTCCTCGACGAGAAGCTTGAGGATGCTCTTTCTCACTCCGACAAGGCAAACCGGGCGATCCAACTCGACGCAATCAGAGAGCAAGCCCTCCAGACCTGGTCCGAAACCTATGACGCACATGAAGTCTCGTACGTTTATGACACACAATTGCGCACGCATGTGCGTGAGCATATCCTCAGGACCGGGCAACATGTTGATGGACGCAAGTCTGATGAGATTCGCCCGATATCGACCGAAGTAGGCGTGTTGCCGCGCACTCACGGTTCGGGACTATTCACGCGTGGACAAACTCAGGCTCTCAGTATCGCGACCCTGGGCTCAGAGCGCCAGGAGCAGATGCTGGACGGACTTGGTCTCGCGGAGACAAAGCGGTTTATGCACCACTACAACTTCCCGCCGTTTTCGACCGGCGAAGTCAAACGGATGCGTACACCTGGTCGGCGCGAGATAGGCCACGGCGCGCTCGTCGAGCGAGCCGTTTCTGCGGTGTTGCCGTCAGAGGAGGAGTTTCCGTACACGCTCAGGATTGTCTCCGAGATTCTCAGCTCAAACGGCAGTTCATCAATGGCAAGTGTGTGCGGGTCGACGCTCGCGCTCATGGATGCGGGCGTGCCGATTACCGCCCCCGTGGCGGGTATTGCCATGGGCGTGATTACAGCCGGTGATAGGCACCTTGTGCTCACGGATATCGAGGGAATGGAAGACGCCCTCGGAGATATGGATTTCAAGGTGGCAGGCACCCGCGACGGGATAACTGCTCTCCAATTGGACATAAAACTCCAGGGAATCCCTGCCGGAATCCTTACCGAAGCGCTTGAACAGGCACGTCAGGCGCGGTTCTTCATATTGGACGAGATGGCTGAGACGATTAGCGAGAGCCGATCCGAACTCAGCCCTTTCGCGCCTCGGATGCTTGAGCTGAAGATAGACGCTGATAAGATTGGTTCAGTGATTGGACCCGGGGGGCGGACTATCCGGGCCATAATCGACGAGACGAAAGCCTCCATCGATGTCAAGAACGATGGTACTGTTATGGTCGGTTCCTCAAACGAGGAATCAACGCGGCGCGCAGTTAAAATGATCGAAGACCTCACACGTGAGATCAAGGCCGGTGAGATTTACACCGGCAAAGTGACACGTATATTCGATTTTGGGGCTATGGTTGAAGTGTTGCCCGGCAAAGAGGGTCTTGTTCACATAAGCGAATTGGCGGATTACCGAGTGCCGACAGTCCGCGATGAGGTCGAAGTCGGCGACGAAGTAACGGTTAAGGTGATTGAGATCGATAATCTGGGCCGTATCAACCTGTCGCGTCGCGCTGTGTTCGCAGGCGAATCCGAGGAATCCGAGCAGCGACCATCGCGTCCTCCGCGCCAGCAACAGCATTCTCATCCTCGTTCTCGTCCACCGGGCGACAGACCACAGCGTTCCTCGCGGCGTTAGCTACCCCGGCCTGTTCGATGCAGGCTTGTGAAATGCGTAGCTGAGGGGGAGAAGAAAGTGGTTACACGGGTGGTCGTCAACGGCGCCCTCGGGCGGATGGGAGAGCAGGTAGCGCGCACGGTTCTTGCCCAATCCGACATGCAGCTTGTGGGAGCCGTTGAAGCTGCCGTGTCCCAACCCTGCTTCCCTGCACCGGAGTCTTCTGGGCTCATTCCCTTTTCCTCCGACCTGGGTGCGCTCCTTGAGCGCGTGCAACCGGATGTAGTCGTGGATTTCACCAAGGCAGCCATTGCTGTCGAAGTGTGCCGCATTGCACTTCCCCTCGGCGTGAATGTCGTTACAGGCAGCACGGGCTTGAGCAACGAAGACTTCGATGAAATCAGAGGACTTTGTGACCGAAGTGAGCGATGTGCCGTGGTGGCCCCGAATTTCTCGCTCGGGGCTGTGGTCCTGATGCATCTTGCCACGATAGCTGCACATTACTTCGACAACGTGGAAATCATCGAGATGCATCATGACAAGAAGCTGGACGCTCCTTCCGGAACTGCTATGACCACTGCTCGCTTACTGGCTGAGGCGCGAGGCAAGGCTTTCGTGTATCCTCCGACAGAACGAGAGGTGTTGCCCTCTGCGCGAGGCGGCGAGACATACGGCGTGGCTATTCACTCGGTTCGGCTGCCCGGAATCATGGCCTCGCAGGAGGTGCTTTTCGGTGGACAGGGCCAGACACTGGCGCTTAGACATGATGCAACGAGTCGGGAGTCCTACATGCCCGGTGTAATGATGGCGGTAAGAGAATCATTGAAGCGCAAGGGCCTCATAGTGGGACTTGATAAGATACTCGGACTCTGAGTGTATGGAACCTCTTAGCGTTGCGATTGTGGGCGCTGATGGGCTGGTAGGCCAGGAACTGCTCAAGATCCTTGAGGAGCGACGGTTTCCAGCGCGGAATGTGCGCTTGTTCGACAGCGACCGAGCCCCGTCCTCTCAGTATTTCTTCAGCCACCAGCGGCTTGAGGTTGAGGTAGCTACCAGGGATTCCTTCCGGGAGATAGATATTGCCTTCTTCCTCGATGGTGCCGACGCTACACGCAGACTGTTGCCGTCGGCTTTGCAGGCAGGAGCCATCGTCGTCGATGATAGTGGTATCACGGCAGCTGATTCCAATGTGCCGATTGTCGTGCCTGAAGTGAACTCAGAAGACATCGCTTCCCACAAGGGTATTCTCGGCAGTCCGGGGTGTGGCACAATTCAGCTTGCCCTCGCGTTGTATCCACTGCACAAGGTCAATCCACTCAAGCGAGTGGTGGTAAGCACGTATCAACCCGTGTCATGTAGCGGCACTGCGAGTGCGTTGAAGGAATTGACGTCGCAGGCCAAGAGAGTTCTGGAGGGCCGGCGGGTGTGCCCGCATATGTATTCGCACCAAATAGCCTTCAATGTGCTGCCCGAGATAGATGTGTTCCTCGACAACGGATACACCAAAGAAGAGTGGCGCGTGATGGAAGAGACGCGACGCGTGTTTAAGATGGAAGACCTGGGAGTGACGGCTACTTGTGTCCGCGTGCCCGTGTATTTCGGCCAGAGCCAGGCGGTGACGGCTGAATTCGAATCCGCTATAACTTTGGATGAGGCCAGGAGGATTCTCGCTCAGGCTCCGGGAGTGCGCATACTTGATGATCCGAGTGTGAGCTTCTATCCACAACCGTGGGCTGCAAGCGGCTTCAATCACGTGTTCGTTGGACGCCTGAGGCGGGATACTTCACGGTCGAACGCACTCTCCCTGTGGGTGGTATGCGACAATCTTCGAAAAGGCTCTGCGTTGAACGCGGTGCAGATCGTTGAGGAAGGGTTGAGACACGACTGGATCAAGTCAAGAAAGAGGAGGACCTGACCATGCAGAAACTCGGACGGCTACTGACAGCGATGGTGACTCCGTTCGATGAACAGGGTGAGGTCGACTTCGACCAGGCGCGGAGACTTGCCCGGGCACTCATGAAGTCCGGTAGCGACGGCCTCGTGGTGTGTGGCACCACGGGAGAATCCCCTACCTTGAGTTGGGAAGAGAAGCTGCGGCTGTTTGGAGAGATCAAGGAAGAGCTTGGTGATGACGGCGCAGTCGTCGCAGGAACCGGCAATTACAGCACAGCCGAGAGCATCGAGTTGACACAGGAGGCCGAAGCAGTTGGCGTCGACGGATGCCTTCTTGTCGTTCCGTACTACAATAAGCCGACCCAGGAAGGACTGTACCTTCATTTCAAATCGATCGCGAACTCTACGAAGCTTCCATGCATCATGTACAACGTGCCGGGTCGTACGTCATGCAACATGGCTGCCGACACGGTGATACGCCTTAGCGAGGTAGATAACATCGTCGGTGTGAAGGAAGCGAGCGCCAATTTCAGGCAGATAGCCGCCATTATCCATGGCGTTAGTGACGAATTTCTGGTCTACAGTGGCAATGACGGGGATACGTTCCCTCTTATGGCGATGGGCGGTTATGGTGTGGTCGGGGTGATAACGCACCTTGTCGGTGTTCAGACCAGGGACATGATGAACAAGCTGTTGGCTGGCAATGTGAAAGAAGCGGCAGCGATACACAGGGGGCTGCTACCACTTGTTGACGCGATGTTCCTTGTGGCCAATCCGATACCCCTGAAATTCGCGATGAACCAGCTTGGTTATCGTGTGGGGCCGACGAGACTGCCACTTTGTCCGCCGGATCCGAAGACTGCCGATGCAATCCTCGCCACTCTCAGCGAGCACAAGGTGGACCTGGCACCGCTGTAGTAGCCAGTGTATTCTTACGGTAAAACGCCCGGTGGCCGTTACGGCTTGACACAGATCATCTGCTCTCTCTTGGGGCCCATAGAGATGAGCGACACGTCGCATCCAAGCAGTCGCCCGACCTGATTTACGTAGTTTCGGGCGTTACCGGGCAACCCGGAGAAGTCGGTTACGTCCTCAGTACACTCGCTCCAGCCCGGGAATTCCTCGTACACTGGCTCGCATTCCTCTAGCACTTTAATTCGTGCCGGGAAGCTGGTGATCAGTTTTCCGTTGACACGGTAGCCCGTGCATATCTTCACCGACTCGAAGCCGTCGAAGATGTCGAGGTGCGTAAGTGCCACGTCCGTCATCCCGTTCACCTGTACGCTCAGTCTACCCGCAACGGCGTCGAACCAGCCGCAACGGCGCGGGCGACCTGTAGTCGCGCCATATTCGCCAGCCTTGTCGCGGATGAAGGTGCCTGTTTCGTCATTCAGTTCCGTTGGCATCGGCCCGCCACCCACCCGTGTGGTGTAGGCCTTGTAAACACCAATCACCCGCTCGATGTGTGTAGGCCCCAGTCCGCTGCCCAGAGTTCCTCCGCCCGATAGCGGAGATGACGACGTTACAAACGGATAGGAGCCAAAGTCTGTGTCAAGGAGCGTTCCCTGGGCTCCCTCCAGCATAATGAAATCGCCGCGCTCACGTGCCTCGTGTATGAGTGGCAGCGTGTCACAGACATGCGTGCATATCTTGTTGCCGTAGTCGATATACTGCTCGTACACTTCGTCCACTGATAGCGGTTCATGCTTGTACAGTGATGTCAGGAGGGCATTCTTCTGCTCCAATGCGTATACAAGGCGTTCTCGAAAGCAATCGGCATCCATAAGGTCGCCAATACGTATGCCGTTTCGTGCCACCTTGTCGACAAACGCGGGGCCTATGCCTCTGCGCGTTGTCCCTATCGCATGGCTGCCTCGCCGTTCCTCCTCGAGGCCATCGAGAAGAATGTGGTAAGGCATGATCACATGGGCACGGTCGCTGATTACGAGGTTCTTCACTGCCAGACCGTGTGACTGCAGCTCGGCAATCTCCTTCAGCAGGACGGCAGGGTTGACGACAACTCCGTTACCTATGACACATGTCGCGTTCTCGTGGAAGATGCCCGAAGGCACTAGATGCAATTTGAACGTTCCGTGTGGATTGACGGTGGTGTGACCGGCATTGTCTCCACCGGCGTAGCGAACAACCATGTCCGCCTGAGAGGCAAGGGAGTCGATGACTTTCCCTTTACCCTCGTCCCCCCACTGTCCACCCACCAGAGCAACGACTGGCATTAGTACTGGGTCTCCTTTCCTGCCTGTTGCACGTGCACAAGCCGTTGGACGACCGTAACGGACGCACACAACGCAATCAGGGATACAGCGATGAATATGAAGCCCGTCAGAAGGCCAATCGCCAATACTATAACCCTCTCGGGCCGGGTGCACAAACCAACCTTCATTTCGAAGCCGGTGCCCTCGCCGCGGGCTCGCAGATAACTGACCAGAAAGGAACTGATCAACGCGATAAGTGTGATGGCTACCGCAGCCACGTCGCCGGCGACCACGAACCACAACGACACGCCCATTAGAAGCGCACCCTCCGAAATGCGGTCACATGTTGAATCGAGTACGGCACCGAAACGGGACTCACGTCCCAGGGCGCGCGCCAGCGCGCCATCGGCAACATCGGCCAGTCCTGCAGCGCCCAGCACCAGGCCTGACCACAGGAACAAGCCCTGGTATGCCAGCCACCCGGCGCCGACCGTGAATAGTGTTCCTGTGATGGTGACAGCACTCGGGGAGACGCGCAAACGCACGAGCAACGCCACAAGCGGCATAATCGCCCTGTCTCCGATGCTTCGTCGTATCCGCTGAATATTGTCCATGGCTGACATGCAACGGGCCCGCTGGAGCGGGCCCGGTCGAAGCGTCCCGGCCGAGCGTTGCGCTAGGCCTGCCCCTCGGCGACCATCGGAGCAGGAAGCGTTACGGGTTCCTCCTGCGCGTCGCCCTTGATGAAGTCCTCGGTACGGTGGTGTGCCTCATCATCGGAGAACTGCATAGGCGGCGACTTCATGAAATAGGAAGATGGGCCAACCAGAGTTCCGCTGAGCCCGCGATCGAGTGCGAGCTTGCAGCACCTGACAGCGTCGATTACCACGCCGGCGGAATTGGGGCTGTCCCAGACCTCGAGTTTCATCTCGAGATTCAGCGGGACATCACCGAACGTCCGTCCCTCCATGCGGACATGGCAGAACTTGCGGTCCTGAAGCCAGGGTACGTAATCGCTCGGACCAACGTGGACATTGTCGGCGCCCATATCGTAGTCCAGCTGCGATGTAACCGCGTTCGTCTTCGAGATCTTCTTCGACTCCAGTCTCTCGCGTTCCAGCATGTTGAGGAAGTCCGTGTTGCCTCCGAAATTCAGCTGATAGGTGCGCTCAAGCTTCACTCCGCGATCACGGAACAACCTTGTGAGTATCCGGTGCGTTATGGTGGCCCCAACTTGCGATTTGATGTCGTCACCTATGACCGGAATCCCCGTGTCGGAAAAGCGCTTCTGCCAGTAAGCCTCGCGGCCAATGAATACCGGGATGCAATTGACAAGGCCACAACCGGCAGCGAGAATCTGCTCGACATACCATTTGGTCGCTTCCTCGCTCCCGACGGGGAGGTAATTGACGACCACGTCTGTCTTCGTTTCCTTGAGGATGCCGACTATGTCCGCCGTGGAACCGGGCGCCTTCTCGATGATCTGAGAGAGGTACTTGCCAAGACCATCATGAGTCATGCCGCGGTCTACTTTCACGCCGGTCTTCGGTACGTCCGCGAACTTGTACGTGTTGTTGGGCTGGGCGTAAATCGCCTTTGCAAGGTCCTTGCCGACCTTATTCTTGTCGACGTCAAAGGCAGCGACGAAATTGATGTCCGAAATGTGATATCCGCCAAGGTTCACATGCATGAGCCCTGGTACGAAGTCGTCCTCGTTCGCGTCACGATAGTAGTGAACGCCTTGTACGAAGGATGAGGCGCAGTTTCCTACTCCAATGATTGCCACATTCACGCTACCCATGTTATATGCCTCCTTGAACCGGCTTGGCACCGCGTCTTACAGCCTCGTCTTTGCCGGGATACGACCCGGTTTCGGACAGTGCTTCATTACAATACCGTGCGCGTGTACAGGTCACGATAGGCTATGTGGTTGGCTGTCACGGCCTCGAAGTGGACAAGAGCCCCGGCTATTGTGACTTGACCTGAACGAATCATCTACACGCAGTCTTGTTTCTGCCGCCGCTGTGGGGGTCTGGCTGTCATCACGGCGCTTGAACATTATAGTATGGGCTCACTAGTGTCAACCTGTGCGAACAGGTTTCATGCTTGCAACTGAGTACGCATTTCCGTCATGCTGTACGTCGTATCGACCTTGCCCGACGAAAGACCGGACCAAAGAGAAAGGAGTTTCACGCTATGCCCTCCGAGAAGACCAGAGAAGAGATACTGGATGAAGTTGAGCGCAACGCTGGTGAGTACGAAATCGAATCGGGTTGTTGCGCCCAGGGCTGTCTGAGAGCCCTGCAGGAGCAATTCGGAATCGGTGACACACTTACCTACAAAGCTGCGACAGCTATGCCTGGAATTGCGTTGCGTGGCGAGACCTGCGGCGGTATTGTCGGTGGCCTCATGGCGATAGGCCTCGTTTTTGGAAGGGAAGACCCGAGCGACATGGATAGCTATTTCCGTGCCATTGGACAGGGGCGGAAGTTCTGCCGCCGTTTTGAGAAGGAGTTCGGCAGCGTCATGTGTCGCGACATTATTCGTGAACGATTCGGTAAAGACCTCAACCTCGCTGACCCGGAGGATGCCAAGGAATTCAACCGGATGGAAGGCTTCAAGAGGTGCGCGTTTGTTCCGGGCAGAGCAGCCCGCATCGTTGCTGAGATGATCCTGGATTCGCAGTCGAAATAGACAGCAGCACTGAAGACAGAAAACGGGGTCCGCGCGAGGCGGACCCCGTTGCATTTCCAGGAAAACGAGGCACTATTCCTCGAGTTCGACTACGACCTCACAATACGGTGCCCCTTCTGGAAGGACCTGTGTGATGATGGGTTTCTTCACCTTGACACCAAGGGCATCAAAGGTGCCTTCTTCCATTGCTTCCAGCAAAACCGTGCATATCTTCGGGCATCTCTCGTACGGCTTGGCTTGCGAACATTCGTACTCGTGCTTCACCGCACGCTTCTTGCCATACTCAACCCATTCCCCGCGCACTCCGGCGTTGTTGTCTTCCAGGTCCATGATTCGGCCAAGACAACGCGCATCCGAAAGATCGTCGATCTTCATGCGCTTCTGCATCGTCGCTGCGCGGCGCTGGCCTACCTCATACATGGCCTTCCTGCCGATCTCCCATACGTCCTCGCCATACTTCTCGGCCAGCGGCGCGAGTACTTCTGTCAGGAATATGCCCAGGGTTCGTCCTCCGAGCTCTACCATCTTGAATACATCAGTGTCCGGAAGGAAGATGGTCTTCCTGTCCTCTCCCAGAGGTGGCATCTCGTCCACGTACTCGGCTACGTGGGTGCCGTGTTCGTATTGCCTCTCGAGTCGTTTCGCCATGTGGTGGGGTTCCTCCTTGTGAAAAATGGACAGTACAGACGCGTGCATCGCGACGAGCACGCAACCAGATGTACGCTATCACTTCGCTGCTGCGCTGTAAAGGCTTCGTGCCCGACGACACGATCGAGCCTGCGCTCAGTGCTGGTCCATTGGACACTCGTACCCGTTTCTGGTTCAATGCCGCTTGCCGCTATTCGCGTTGGGAATGGCGTTGTCCGTACTTGTTCTATCTCTTCAGTAAGAAAGGAGCTTCTCCGTGTCACGCAACTACAAGTATTTCACCCTCGAGAGGACCGGTGAACTGACCATCATAAAACTCGATAGACCTGACACCCTGAACGCTTTCAATATCGAGATGCTGTACGAATTCAGTGACATTGTGGATGAGCTGCGCCTGGATACGGGTATCAGATTCGTCATCGTGACAGGTGCGGGAAGGGCCTTCTGCTCGGGCATCGATGTAACTGAAAAGGGGCGGCAGGCATGGTATGCAGAGCGGCAGCCGAACGAACGAGTGTTTCAGGAGAGCGGCCAGATACTTGTCAAGAAGTGGACCGATTTGCATCAGATCACCATCGCGGCGGTGAATGGGCCATGTGTGGGGCTTGGCCTTGGCCTTGTGACCTGTTGTGACTTCCGTATCACTGCGGAGACTGCGTACTACAGCATTCCGGAAACGGCTATCGGTATCGGGTATTCGGTCAGTTGCCTGTATCCGCTTCTAGCACTTGTTGGTCCGGCCCACGCTCGCAGGATGATTATGACCTGCGACCCGGTACCCGCACAGGAAGCGAAGGATATTGGTTTGACGCATCAGGTAGTGCCCTTGTGCGAGCTCATGGAAGCCTCACTGGCGCTTGTGCGAAAGTTGTCAGATAAGGGGCCCACCGCCCTTCGTATCGTCAAGCGTATGATTAACGCCGCGACGGTTGCACAGAGCGCCGATCTGGCTGCGCTCGAGCCGGAACTCGTTCAGGCGTTCTATCTGTCGACGAGGGATATTGACGAAGGATTGGCCGCGTACAGGGAGAAGCGCAATCCACGTTTCCATCTCGAGACGGATGATACGTGGTGATAGTGCGGGATTCCCACCCGGACCGAAAGACGATAGACTACGCCTTGACAGCGCACTGTCGAGAAGGAGGATAGCTCTATGGATTTCCATCTGACTGAGGCTGAACAGATGCTCCAGGCAACCGCCCGTGAGTTTGCAAAGAATGAGATCGAGCCGGTGGCCGATGCCGTAGACAAAGCAGAAGTGTTCGCGATGGACAATTTCAAGAAGTTGGCGGAAGTTGGCTTCACGGGTCTCGCAATCCCTGCCGAATATGGGGGTAGTGGGGGCGATATCATGTCCCTTTCCATTGTCATGGAAGAGCTCGCCCGGGCATGCGCCTCAACATGTGACATTGTTGATGCCCATCTCAGCCTGTGCGCTCGGCCCATCTATCTGTACGGAAACGAAGAGCAGCGGGAGAAGCACCTGCCACCGCTTTGCAGCGGAGAGAAGGTCGGCGCGTTCGCTATTACCGAGGCGGAGGCTGGAAGCGACATCGCCAATATCAAGACCACCGCTACGCGCGACGGCGACGACTACATCATTAATGGGTCCAAGCTTTTCATAACCAATGCCACGAAGTGCGACACCGTTGTGGTGTTTGCCGCGATTCCCGAATTGGCACCCCGCGGAATGACTGCGTTCATCGTTGAGGCGGACATGCCCGGTTTCACCGTGGGGCCCCAATATGAAAAGCTAGGGATGAGGGCAGCCGGAAATGCTGAACTGATATTCGACAATGTCAGAGTGCCTGCGGCAAATCGCCTCGGTGACGAGGGCAAGGGCATGAAGATTTGTCTGGGTACCCTTGATGAGGGCCGGATCGGCATCGCGTGCCAGGCCATCGGCATCGCACAGGCGGTCCTCGACCGCTGTGTTGAGTACTCGAAGGAACGAAAACAGTTTGGCAAGCCCATAGCGGAGAACCAGGCTATCCAGTGGATGCTCGTAGATATGGCCTGCAGGATCGAGTCTGCAAGACTCCTCATGTACAAAGCGGCGCGGATAATGGACGAGGGCGGCAATCCTGTGAAGGCAGCATCTATGGCCAAGCTGGTTGCGAGCGAGGCCGCCATGGATATCGCGACGAAGGGTATTCAGATCTTTGGTGGCTACGGGTACATGATGGATTCACCAATGCAGAGATACTTCCGTGATGCCAAACTCACCGAGATATACGAGGGTACATCCGAGGTGCAGCGTATGGTCATCGCGCGCGATCTGTTGCGCTGACGACGCCGTCTCACGTTTCGAACCTGGCACGGGGCCGGTGAGCCTACACCGGCCCCGACTTTTGCTCGCCCGACTCTGTGTCCTTGTAGTACCCTTAGGTGGTTCCCGCATTCTGCCGCATTTCCATTTGGAGGTAATGAGTGCATGAAGACACGTGACGAATACTTCGACAGCATTCGGAAGCTCAATCCGGAGGTCTACATGTTCGGCGAGCGTCTGACGAACATCGCTGACAATCCAGTCGTCAGACCGTCCATGAACGCGGTGGCAGCGACATATGAACTCGCCCAGGGAGAGATTATGACGGCCACGTCGCACCTGAGCGGTAGCCGCATCAACCGCTTCACTCATATTCACCAGAGCACAGACGACCTTGTGAAGAAGTCAAAGATGGAGCGGCTCATGGGAGCGTACACGGGGACATGCTTTCAGCGCTGCGCCGGGATGGATGCCCTCAATACGCTATCAGTGGTGACGTATGACATCGATCTGAAGCACGGTACGCCGTACTATCAGCGCTTTCTCAAGTATCTTCAGTATGTTCAGGATGAAGACCTGATATGCGATGCAGCTATGACCGATGCGAAGGGTGACCGCCGACTGCGGCCTGCACAACAAATCGACCCTGACATGTATACGCATGTGATGCGTGAGGTAGAAGGCGGAATCATCGTGCGCGGCGCCAAACTGCATCAGACAGGAGCCCTCAACTCGCACGAGATAATCGTCGTCCCGACACGCGCTATGAGGGAAGAGGACAAGGACTACGCCATTTCTTTTGCACTGCCCAGCGACACAAAGGGAATCATCTATATCTACGGCCGCCAGCCCAGCGACACTCGCAAATTAGAAGGCGCCACGCTCGACGTAGGCAACCTTCACTATGGCGGACACGAGTGTCTGACGGTATTTGACGATGTATTTGTTCCCTGGGAGCGGGTCTTCATGTATCGCGAGTACGAATTTGCGCAGGAACTTGTAGAGAAGTTCGCTTCGTACCACCGGCAGAGCTATGCCTGCAAGTCAGGTATGGGGGATGTGCTGATTGGTGCAACGCAGACTATAGCCGAGTACAACGGCATCGCCGACGCCCCGCATGTTCGCGACAAGATAGTTGAAATGAACCACCTGAACGAGACCATCTTCTGTTGCAGCCTGGCTTGTGCGCACGAGGGCGCAGTCGAGCCCTCCGGCACCTACTATGTCAATCCCTTGATGGCCAATATCACTAAACTGCATGTGACACGTGTGCCATATGAGCTTGCAAAGATGTCCCAGGAAATTGCGGGTGGGGCAGTTGTAACGATTCCATCTGAGAAGGACCTCCGGCATCCTGAAGTGGGGCACTGGGTGGATAAGTACATGAAGGGGGTCCCTGAGGTGCCATCGGAGAATCGGATACGGGTGCTGAGGCTCATTGAAAGTCTGACAATGGGCATGGGGGCGGCATGCTATCTGCCGGAATCGATGCATGGTGCGGGCTCTCCGCAGGCGCAGCGCATCATGATTGCCCGGCAGACGAATCTGAATAGCAAGCAGAAAGCGGCCTGCAGACTGTGCGGAGTGGAATAGGAGACCTACTCTTCGGTATTGAGCCGATCGAGCATCTGAAGGATTTTGCTGCCGCGTTCGATTGAGTCGTCGTAAACGAACGCGAACTCGGGGGCGTGGCGCATCCTCAGGTTCGTTGACACTTCTCTGCGTATGTAACCCGATGCAGCTCTGAAACCCTGGAGGGCCTGTGCGCGGGTCTCTTCATCTCCCATCACGCTGACGAAGACGCGCACATGCCGGAGGTCCTCGGTGATTGATACCCCGGTTATCGATATGAGGCTCGAAAGCCTGGGATCCTGAACCTGCTTCTCGAGGAGCCTGCTGATCTCTTCCTGGATGGCTCGATTGAGTCGCTCTGTACGTCTTGACACACCATAATTCCCGTGGCCACTCCCGGTGAGCAACCTTGTCTTGCCTCTTAGCTGTTCTTCTCGCGTCGGTAAAGCTCGATGATGTCCCCGACCTGAGTATCCCCGAACGGGTCCAATCCAATGCCGCATTCCATTCCAGCCGGCACCTCGTTGACGTTGTCTTTGAAACGCCGGAGGCTGACGATGCGTGGCTCCGAAACGACCTCGTTGCCCCGGACGACCTTTACCTTGTGGGCACCGCGCCACACTCGGCCTTCCAATACGTATGCACCGGCTATTCTGGCTTGCTTGCCGGCGGAGAAAACGGCCCGCACTTCTGCTCTTCCGCCAAGCACGTCGATGAATTGCGGCATGAGCATGCCCTTGAGTGCTTCGGCCATGTCTTCCTCAAGGCGGTATATGATTTCATAACGCTGGATTCCTACACCCTCGCGGTCCGCGACCTGTTGGGCACCCGGAGCCGTCTTAGCGTTGAATCCGAGGATAATGCCTTTATCGGCAGACGCAAGGAAGACATCCTCTTCGGTGATGGGGCCGCTGGCTGCGCGGATTATCTTGACGCGCGCTTCATCGCTTCCAAGTCCTTCAAGGCTGGAGCGGATGGGTTCGATACTGCCTTGGACGTCAGTCTTGATTACCACGGGCAGTTCCTTGATCTGGCCTTCACCTATCTGGCTCGATAGGCTGCTCAGGCTGACTCTGGAGGAACTGATGGTTGCCTGTTGTCGCTCCTCGGCGATGGACCGGGCTGCTTTCTCGTCGTCAAGTACTCTGAATAATTCGCCGGCAAGTGGAACACCGGTCAAGCCAAGAACCTCAACGGGTGTCGATGGGCCAGCGGATTCAACCCGCTCGCCAAGGTCATTGAACATCGCCTTGATTCTGCCCCATGCCGACCCTGCCAGAACTACCTCTCCCGGCTTCAGGGTTCCCTGCTGGACCAGAAGTGTCGCGAGAGAGCCGCGTGCTTTGTCGAGCTTGGCTTCGATAACGACGCCTTCAGCGTTGCCTGTCGGGTCCGCTGTAAACTCGGCTATCTCCGCCACCAGAAACAGGTTTTCTAGAAGATCAGGCACACCGTCGCCTGTTTGGGCTGATATCGGGATGGAAATCGTGTCTCCCCCCCACTCTTCTATCAGTAGTCCGGCGTCTGCAAGCTGCTGCTTCGTCTTGTCGATATTGGCCTCGGGCCTATCCATCTTGTTGATAGCCACTACGATGGGTACGCCAGCCGCCTTGGCATGGTCGATTGCCTCGCGAGTCTGGGGCATAACACCATCATCGGCTGCCACGACGAGTACTACGATGTCAGTTGCATGGGCGCCACGCGCTCTCATCTCCGTGAATGCATGGTGCCCCGGCGTGTCGAGGAAGGTGATAGGTCGGCCATCGACCACATTCTGGTACGCGCCTATATGCTGAGTGATTGCTCCAGCTTCACCAGCCGTTACGTTCGCTTTGCGAATTGTGTCCAGGAGCGTGGTCTTTCCGTGGTCGACGTGACCCATGATGGTCACTACTGGTGGGCGAGGTTCCAGGCCTGTTTCTCTCTTGCCGGTCTTACGGACACCGCCAGCCTGCTGCTTGCGAACCAGCACCTGGAATCCGAGGTCCTGAGCGATTCGTGCCGCTGTTTCGAAGTCAACGATGTCGTTCAGGTTCACCATCATCCCGCGTCGCATGAACTGCTTGACCGCGCGAGCGGGTTCAACGTGAAGCTTGTCGGCCAACTGCTTGACTGACATGGACGCTTCTTCGAGTTCCACCTGAGGGGTGGTGGCAGGACGGGACGGTTCGGCCCATCGTGGAGCCGCACGCGTCTCCGTGTTCTTCTTCCTGCGCGTCCTGGATGTCGGTCTTCTCATACTTGTTGGGACTCCTTTAACCTGTAGGCGTATTCTAGCAGGGACTGCCTCTCATCGTCGGTCAAACGTGTTCTGAGCGCTCGCTCTATTCGACCACCCTTGAGGCCTCTCTCCCAGCACTCTCGTGACGGACAAAGATATGCACCGCGGCCGCTCTGACGTCCTGTCGCGCCTACACTGATTCCCGACTCTGGTGTCCGCACGATGCGTATCAGCGAACGCTTGTCTTTGCGCGCGCTACACGCGATACATGTTCTGTACGGTACATTCCCGCTAGCCATCTGTTCGCTTCGGGCTAAGTCTTCCTCTTCTTCTTGCCCTTTGACTTACCGCGGTCATTGCGGCTACCGCCGCCCCCCCGGGCGTTGGGCAAGATGTCCTCTGCGAATCGCAATACGGATTCCTCCTTGCCCGAATCGGACTCGAATCGGAAGACTTCGCTTGCGAGCAACTTTTCGAGTGTCTCGCTTTCGTGCTCCTTGGGCGCCTTATGCTCCGGTTTCTTTTCCTGCGGCGCGGCTGCGGTTTCTTTGGCCGCAGGTTTGGCAGTCTCGGGCTTGCTCGGGGCCTCGGGCTTCCCTGCTGCCTCCGCCGTCTCGGCCGTGGGCCTTGTCTCCTCTTCTTTGCTTGGTTCTTGCTCTGGAGTCGCGGCCACGGGCTCCGCTGCTTCAAGAACCTCCGGAGTAGCGGCCTGTTCCTCTTCGGAAGGCGCCGTAACGACTTCCTGATATGCGGGAGCCGCTCCTACGGGCATCGGGCCGGTCTCCGCTTCTGCTGCCGATGTGCTCTTGATGTCTATTCTCCAGCCTGTCAGTCTTGCCGCAAGCCGGGCGTTCTGACCGCCTCTTCCAATCGCAAGTGAGAGTTGCTTATCGGGGACAATGACCGTCGCCGTCTTCTCTTCGTCATTGAGCGCGATTTGACTCACCTGGGCCGGATTGAGAGCATTGGCTATGAACGTGACCGCATCCGATGTCCACTCCACGACATCGATCTTCTCTCCGTTGAGCTGATTGACAATGCTTTGCAGGCGGATGCCGCGGGGTCCGAGACATGAACCCACCGGTTCGATGGACTCCTGTGTGCTTGAGACAGCCACCTTGCTTCTGTGGCCGGGGTCCCTGGCTACGGCACGGATTTCCACGATGCCGGAGTGCACCTCTGGTATCTCGATTTCAAACAGTCGCCGTACCAGATTCGGATGAGATCGTGAGAGCATTACGCGTGGTCCGCGTCCCTCGGCGGCCGTTTGCAACAGGTAGAATTTGAGTTGCTGTCCCGCGTGATATCGCTCGTTGGGCAATTGCTCGGAGGCCGGAAGGATGGCCTCCCTCCGCCCGATGTTGATGTACACGGCGCCGGGTTGTGCGAACTGAACGACGCCCGAGACCACTTCACCTTCCTTACCCACGAACTGCTCAAAGGTCGCATGGTGCTCGGCTTCACGAAGTCTCTGCAATACGACCTGTCGCGCTATCTGGGCGGCTATGCGCCCCGCGCCTTTGGGAGTAGACTCGATCTCTATGACGTCGCCGAGCGCAGCGTTCTTTCGCAGTGTACGGGCATCTTCAAGCGATATATGATTGTCCGGGTCGGTAACTTCATCGACCACGGTCTTTACAAGATATACGTGGATATCACCGGAAAGGGTGTCGATCTTGACCGCAACATCCTGCTCCTCGGTGAACACTTCCTTCTTGTACGCGGAGACGAGAGCCGCCTCGAGCGCCTCAAGAATAATCTCCCTGGGAAGATTCCGCTCGGATGCCAACTGCGTAATCGCCGCCATGAACTCGGTCTTCATTATGTTCCTTCCAGCTTTCCCCTGTACCTACAATAAAAAAGTGGGACACGAGACCCACTTCTTGAGCGCGTATTCGGGGAAACCAAGTAACTATAGCAGGAAAGCCTCGCGCGCGCAAACATATAATGCGTTCGATTCCCCACCTGCATGTGATGTTTCTCAGGCAGCGATAGGCCGAAGCTCCTGCCGATTGCGGCGAGTATTGTCTCTCTGAAGTTCTCGGAGTTAATGGTAGCCAGACGGTATTTGCACCATGACCTTGGTGCGGTTCTCTTTCCCGACATGGAGTCGATGGATCTCGTCTCTCCGAAACTATCGGTATGGAGCAGGACCCTTGTCCGGACTGATGCTTC
>CAZKHH010000001.1:38191-53786 GCA_964552485.1 uncultured Dehalococcoidales bacterium | reverse complement strand
GATGTCGAACTCGATCCGGATACCGAAGTGTTGCCACTGATCGGCTCGAAAGAGGGCATCGGCCATATCGCTCTCTGTTTCGTTGAGTCAGGCTCAGTGGTCCTCGTACCGGACCCCGGCTATCCCGTCTATTCCATGAGCACCATGATTGCGGGCGGGAACCCGTACTACATGCCCCTTACCGCGGAGAAGCAGTTCATACCCGATCTCGATGCGATTCCACCCACTGTCGCCTCCAAGGCCACCATGATGTGGCTTAACTACCCGAACAATCCGACCGGAGCAGGAGCAAGCCTCGAATTCTTCGAGCGGGCTGTGGATTTCGCCGCGAAACACAGTATTGTCGTATGCCATGACGCCCCCTACACCGAGGTCTATTTCGACGGAAAGAAGCCGCCCAGCTTGATGCAGGCCAAGGGCGCACGAGACGTGGGCGTCGAGTTCCATTCCCTGTCAAAGACATACCACATGACCGGCTGGCGTATCGGCATGGTGGTGGGCAACAAGGACGTTGTTCGTGCGCTCTTCACAGTCAAGTCGAATCTTGATTCGGGTATCCCGCAGGCTATACAGCTTGCAGCCGTAGAGGCTCTGCGCGGCCCTCAAACGATAGTTGAAGAGCACAACCGCGTGCTCCAGCACCGTAGGGACAAGCTGATCGCAGTGCTTAATCAGATCGGGCTTGAAGCACGCGTCCCGGACGGCACTTTCTATGTCTGGGCACGCGTCCCCGAGGGGTACACCTGCGTGAGCCTTACCCGCGAACTCCTGGAAAAGGTACACGTCGCTGTTACCCCAGGCATCGGATACGGTGCCGAGGGAGAGAACTTTATTCGATTCTCTATTACACTGCCGGACGACCGGTTGGAAGAAGGTGTCCAGCGACTTGCCCGGTGGGGTGGAGGAATTACATAAAGGGAGAACTGCACCAGACGCGAGAAGAGCCCGAACGGGCACTTCTCGTCGGCGTTGAGTCCAGATCCACAGGCGAGGGCTGGCAGGCTGCCGATTCGCTCGAGGAGCTCAGGCATCTCGCCAGTAGCGCGGGCGCTGAGGTGGTGGGCATTGAGTGTCAACGCCTGGCCAAGCCGTCGGGCACCCATTACCTCGGCAAGGGCAAGCTACAGGAAGCTATCGAGCTCAAGGACAAGCTCGACTACAATCTCCTCGTCTGCGACGATGAGTTATCTCCCCGTCAGCAGCGGCTGCTCGAGGATGAAATTGGCGTGAGGGTTATCGACCGTACCGCCCTCATACTCGACATATTCGCCAGACAGGCGCGAACCAAAGAGGGCAAGCTCCAGGTTGAGTTGGCCCAGCACAAGTACCTTCTCCCACGCCTGGTAGGACGGTGGGGCCACCTGGAGCGCCTGGGCGGTGGAATCGGCACACGGGGCCCGGGCGAGTCGCAGTTGGAGACCGACCGCCGCCTCATTCGAACCAGGATACGGCGTCTCGAATCGGAACTCGAGGCCGTAAGCAGACACCGTGAGGTCTACCGGGCACGGCGTCGAAAAGGAGGAGTCCCGCTCGTCGCTCTCGTCGGCTATACCAATGCAGGCAAGAGCACTCTGTTCAACGAACTGAGCCGTGCGGGTGTCACCGTCGAGAACCGCCTCTTCTCAACGCTCGATCCGGTTACACGCAGGATACATTTGCCCGGCGGCGGTGCAGTCCTCATGACCGACACCGTAGGCTTCATCCACAAGCTACCACCGTCGATCGTGGCCTCCTTCCGCACAACACTGGAAGAACTGCATGACGCTGACCTGTTGCTTCACGTAGTGGACATGACGCACCCGTTCGCGTCATATCAGCACGCCACTGTAGAATCTATCCTCGCGGACATGGGCCTGATGGATAAGCCTGTCGTGACAGCACTGAACAAGATCGACCTGTTGACGGGGCTTGACGAGCCCTATGATGCATGGTCGGCAAGCGAGCGGCTGGGACTCGGACGCCCGGACTTCGTCCTTGTCTCAGCAGTAACCGGTCGCGGCATAGACACACTGCTTGAGCGCATCGCGTCTTTTGTGCGCGATCAGCCATCGTCCGATACTTAGAGCAGCGCACAGTCGGTGTCCTTCGCCGCCGAAATGGGCTACAATAGCAGCCTTGAACGTGGACTATCGGGACACGCTTCGCCATCTCATCGAAATCGACACAAGCGGACCTGACGCTTCCGGCTGCCGTCGCGCGATGGCTCTACTTGCGAAAGAGTTTGACGCCGCCGGTCTCACCGCTTCGCTTCATGACATCCCGCCTGAGTCGGCTGGCGGTCTGCAAGGCAGGGCCGCTCTCATCGCCCACCGCAGGCAACCTGGTCAGCATCGGCTCATCATCTACGGGCACATCGACGTTGTCCCGGCCGAAGGGTGGGATGCCTTTTCTGCTGTCTTCAAAGATGGTCGGGTGCACGGACGCGGCGCTGCCGATATGAAGGGTGCCTTGTGCTCGCTCGTCGGCGCGCTCGCTCTCGTCCGTGACCGACCACTGACGTACGATCTTTCCGTCGTTGTAACTATGGACGAGGAGACTCACCAGCTCGAACAACTGCAGTATCTGACCGATATCCTTCAGCCCGGTCCATCGCCGCTCGTGATCACTCTCGATACGGGATGCGGCTATGTATCGGTTGCAAATCTGGGTGTCCTTCAACTCGATCTGCACGTCAAGGGAGAGTCGGTTCATTCCGGACTGGCTCACATGGGACGCAATGCGGTTGAAGGCGCAGCCCAACTCATCCAGGCAATCGTCGAACTGCGACCGACCGTCGTGCAGCGCAAGTCTGCCGTAGAGGCGCACCCTGACACGGGGGTCTCCTTTCTCGAGCCCCGACTCAATGTAAATCTGATCGAAGGCGGACTGGCGCGCAACGTGATTCCAGACGGGTGTACGTTCAGCATCGATCGGCGCCTTATACCCGAGGAACGGCTTGATGTTGCGCGTGACGAGATTCTCAGCACACTTAGTCGCGTAGACAGGGTACAATGGAGCATTGCGCGGGAATTTGTGATTCCTCCCGTCCCTCCATGTACTCATCCCGCCGCTGAAGAATTGGCGCAGATCGTGCACGAGGTTACGGGCGCGACCGGATTGTACGGAGAGATGATGTCGGGTGAACTTCCATACGCAGCGACGACGTGGTGGAACGGAGCCGTGTTCGGCGTCGGACTGATACGGCCGAACAGCCATGTCCACGGCATAGATGAATTCGTGAATGAGCGGGACCTTGAGCACCTTATAAGGGTGCTCTCGTGCTTCCTGACCGCTGACCGAGAGGAGGCAGCATGACCATCAGCATTCTGTATCGAGACGAGTTGCGAGAGTACGACTTCGGACCAGGGCACCCGTTCCGTGGGGACAGGTACGAAGTATTCCCTCGGGTCTTGAAATCGTTTATACCCGAGGACGGGAAATACCGCTTCGTATCAGGCGACATTGGTACCGAAGCGGACCTCCGACTCATATGCAGCCAGGAATACATCGATTTCTGCCGTGAATATTATCGCGCGGCACACGCTGGCGAGACGTTCTCCGGGAGCATGGACTTCCCCAAGTACCAGTCGCTGGATAACCTGCCACGTGGCAGGCCAGGCCGCCTGGAAGAGGCAGCGCGCATGATAATCGGGCAGATGAAGCTGGGCGCTCAGCTTGTGATGGATGGCGGCGAAGAGATTGTTATCAGCATAGGCGGCAATCTGCATCATGCCAAGCCGGACTACGGCGAGGGTTTCTGCATATACAACGACAACGCCTTCGTTGCGAAATACCTGATGGAGCATTATGGCCTTGAGCGCATCGTGATTCTCGATACCGACGCGCACCAGGGTAACGGTACCGCTGAGTACTTCAACACCGACCCCCGGGTGCTGTTCATCGATACCCACCAGGACCCAACCACCCTCTACCCGGGAGTTGGATTCGCCAACGACATAGGCGAAGGTGCCGGGAAGGGATACACGATTAATATTCCCATGCCCGTGTATGCAGGGATCGATTCCTACCGTTTGGCGTTTGAACAGGTGATCGAACCAGCCATCCTCGAGTTCAAACCCCAGGTAATCATCCGCAATGGCGGTTCCGACCCCCATTTTGCCGACGGCCTTACAAACCTGGGACTGCCCATCACTGGCTTCCGCATGATAGGCGAGAAGCTCAGATGGCTCACGACAGAGTGCGGCTGCAGGGAACTTGACATAATAGGGTCTGGTTACAACATGGAAGTACTGCCATCCGCATGGCTGGCGCTCGTGTGCGGCGTCGCCGGATTCAACGTTGAGGTGGGCGAACCCGTACCGGTGCCGCAACACTTCCTCGTTGACTCGGTCGTGGGTGAGACTGAAAAGGTGCTCACCGAGGTGCGAAGTTACCTCAGGGAATACTGGAAATGCTTCGCCTGACATCGCGTTTTTGAAAGGGACTGGACGAGTTGTCATACTAGGAGTGAGATGGCAGGTAAGAGTACGCGCATCACGGTCGACCTCGGCGACGCCGAACTGGCGAAGTCTGTGAGAATTGCCGCCGTTGAAAGCGGTCGAACCGTTCGTGACATCGTCGTTGAGGCGCTCTCGCTCTGGCTGGAGCGCACACAGGGATCACGTGAATCCACGCCTCGCGGCTCAAAAGAAACTCCCCAGTCCACAGACGACGCGCGGGATTACCGCTCGATGATCGAGACACTGAACAAGTACAGGGGAGCCGGGAAACCATAGTCGGCTCCAGTATGGAGGTGTAGCGTGGCTGTAGCAGAGATTACTGTAATACCGTCCGGCGTCGGGCCGTCGGTCAGTGCCTATGTTGCCAAGGCCGAGCGAATCATCGCGCGGCACCCCGGGGTCAAATCTCAACTCACTCCAATGGGCACGATTCTGGAGGGTGACCTCGATGATTTGCTTGCAATCACAAAGGACGTACACTCGGGCATGTTCGGCGACGGAGTTGAGCGCGTCTACACCATAGTCAGAATCGACGAACGCCGGGACAAGCCGCTCACGATGGAGGGCAAAGTCCGCTCGGTCGAATCGAAACTGTCTGACTGACACCGGGGAAGAAGCCGGACTCAGAACAATCCGGCAGCGATTCCCGTGTCGGTCTGGTTTGACTTGGTGCCGAGCGCAGGTATATGGTTGTGAACCATACCGGTGCTGCCGGTCATCAAACCAATCCCACGTGCCAGGCACAGGAGTGCTGCGATGACGACAAAGACTGTAACTGACCACATGGAGTGCGCTCTCTCGCTTGCGAGACTCGCGACCGGTTATTCAAGTCCGAATCCTGCAGTTGGAGCGGTGGTGGTCAGCGACGGTGAAGTAGTCGGAATGGGGTACACTCAGCCTGTAGGCGGACATCACGCAGAGGTAGTCGCGCTGAAACAGGCAGGAGGGAAGGCGAGGGGCGCGTCGCTCTACGTCACGCTGGAACCGTGCTGCCATTTCGGTCGCACTCCGCCGTGCACTCGCGCTATCGTGGAAGCCGACGTCGCGGAAGTGCACGTCGCCATGCTGGATCCGAATCCCACTGTGTTTGGGAAGGGCGTCGCCGAACTTAACGACGCCGGAATCAGGACCTACGTCGGAACACACGAAGGCACGGCACGCGAGATCAATGAAGCCTACATCAAGTACATTACGACCGGCCTTCCCTTCGTCACAGCCAAGTTTGCGATGAGTCTCGACGGTAAGATCGCGACTCGTACCGGCCATTCGCAATGGATAAGCAACGAACAGGCCCGGTGCTATGTCCACAGCGTCAGGCACACCGTCGATGCCATCATGGTCGGTGTCAATACGCTCATCACGGACGACCCTCGCTTGACGGCACGAGGCTGCTGTGGCAAGAGCGGATGCACGACGAAACAGCCGGTCCGTGTAGTCGTCGATGGCTCCGGGAGGACTCCACTCAGTGCCAGGGCTTTTTCCCAGCCGGGAAGAACGGTTGTGGCCTGGATTGGTGACGGTGACCCGGTTAAGCGCGAGCAGATAGAGGCCCTCGGCGTGGAGATCCTCAGCATGGAAGGCAGCGAAGGACTTGTCGATCTCGAAGCCCTGTTGCGGACCATTGCCTCCCGCGGGGTATCGACGGTACTACTTGAGGGCGGAAGTGAGCTTCTCGGGTATGCATTCGATCACGGCCTTGTCGACAAAGTGCTTGCATTCATTGCTCCCATCATAATCGGTGGCAAGGAAGGACGCACCGCTGTAGGAGGCACGGGAGCCTCGACAGTCCCCGAAGCGCTAGACCTCGATCGTGTCGAAGTGAAAAGCTTCGCCGATAATGTGCTGGTCAGCGGCTACGTGAAGAAGGCATCGCCCGACCCATGTTCAGCGGCATAATCGAAGAACTGGGACGCGTTCTCCAGGTCGGCGCAGATAGCATCAGCATCGAGGCGCCGGCGATTCTCGCTGATACCAGTGTGAGTGACAGCATTGCCGTGAACGGCGCCTGCCTCACTGTCAGCACCATGGAAGGCAACTCGTTCACCGCGAACGTGATGCCCGAAACGCTGCGCCACACAACGCTTGGACGACTTTCCCCCGACGATCAGGTTAATCTCGAGCGGGCTGTGACACCCTCGACCCGGCTCGGAGGACACCTTGTCCTCGGCCACGTCGACGGCGTTGGACGCGTTGTCTCGCTCACCGCCGAGGAATCGGCCTTCATTCTCATGGTTCAGGCACCAAGAGAAGTCCTGCGGTACATCGCGGTTAAAGGCTCGGTCACAATCGATGGCGTGAGCCTCACGGTAGCGCAACTCGTCGAGGACTCGTTCAGCGTGTCACTCGTGAAGTATACTTATCAGAACACGACACTAGGGAAGGCGAATCCGGGCCAACTGGTCAATCTCGAAGTTGATGTCCTTGCCCGCTACATCGAACGATTACAACAGACGCAGCCGGAAGGTAGCGGAGTAACATGGGCACTTCTCGAGGAGAACGGATTCATGTGAGGTGCATTAATACCAAATGCTTGCACGCATCGAAGACGCCATAGAAGACATACGCGCAGGTCGCTTCGTAATCATCGTGGATGACGAGAACCGCGAGAACGAAGGAGACCTCGCCATCGCGGCGGAGAAAGTCACGCCGGAGGCCATCAATCTCATGGCAAGGGAAGGCCGTGGGCTGATCTGCATGCCGATAGTGGGAGAGCGACTGGATGAACTGGCAATCCCGCTGATGGTCCAGGATAACACCTCCAAGAATTGCACTGCCTTTACCGTATCGATCGAGGCGAAGCGCGGGGTGACAACCGGCATCTCAGCCGCAGACAGGGCAAAGACGGTCCAGACCGTGCTTGACCCCACCAGCACGCCCGCGGATCTTGCACGGCCGGGCCATATTTTCCCCATTCGGGCTCGTGAGGGTGGCGTGCTCGCACGGGCCGGACACACGGAGGCCATTGTGGATCTCTCCCGGCTGGCCGGGCTATACCCGGCAGGGGTAATCTGCGAAATCATGAACGCCGACGGTACGATGGCACGGCTCCCCGAGCTTGAGAGAATCGCAGAGCAGCTCGGGCTCAAGATAATCGCAATCCGGGATCTCATCGCCTACCGGGGCCGCCATGAATCGCTCGTCAGAAGAGTCGCCGAGGCGAGACTTCCAACACGTTACGGAGAGTTCAAAGCCGTTGCATATAGGAGTGCTGTCGATTCCAACGAACACGTTGCTCTGGTGAAAGGAGACGTCGTCGACGGCGACCCTGTGTTCGTCCGTGTCCACAGCGAGTGCCTGACAGGGGATGTCTTTGGGAGCGCCCGGTGCGACTGCGGCGAACAGATCTCGTGCGCCATGCAGCGCATCTCCGACGAAGGCCGGGGAGTGCTGTTGTACATGAGGCAGGAAGGAAGAGGGATCGGATTCCACAACAAGCTGCGGGCCTATGAACTACAGGACCAGGGCATGGATACAGTCGAGGCGAACATCGCACTCGGCTTCCCTCCGGATCTGCGCGATTACGGCGTGGGCGCCCAGATACTGGTCGACCTCGGCATCAAGAAGATACGCCTAATGACGAACAATCCTCGGAAAGTCATCGGCCTCGAGAGTTATGGCCTCGACATAGTTGAGACCGTGCCCCTCGTGGTTGCATGTAATCCGCATAATGAGTTCTATCTGAAGACCAAGCAACAGAAGCTGGGGCACCAGCTCGGCATCGAGGAGGAACAGCATGGCCAGATCGTTTGAAGGAATGCTTGCAGGTGAAGGACTGCGTTTTGCAATCGTTGTGTCGCGATTCAACGAGATGATAACCCTCAGGCTCGTCGAAGGCGCACGGGACGGTCTGCGCAGGCATGGCGTAACAGATGATGCTGTCGACGTGGCGTGGTGCCCGGGCAGTTTCGAAATCCCTCTCGTAGCCAAAAGGCTGGCGACGACGGGCAACTACGATGCGATCCTCTGTCTCGGTGCAGTCATACGCGGCGGGACGCCGCACTTCGACTACGTCGCCTCCGAGGTAAACAAGGGCATTGCCAAGATCGGACTTGATACGGGTCTGCCCATCATCCAGGGCATCATCACAGCCGACACGCTGGAACAGGCCATCCAGCGGGCGGGTGCGAAAGAAGGCAACCGCGGCTGGTCTGCTGCGCTGAGTGCTATCGAGATGGCGAATCTCTTAAAGGCTATTCAATGACCTTGTAGACATGGTCTCCGCGTCTTACACGGTCGGGGACCTTCACACCGACGATGTCACCGTCGTTCGCGTCAGACACAGTATCGTGCTCTATCTGCATTGACGATAGTACGAATTCCAGGTCTGACGTTGCCCCCTTGATCCGGATGAGGTCGCCCGTCTTCACCGGACCCGTCAACTGGATGCCAGCGACAACCGGGTGAGAGAAAAAGTCCGTGACGGTTCCTACCAGTATCTCCTCCATAACCAGCCTCCTATGTCGCTTCCCGTTATGCTACATAAGGTATCATCGAATCGGCCAGTCAGCAACGTACAGAGAGACTTCCTTCTCCTGGCCGGAACGCCTGCGTCGCACCAGGATGATGTACGCAGCCTTGACACTCAGTATGGCGGTACCTATCATTAGTGCAAGCCGTAGCAGAATTACTGGAGGTCATCGAATGGTTGAACGCAAGCAAGAGAAGCCTTACAGCTGGGAGGAAGTCTTCTCTTTCGATAGACTCAGGCGCACAATGGTCTCCCGCGTCCTCGAGGACCTTGAGGATATGTGCGAAGGTACCGAACCCGTCACACCGGAACAGATCAGCAGGATAATCAGCGACGAGTGGGACCAGGCAAAACGCGCTGTACGCTCGTCGCCTGCCGCCCGTGAGTCCTTCCGCAAATATCTCGAACAGACGGTTTCCGAGCAGGTGGACAGGCTGATCGAAGAAGACAAGGGCGAGCTTGAGGCACTGGGTGTCGTCGAGCGGGGTCTTTGATTTTGGCAGCCAAACGGGACAAGGAAAAAGGTCACGGTAACGTTACACTCAGCCAGGAGGAAATGGAGCAGCTCACAAGGCGCGTCAAGATGCTCGATGACCGCTTGGATAAGCTCGATTCCATCGTCACCTCGTTGGTTGAGCGAGTGATGCGGGCACCAGTGACGTTGGAACTCACGTGCCCCAAGTGCGCGAACCAGATAGAAATCAACATCACCAGCAACACGCGTCTACGCGGCGGCATCTAGCCACTCTCGGAGACGCCTGTGTTTCCCCGGTGACGCGGGGCATCCTAGGGCATCGGATGATGTACCAGTATGCCGGACACCTCCGCGGCGAGTTGACTGTTGATGGGCTGCCTATCCGTGTCGAGTATGTCGACCTCCATTCCGGGTAGATCGGGGAGTTCCGTAACTGTCTCCTCGTTTACGAGGACCTCGGCGTTCAGAAGCCGACTCTGTACGTGAGCCCTGGCATCCGCAAGCGTCGGCACCTCTTCTTCGACATCAGGGATGCCTCTCAAAACATATAGCAGTCCGTCGTTGCCGCGCACGGTTCCCGGACTGAGTACCTGTTCAATCGTTATCTTCCTTGTCTCCATCAACTCCTCCTCTCAAGCATCGTGACCAGTCGATTTTACCGCTGCATGCGTGAAGTGGCAAACACTTGAGACTGAGAATCGTCTCGGGCCGCGATCGACCTATCCGCCGACACCTCGCCACGTATGCATGCAGCCTGATGTAGAATCAACAGCAGTTCAATCTGGTACGGAGGAGTTAAACATGGCCGACGTGCAGACAACCTTTGCCGAAATCGCATGGGAGATCGTCCTCAGGAGCCTGGAAAGCGAACAGGAACCGGGCGGGAGCGGACAAATGACCGACATCGAGTAGGACAGCCTTCGACTTGCAACCATTGTCGGTCGCACATACAAGGAGATAATCACCGGACTCAACCGCAAAGAGGACTGAGTACGCACCACCGGGGCCACAGCCTCGACGCGCGCGCCGACCTGAGCAGGTCACGGGCAACAAGCGGTTCGCATCCATCTTCGGCAGAGAGCCGCTCAGAAAGATTCCCTCCGGGAGGACCCATCGTCTGCTGCCACTGGTTCTTGCCTCCGTAGCCCGAATATTTGTTCATGCGACGGAATTGACAACATAAACACAGTCAACGATGACCACAAAAGTACCTCAACCGCTGACAGGACTAATCCCACTCGAGCAGTACATGACATAAGCTTTTTCGACGGGTAGGGGAGGAGTTCCGACGCAACAGAGTCGGGATGGTGGCAGGCATCGCGGACCACCTTCTTCACGGTGTTGGGACTCTAAAGAGCGCCTGAATCGATGCATGCTCGTACATAGCTGGCGAACCTAACGAAGGTAGACACGCGCAGGAGTCCGGCATGGCGGTCAGCCATCGTAACACGTGACTTCGCGCAGAGCTATCACAACGCCGCTCAAATTGCTCGAACAGACACTGGTTCATTGCGCCGCGATCAAAAGCAAAGGCGCGGATAACACGTGGCATGGACAGATGGTGTGACACGCATAGGCGCAGTCTTACAGGCGATCCATGAGACATCGAACGACCGACTGCCTTGATTAGTGCAGGACTTTTCGGCAAAACCGTTCATCCTCTCACGTCCGCAGTCCGATATGCCTGGCCATACGCCATTTACGACTCGAATAGAGCGCATTTGCAGTCCGGCATGCTGTGGTTCCTCCGCAATCCCTTCAATATTGCGCGAGAAGGGCCTGAAACTGCACGCTGCGACCGATTCCCCTTTCAATGGGCTCTTTTCGACACATATTTCGTCGAAGGTCGAGGCGACGTCTGAGACACCGGTCTAAAGCCTGTCCACTGGCCTATATAACCAGCCCTGCGCGTTCGAAGATGCGTCACGACGCATACCTCTCTATCGCTCCGAGCAGCACCGTGAGACCATACGGCACCAGCAACAGAGATGACGGGACACTCCGAGAAGGGCCATAAACCGCGCATTTGCTGATGTTGGAGTTGAGCTTGGCGCAATGGAGTGCATCCGAGCGGCATGTCCTGTGGCCGTTGGAATACGGTACATCGGCATATAGCACGGACTCATCACATTATCCACTTCACCAAATGCATGACACGTAAGACGCAACCCCGATATGACGCCAGCAACAGGCTATTGTGTATTCGCCAGTTAGTGAGTATAATATCCCTTATACTCAGTCCCGCTACAGATAAGGATGATGAACAGGCGCTGGTCCATCTTTGACACCCCGTCCCCACCACTTCCCCACTTTACAGCGGATCCTGTGTCTGGGCCACGCTGCAACTTATATGCACGTCGCAACCGTCTCCTCTCTGCACGGTTATGGCAACGGGAGGATCTACATGCTGCCGCATATCGATGATTACCTGCTCCACCTTCAGGCCGGCAATTACTCCAGCAGGACAGTCTACAATTATGAGCGAGATCTTCGCGTCTTCGAGAACTTCCTGAAAGAGTCCGCCTTCGATTTTGCCAATCTCTCCAAGCGAGAGATCACCTACTACAAGGCTTACCTTGCCTCCAGAGACCGTGCCACCGCTGCAGGTGACCGCGGCGATGTACAAACGCTCGACGCCAGATCCGTCAACCGGATGCTGTCAGCAGTGCGCTCGTACTTCAGATACCTCATCGACCTGGATTACCCTTGTCCGCTGGCGCCGGAAGCTGTCAAGCTGACGAAGACAACACGCGCACACCCGCAAGTGGCCGAGCTTGAAGCATTGACCTCACTTGTCGAGGCACCGAGCTACCTGGAATCGGATGAACGGGTCGCCTTCCGCAACCGGGCAATCATGGAAGTCCTCTTCGCCACGGGTCTGCGCATATCGGAGGTTTGCACATTGAGAAGAAGAGACATCGATGGCACCGGGCGCATTTTCATCACCGGCAAAGGACGCAAACAACGATTCGTATACCTTACGGACCGTGCGAAGTATCACCTCGACCGCTATATCGCCACACGGAAGGACGATGCTCCCGCATTGTTCGTACCGTATGCAGGAAGAAACGTGAACGATCCGAGGCGACGAATATCCACCAATTACGTCCAGGACCGGATAAAGCGCTACCGGGAGAAGCTACGCATCAACGTCCCTACCTCGGCCCACTCACTCCGGCACGGCTTCGCCACATATCTCGCAGAGCAAGGCGCCAACCCGGCCGCGCTGCAGATACTTCTGGGACATGAGTCACTCCACACAACCACCCGGTACGTGCATGCGTCTGACAGGTACGCTGAGGAAACCCAGCGCAAGTACCATCCGAGGTCGAAGGTCACCGGCGACTGAATCGTGCTTGCGAATTCCAACCGGTATTGTCATACGCTGGAATCTGACCAACCCCGATTGGTGTTGTGAAAACCGCAGTGCACAAGACTGGATGGTGTTCCTGAATAGCGATATGGTCCGTTCCGCCGGAATAAAACAGCAGCCAATCAACCAGGAGATGGCCGGCCAGTTGGCCGAGATACAACAGCGAAGGAGCCCAGCTTATCCGCACCGCGTATCCCAAGATTCCCGCTACAGATCGGACCGTCATATCCGGTCAGTTCTGGTGGGCGTCATCTGCCACAGGAATCATCGGTGCACCAGCAAATCGGCCACAGGCCTGGCATCATGAAGCCGACTGGGTACCTCTGCAAGAAGAGGTCCCGTGTCGACGACCTGCAGAACGCCCGCAAGGTCTGATCTGTCTAAGGGGATGCTGTTCGTGAGCCACAGGTGTTCGAGCGGCAAACGCCGCAACCGCTCCCTCGCGGACCCCACGAGCAATCCATGGGTCGCAGCTATAGAGACTGGAGACGTACATCCCGCCTGGAGCAAAGCCTCGGTAACAGCCTCAAGCGTACCGGCAGTGCTGATCATGTCGTCCATTATCAGCGGTCTGCTGCCGCGTACATCGCCGACAATGGATTGCACCTGCACCTCGGTCCCCGATAACCGGCTCTTGTGAACCACCGCGACTGGAAGGCCCAGCGCGGCTGCACATGCCTCCGCACGCTTGGCTGCGCCCAGGTCCGGAGCCACTACCACATCCATTCCGGTGCCTTGCGCAACACCGGTAAGGAGCCCTACAGTGCTCACATTCTCGACAGGGACGTTGAAGAACCCGGCAACGTTCAAATTGTGCAATTCCAGCGTTACGACTCTACCTATCGAGGTCGACTGAAACAGGTCTGCGACGAGGCTTCCACCAACAGCTTCAAGACCGCTCACGCGGCGGTCCTGACGCGCGTACGGAAGATACGGCACCACAACCGTTATTCGCACGGCATCGTTGCGATATGTCGCATCTGTCATCAGCAGCAGTTTCAACAGGTCATCTGCGACACACGCCGGACGTACCGTGTGAACTATGTATACATCGTTTCCCCGGACGCTCTCATCGATCTGGACGCCGACTTCGCCATCAGGAAAGCACTCCACCTGCGCCATATGGACTGATAAGTCCAACACAGCTCCAATCGACTCCGCCAGTTCCCTACTCGCGGCATCACTGACAAGGCACAAATCCATCGGCGAAATGGCATGCACTGAGCATCGGGGAGGCAAATGACATGCGCGTACTCCAACTACGCGCTTCGAAGATTCTCGCTATCGGAGTGGTGGGCCCGGCAGGATTCGAACCTACGACCAACCGGTTATGAGCCGGCCGCTCTGCCGCTGAGCTACGGGCCCCTGAGTTGCTGGAGACGTCTATCTTACACCCGCTACGAACGAAGGCGCAAGAAAAGCGACGCTCAAAGCCAAAGTATTATGTCGCTAGCGTCGACAGGTAGCGTCGGAGTTCGTGCATTGCATAGTATGACCCCAGTGTTTTCACCCGGAACAGCCTGGATCGATGAGATTGCGTCGCTGCGGCCAATGCGGACGGATGCACCACGCTGATGTGGACATCGTGCATGGGGATTCTAGAATCGGGGGTTGCCATGCCGCCGGTAGCGAGACCCACGTCCGCACCGAACTCCTCGACCGCCTTTCGAGCAAGAGCCTCGACCTCGATCGCCTCACGAGGCCTGTCAGGCACGACAAGCGAGCCTCTGAATACACACTCTGTATCCGGCGCTCCTGCAAGCATGAGCGTCAGTTGCCCGGCGGTCGATGACTCAACCAGGGCCAGTGTGAGTCTTCTACTGCGCAGCATCGCAATAGTGACCTGTTCCTGGGTCTCATCCCCTGATCCCCACAAGGAATCGCCGAGAAGCTTACGCGCCTCCTCTTCCACCGGGCGGATCGCCTCGGCAGCCGTCTCGCGGTCTGACGCCTTGGCAGTAATCCGAACATGAATACCATCCTGCTTGGCATAGACGGCCACGGTGGGGTTGGAAGAAGGCGTGAGCGGGCGAAGCAGTTCGTCGACACGGGACTCGGAAATTGCGAACAGTTTGAGTGTGCGCGACTCGATAATGGAGTCAGTCCGCTGCAGGGCTGGTTCAACTTCATCTTCCCACACCCGATGCAGTTCGCCGGGCGGGCCTGGCATGGCAATGACACTTCGGCCACTCCTCTTGACCCACCACCCCGGCGCGGTTCCTCGAGCGTTACGGACAGAACGCGCCGACGGGATCAGCGAGGCCTGCTTCAGGTTGTTCTCAGTCATTTCGAGGCCGCGCAAATCGAAGAACGCCCGGAGCTCCGCAGCCAGTTGGTCGTCCACGATGAGGTCTTCACCGAAGACCTCAGCAATGGATTCGCGGGTCACATCATCGTCGGTCGGACCGAGACCGCCCGTGGTCAACACCAGGTCGGACCGATCAAGGCCGCGCCTTAGCGCATCCACCAGTCGTGGCCTGTTGTCCCCTACTGTCGTGCTGTAAAACAGGTCGATACCCAGTGATGAGAGCCGTCGGGCCAGATACTGGGTGTTCGTATCGGCGATGTCTCCGAGGAGCAGTTCCGTTCCGACACAGATAATTTCGGCTTGCATCGCTGTCGTTCCCGCGCTCAGGTCTCCTGCGGGACCAGCGTATCAGAACGGCCTTTCGCCCGCGAGCGATAGACTCGGCAGGTCGTCGGGCTGAATAGTGCCCCCGGCTTCACTGCAGAAACGGATTATTTCGGCGAAATTCTGAATCTTGGTGAGGTTCGAGGACTCGAGGATGCCATCGTAGGTCACGTTGATCCATGGCTTCTTATACATGGCGCTGAACCTC
>CAZKHH010000001.1:0-38181 GCA_964552485.1 uncultured Dehalococcoidales bacterium | reverse complement strand
GACATGGCGGCAACGATGCCTCCCGGCATGCATCCGTGAGGCATAACCGATATGACACCGGAGAAATGCGGGTTCTCCATCCACTCAACACCGCTCCCGATGCTCAATACCGCTTCGCTGCCGCATTTGGCTGACAGCCATCTCCGCGAATATGCAAGCAGCTCTCGGGTGGGCGGATCCTGCTCGACCAGTCCGCTACACTCTTGTTCGATATCCCGCTCCATCTTCTCCTGGAGCTTTTCGAGAACGGTGTTCATTACAAGTCGACGCACACTCCGGTCCCGTATGGCGTCTTCAACGTTCCGGCGGGATACGTATTTCATCCATTCGGCCATGGGTGAAACGATGACTTCGAGCCCGACCTCCTCGCAACGCCGGACAAGGTTCTGGTTCGAGAAGTCGTTTGATCTGAGGAATATCTCTCCGTTTATGCCGATAAGAGGGCGCCTCGGGAGCGACGGGTCGATAATCTTTCTAAACTCCTCCGAAGCCTCGTGGATAATCCCTTTGACCGGCTTCACCTCTCTAAGCCGTCCGTTAACCAGGTTGAGATAGTGGCGGAACAGCGTGTCGGCGATTCCCGGCTCGATTTCGTAGGGCCGTGATCTCCAGAGCATCTTCTGCAACACATCCGCGGCGACACACCCTTTCCACGCGAGTTGCACAAACCGTATGACGTCCATCCGCGACCCGATCTGCATATCCCGGTATCCGTTATTCGACACACTCCCGAACATAGGAAGATCAAGGCCCAGATCCTGGAAGACTCGAAGTTGTTCACCAGCATAGTGACCAAGCCGACAGGGTCCGTATGCACTGGCCATGAACGCGGCCGGTTTGTCTATGTCATGCCCATTTTCATAGTAGTACTGGAGAAAGCTGCCGAGGGTTACCCTGAAAGGCAGACATTCCACACCACTGGTAACCTTGTCAGCGTAATGAAGCACCCTTGAATCGGGCTCAGGCAGAACAAGTGCCTTAACTCCGTATCCTTCCATGGATGCGCCGATTACCTCGGCATGTGAAGACATATACGGCACCAGCAGTGTTCTGTCCGACCTCGACATCACGCCGATACTACGCGAGATAGACGCAGGGTCAACAGTCACAGGCTGACCCGACCGTGCATAGCCCACTATAGTGTCGACAAATGCCTCGATTCTCGTAACGATACCCGCCTCTGCTGCGTGCTCATCAACTTCGAGTTGTCCCAGGGGCTTCTCGCCCATTATGTCCTGCACCATTCGCAACATGAACGAGTTGGGACCACATCCGAAATTGGTCAATGCGAGCCCGTATAGCTGCGGGTCGGACGCAACCAGCTTCGCACCCGCGATGAACTTACTCTCATAGAACCAGTATGGGCGGTCCTGGTATTCCTTGGGATCGACCGAATCGAGCTCGAGATAATCCAGAGGTATGGGCACAACACCCAGTTGCGCCAGTTTCTCGGCAATGCCGAGGTTTGCGCCGGCGTCCTGAGACATGTAAGACCGTGCGAACAGCACAACACCAAGTTGCCCTGTCTCCCTGATACGGGCGAGCAGTTGGCGGCCTTTCTCGGCCTGGCGTTCGGCGAATTCCCGCATCGCCAGCAGTCCCGCCTTTGCGGCAGCTATGCCCTGTTGTTTCGAATAACCCATCTTCTCGGCTACCGCCGCAAGGTTCTGAATGGCATCGTCATCGCCCCGGCTGAAATCCAATGTGGGAATGAGCAGCTTATCCTCAAGGCCCACAGTCTGACGAATGATGTACGGCGATGCCTGCACCAGGGGACAGGCGTACTTCTGGTTCTCCTGTCCCTCCATTCGCCCGAGGCGGATGGCAGACGGGTACAGTATGTAGTCGGCGTTCTTCAACTGGTCTGCATGGCCATGCAGAAGCTTCACGGGGAAGCAACTGTCTGTGTATGCGAGCTCGATCGCATTCCCTATGATGTCCCCGGTAGTCCTTCCCGTAAGGACCGGCCTGGCGCCAAGCGCATTGACGAAACCGATCAACAGTGGCGCGAAATCATATACGAGCAGCGCTCGCGGGATACCGACACGGGGCCCATTGCTGTCACTTGAGCCGGTGGCGTTCACAAACAGAAGGTCTTCCCGGTCATCGAACGCGGTACGCTGTCGTTCGTGGCCTGCAGCTGCATCATACCGATCGCAGCGGCTGCCATAGAACGTGGGGCTCTCGTCAGGCACCTGCATCCTTGTGATGGTGCAGTTGTTGTCGCATCCCTTGCAGGTGAAGGTCGAGAGCGCCACTTCCGCATCGATAACCGACTGGAATCCTCTGAATCGGCTTGGCCGCCCACGCAAATCCTCCGCGGCAAGAAGTGCTGCGCCGATCGCGCCCGATATCTCCTTGTGCTCAGGAACGCTCAATTCCTTGTCCGGCAACTCGCGTTTGAATGCCGACACGACAGCCTGGTTATAGAAGACGGCGCCGGTCAGGATTACCCGTTGCCCCAGGCGGCGGTTCTCGACCACCTTGGACAGATAGTTCTTGGCAATGCCGATGGCAAGACTGGCGGTGATAATCTCCAGGGGAACATCTTCCTGCTGCGCATGCGCAATTGACTGCGCCATGAATGATGCACACCTCGTGCCAAGGTCGATAGTGTGCGGCGCGCTGAACGCGAGGCTGGCGAACTGGCCATCGGTTACACTGACACCGAGCATTTCGGCGAGCTCATCGATGAAGCTACCTGTGCCTGCGGCGCAGGCTTTGTTCATCTGGTAATCGACAACGACACCATTTCTCTTTATGACGAGCTTGGAATCTTGTCCACCGATTTCGATGATATCGGCTTCCGGATCGACATTCTGTGCTGCGCGCGTCTGAGCGGTGATTTCGTTCTTGATGAGGTCAGCCCCCACCAGGCTGCCAACCAGGTAGCGTCCTGAGCCGGTGATTCCTACCCCCCCAATGGATACATTGCCGGCGCCTTTCTCGAGCAATCGTGCGAATAGCTGTTTGACGGCACCAACCGGCCGTCCCGCAGTCATCAGATAATGCTTGGTGAGCACCTTACCGTCCGCATCGATGATGGCAGCCTTTGTACTGGTCGAGCCAATGTCAATGCCGAGATAGCCTTCAATCGGGGCTGAGATTACAGGCTGAGAAACAACGGAGCTCGTGTTCACGCGCTCGAGAGCAGGCATCTGGTAGTACTGTGTGGTTTCATCACGGGCGTCGAGAATGATTCTGTTCGACCGTTTACCCAGGGTAAGTATGGCGGTTCCGAGGGCCTGCATGTGCAGATAGCCATCAGGCACGATAACATTCGTCGGCTCGTTATTGCGGGTTGAGACGACATCTTCAAGTGCCTTGGCGATTGCGGCGTTTGCAGCTACGCCACCAACGAAGTAAATGGGAGTCGCGAACGGCCCCTTCTTGAATGAGCCAACCATCCGCGCCACGCTCTCGCAGAGTGCATACAGCATAGGCTCAACCGTAACGCCCTTCTGTTGAAGGTGAATAAGGTCTGTCTTGGCAAAAACGCTGCAACGTGCGGCAATCCGTGGGGCCACACCGTCACACTGGAGTGCGAGTCGTGCGAAATCCTCGATGCTGATGCCGAGACGGTACGCCTGCTGTTCCAGGAACCGCCCGGTTCCGGCGGCGCACAGCGGATTCGACTCAACCTTCCAGGGACGACGCAGCCCGTCTTCAAGCTCGATAATCAGTGACGATTGTCCGCCGATTTGAACGATCGTGCGTGCGTCGGAGTGAGTGCGAAGAACGCCAGACGCTATCGCAAGCGAACTGCTGAATGATGCCCAGCCCATCTCGGGGGGGATAGCCGAACTCCCCGAACCCGACACTCCCGCGGCGACGATCTGTTCTACAGGGAACTCGTCCGTCAGCCTGGAAATGAGAGCACTGACAGCCGCCCTTGGGCCGGCACTGATCTTCTCAACGTCCTCTCGGACGGGGATTCCAGTCTCATCAATCAGGCAGAGCTTGACGCTTACAGACCCGACATCAACACCTAGGTTATACGTCATCTCTCCGGACGAGGATTGTAGCACAGTGTGTGTATCCCGGGCCCCAGTCTCTGCATCATAATCGCTGATAATCTTCACGTGCGGCACCACCTCGTCTTACGGTAATCGTGCTACGTGGTAAGGCCCCGTACAAGGTGGACCGTCAGTGTAGCGCAGGGTCATCTCCGTGAGGTCCAGGATGATGGACGACAGAGTCATCCACTGGTCCATCTTGCCGAACCGCTCGTCGGGATGCCTGCAAATCGAATCGGGGTAGCTGAAATGGTCGGTCAGAGCCTCGCGAATCGTCTCAACACTTAGATGTCCGGCCCGGGCCGATAGCAGTCTTCGCAGGCGGGCACTACGGAATATCGTGTCCGCCAGGGTGCTCTTGCCCGTATCTCTGACCGGGAGCATCTGCGACTCGAAATGATTCGCATGAGTGAGTATACCGTCCTTCGGGTACACGAACAGGACATCATTAGGCATATTCTCAGCATCGACTATCTCGCCGTTCTGCTGAGCGATAACCATATTCATGCTGTTGGGACCGACATACGTAAGAATCATCTTGAGGGCATTTGACATTCGTTCCGAATCGAGGATGGCGCGAAGTTTGACGAGAAACGGAAGGCCGGGTTTGAATCCGTCCATCTCACTGCGAATGTAGTTGATACAAACGCCCATCCCTGCAGAGTTGATGCCTCTGTGTCCGATAGTCCCGGCCTCGGCATGCATGACGATGCCAGGCTTGTCCCTTTGTTCTATCTGCAGGACGACCGACGTTCGTAGCGCTTCGGCACGCCAATCCCAGTTCTGTCCGATAATGAGATGGCCGTTCTCGGTCACCTCGGGCAACAATCCAAACGACGTGCACCCTCCAGTCGACGAGTCCTTCAGTGTGTTGGGTAAGCACGCGAAGGTCAATTCAGTCCTGGCATTCAGCGCAGCTATCTCCCGAAATTCCAGTTCCGCACCTTCGGCAATGCCCTGCATCTCTTCCACAAGGTCGGGGTCATATTGCTCTATGAACGGTACGAATCCCTCCACGTCGGAAAGTATCTTATCCCTTCCAACTCCACCCATGTGCTGCCACAGGTTCATATAGAAGCCAAGATTGTCGTGAATCCGACTCTTCGCCTGTGCTCCGTGTTCACGGCCTATCTGGCCCGGGCTTCCCTTGAGTTTGATTACAGGTACTGTCATGGTTCCCCCTGTCATTGTCCGGCTTACCTGGCTCGCGCGCCACCCTGGGGCTGCGCTCGGGCTATTCTACAACGTTTGGACGTCATCGGCATCCTGCTCGCAAGACGCACGTTGTGACATGCGAGAACCTGCTGCTACAATAATGTGTTGTCGCGTCCAGTCGGGAACCCCCCACTGTTGACCCTGACAGTCATTACGATGCAATCCGCACGAGAATCGTCCGCCTACGCGAGAGTCTCAAGCAGAGTAGGTCGGCTTTCAGCAGACTCCGCCTTCGTCGTTCTTGCCCGGGCTCAAGCTCTTGAGGCGCAGGGCGCCGATGTCGTTCACCTAGAAATCGGCGAACCTTGCTTCGATACACCGGATAATGTCCGCGCGGCGTCCAAACGCGCCATCGACAACGGTCTAACCCGCTATTGCAATTCGCAAGGCATAGTTCCGCTGCGCAAGGAGATTGCGGCGGAGATACTCGCGACCCGCGGGGTGGAGATCTCGCCCGACAGGATCGTGATTGGCCCTGGAGCCAAACCTCTCATCTTTTTCGCCATCCTCGCGCTTCTGGAGGAAGACGATGAGGCCCTCTACCCTGCTCCACTGTTCCCGGTCTTTCAGTCCGCGATAGGTTTCACAGGAGCCGCCGCTGTTCCTGTGCCGCTGCGAGAAGAACTCGACTTTCGCTTCGACCTTGAGGAATTACGAGCGCGAATCACGCCGAGAACACGTTTAGTGATTCTCAACTCGCCGCATAACCCAACTGGAGGTGTGCTCAACGCCGCTGATGTGCATGAGGTAGCCCTTCTTGCACAGGAGCATGATCTCGTTGTGCTATCGGACGAAATCTACGACCATATGTACTACGACGAGCCCCCGGCAAGCATCTTCGGTATTGGTGAGATGCAGGACAGGACGGTGCTCGTCAGTGGCTTTTCGAAGACGTACGCTATGACGGGCTGGCGCCTGGGCTACTCCGTAATGCCCGAGTGGCTCATCGAACCGGTCGTGCGCCTCATCAACAGCAGCATCTCATGTACCCCGCACTTCGTCCAGATGGCGGGCCTTGAGGCATTGACCGGCCCTCAAGGCGACAGCGTGGATATGATGAACGCATTGCGTGAGCGGCGCGACCTCATGATCGCGGGCCTCAACAGGATTCCCGGTATGAGCTGTCGAGTGCCGCGCGGTGCGTTCTACGCCTTTCCGAACATCCGTGCATTGGGCCTCACCTCATCGGAGCTTGCAACTCTGCTTCTCGATGAAGGCGGCGTCGCTACACTGCCAGGGACTGCCTTCGGCCCCGAAGGAGAAGGCTATCTCCGTCTCTGTTTCTCGACATCGCTTGAGAACATCGAGAAAGCGCTCGCGCGCATCACCCGCGTGGTTTCACGCCTCTAACCTCACGTCCCGACTGACAGCGGATCTGCAACAGACGCATTCACGCGGGCTTAAGTGAACGGAATGCCGCCTGCACGAGTTCCGGCAGTGCCGGATGGATGTGGATACCGCGTTCTATCTCCCCGATATGGCCGCCAGAGGCCATGGCATTGGTCACTTCCTGCACCAGCGACGGTGCATGCGGTCCGATCACATGAAAGCCGAGTATCTTCCGTGAATCACGGTCAACCACGGCCTTCGCGAACCCATCGGTCTCCATCATCGCTTCGCCCTCGGCAGTATCCATATAGTGCGATGTCCCCACGAGGATATTGTGAGTCTCGCGCGCCTCTCTGGCTGTCAAACCCACGGCCGCTATGTGCGGATATGAGAACACGGCGTGAGGAGCAGCGCTGTAGTCCATCGTTTCTTTGGGGCGGCCAAAGGCGTTACGCGCCGCAACTTCTGCTTCAATATTGGCAATATGACGGAACATGTATTTGCCGTTCGCGTCGCCAATCGCATACACACCGGGAACATTGGTCTCGAGGTATTCGTTCACAGGGATGAATTTCCGGGAATCGGTCTCGATACCTGCCGCCTGAACATTAAGCAGGTCGGCGTTGGAACGCCGGCCTGTCGCGAGCATGACGGCATCAGCCGTCACAGTGAAGTGCGCGCCCGATGCCTTTTCTCTAGTGAGCAATCGAATATCTCTAAGCCCCTTGTCGACACGTTCGACTTCGATATCGGTGAGCACCTGCATGCGAGTGCGTAATGCACGGAGAAGCAGGGCGGCGATCTCCGGCTCCTCTCCCGGTACGAGTCGATTGGCTGCCTCGATAAGCGTTACTGATGTGCCCATTGCAGAGAAGAAGTGAGCGTACTCCACTCCTATGTATCCACCGCCAAGGATTACAAGGCTCTTGGGCAGCCGCGTGAGTCCGAGGAGCGACTCCGTGGTGAGGAACTCTATCTCCTGCAGACCAGGAATATCCGGAATCAGAGGCCGAGAACCGGTGGCGATGAATATCCTGTCGGCTTCCAGGCAGCTATCGTTGACCCGAACCTTTCCGTCCTAGGTGAAACGACCCTCGCCTTCATACAAATCCATGCCCTGCAACTGCATCAGCGAATCGCCAAGCTGGCGTTCTGCTTGCTCCACACTCCTACGCATCCGGTCCATAATCAAACCGAAATCGACGTGTCGGATGGTCGCATCGATACCAAGCTTGGCGGCGTCTCTGATCTCAACGATGCGGTCAGCCGGGAACATGAGCATCTTGGATGGAATGCATCCGAGATTAGGACATGTGCCCCCCAGAGGTCCTTTGTCTACCAGCGCGACGCGCAGTCCGCGAAATACGCCCTCATAGACGACAAACATACCAGAGCCCGAACCGACAACTATTGCGTCATACTTGGAATCCATAATGGCCAATCCGCTTCCTCGGGCTTACAATCCGGAAAGCACTCGGTCTATCCGGCTACGCAGATCTCCGGCAGAAACCGCTCCGACGCTCACATCAGCGATACGGCCGTTCTTGAACAGTAATACGGTTGGAATGCTTGCCACCTGATATTTTCGCGACGCGAGAGGATTCTCATCCACGTTGAGCTTGCAGAACTTCACCCTGCCGGCATACTCAGCGGCCAGCTTCTCGGTCACGGGTGCAAGTGCCTTGCACGGACCACACCATGGTGCCCAGAAATCGACCACAACCGGGACGGATGACTGGAGTACCTCGGGTTCGAACGAGGCATCCGTAACAACGTTGACTCCGCCGGACCCCGCGCCTGTTTGAACCGTAAGCCGAATGAGGATGTCCCCTTCACGCTCGTCAGTCACCTTGAGCGCATTGCGCAGCCGTACTGACTGTCCGCTTCGCGCCCCGGCTGGCACCCTAACTTCGAGGCGTTTCTTATGTCGTGTCAACACTTTTGTCACGCCGGATTCCGCTTCTGCGGCGGATAGTGTGAGGTTGTATGTAACGGGACCGGCTGCCTGCCCATTCTGCTCAGCGTTGTTCATGGTGAATCCTGCATCCTGACGAAGTGCCCTACTCTTTCGGTTCGCTCTCTCCGGCAGACACTACCGTATCCCCGGCACTCTTCTTGGGCTTGAGCTTCAGCGTCTTCCTCACCAGCTCTTTGTCGCGGTCATAGTCGATGACACGCTGGAGCATAATCTTCTGCGCCTGCACAGGACCTGCTCCGTGCCAGGTGCCAACGCCGTGCAATCCGGCAGTCCAGTTCTGAAGGTGCTTGTGTACCTTCATGACGTTTTCCGCGGGTTCATCTCCACCAAAGCTGTAGAACTCTTCAACGTATGCCCTGGTCTCAGGGTTCTGCAGTTCTTTGAGAGAAGGAAGCGTCACAATGAGTCCACCACCAATGTCACCGGCAAGCGCCATCACACGCCAGAATGCATTGCACACGTTGAGCTTGGCCACATTGCCCATGAGTTCATCCGGCAGGAATACGCCGGAGCCCTCTGGTTCCTCAGAACCGCTGTACGCAGCAGCCAAACCGCATGCCCGGCAGGTCTCACGCAGTGTCACCATCTCGGCAAGCTGTTCGTTGATGTGCGGAACATTCTGCAGACCCTTGTATTCCTGCACCAGTTTTGCACTGCCGATGATCTGATTCATGAAGCCAACTTTGCAGGTCCCACCACACGTCATCCTGTGCGTGCGTGCGAACCGTGTCACAAACTTGACCGAATACGGGCTCTCGCCGCAGTGGAACACCCGTTCCCACGGTACGAACACGTCCTCGAAGATCACCATGGACGTCTCTCGCTGCCCGAAGAGGGGGTTTCCCAGTTCTTCGATATCGTTGGATGCCTCTCGCTCGGCTGAGAACGGCGTGTACTGGCAGATGAAGCTGATGCCGGGAGCGTCGGGCGGTGTGGCGAATGCCACAGCGTAGTCAGCTTCTCCCGATGAATGAGCAGACTGCGGCAGCACGACTATTTCGTTACTGGCGAAGCCGCCGCTGATGTTTATCTTGGCGCCCCTGACCACGATACCCTTGTCGTTCTTGTCAACCACCTTGACGGACAAATACGGGTCCGGCCAATTCAGAGCCCGCTTATTCCGCTGTCCCCTTGGTTCGGTCAGTGCTCCTGCGACCGCGAGGTCGTTTCTCTGTACCCACGACAGGTAGTCCAGAAAGCGTTGATGATATGAAGTGCCGAGATCCCGATCCATCTCCCATGTCGTACTCCACAGCGAATGGAAGCAGTCAAGGCCCACACACCTGTATATACAGGTCCCGAGGTTCTCAGAGGTGAACGTACCAGCCTGCGCCTTCTTGATGAGGTCATCTATGCTACGGCATACATACGTATATCGGTTCACCGTCTCATTCACGAGCGGTGACCACTCGGTCATGATGTCGCTACTCGCCGGGTCAAGTGCCCAGGCATAGCTGGCCTTATTGGCCTCCACCACCGTCCTGGTGTTCGGATTTGTCAGAATATTCTCCACGCGCGCGCCGTTCATGAAGATGCGTGGGCGGAGCGACTTCAGGCTGTCCTCGAATTGCTCGGGAGTCTTCAAAGGCATTACACGTCCTCCTTGACTGTCGAAATCCTTGTGGCCGCCAGACCGTGAAATTGCGGCCTTACTCTACCACACACCTGTTGAAGAGTCGCCGTCGCTCAACTAGAATACCCTCCGGATTGCGCACGACCCGCACGCGACATCGCGACCCTTGCATGTCGTATGGTGGCAAACGAAAGGAGCACGATGATACTTGCAAAGGTAGCCCAGGGCCGAGATGCACGATGGACGATTGTTGAAGGCGACTCTCTGTTTGCAGTCGATGGAGATGTCTATGGGGACTTCGTCAAGGGTGCTCTGCTAGGCTCACTATCAGACGCTAAGCTGCTGGCTCCCGCAGACCCCACTACGATAATCTGTTGCGGCCTTAATTACTACGACACACTGGAACAGCTCCAGATCGAGGTTCCCGAGGAACCCGCGCTCTTTTACAAGCCTCTCTCCGCGCTGGTCAATCCAGGTGAAGACACCTGCACGATTCCCGCAATCTCGAACGACCCGCGCTACGAGGCCGAGCTGTGCGCGGTCATGAAACGCCGTGCCTGGAAGGTAACCGAGTCCCAGGCACTTGACTACGTGCTCGGCTACACGTGCGGAAACGACATGACGCTGTGGGACTTGTACCAGAAAGACGGGCGCCTTACCCGCGCGAAGGGCTACTACAGGTCGGCTCCACTTGGTCCAGTGCTCGTCACTGACGTTAATCCCAATGAGCTTCACATCCGCGGAAGGGTAAACGGCGAGGTTATCCAGGACGGCAACACCAGTAATCAGATATTCAGCACCGCGAGGATTATCAGCCACGTATCGCAGTTCGTTCCCCTGGAACCCGGCGACGTCGTATTCACCGGAACGCCCAAAGGCGGCCACCATCCCGTCAAGGTCGGCGATGTTATCGAGGTGGAAATCGATGGCATCGGACTGCTGAGAAGTGCTGTAGCGACAGAGTAGACAGTTCCGGCAGGCGGAGCCACGATGGTAGAGGGTGCTCGACACCACGTTTCGTTTCGCGTCAGGATGGCGAGGTGATACACTCGGTCGTACGGAGGGCATCGTAGTGACTGAGCGAACTGACAGCGAAGACAAACGCCACGAAGGCGACACAACAAGAGGGTCTCACAAGAAGGGGGCACTCATCGTAACCGGTGTCTGCCTGCTGGTCGTCTCTGCCATCTTCGCACTCACGCAGGACAGCCTTTCTGTACGGTCGGATGTCCAGATGGCGCCTGAAGACGAAGTGGACGAGGAAGTCGCGGAGTCTGGGCCAAACTCTCCTCCGGAGGTACTCAGCCTCGCGCCCGCAACTGACCGAATCACCCCGTTCGACCTGTGTGAAGTCGTCTGCGAAGCGGTCGATCCGGATGGTGACGAACTGACCTATACCTGGTCGGCAAGCCAGGGAGACATCTACGGTGAAGGAGCTACCGTCGAGTGGGGCTCTCCCGTAAACGAAGGTCTTTATCGGGTCACCGTCACAGTAGATGACGGTCGAGGTGGGACCGCCGAGATGTCAACGTCGCTCCGGGTGAAGTCCAATTCCAAGCCAGTAATTGTCGAGATGACGTCAGACAGGACCTGGGTCGTCCCCGGAGCTTCGGCATACCTTTCCTGCACAGCAGAAGATGCCGACGGCGATGAAATCGAATACGAGTGGGAGGCAACCGGGGGCCAGTTACACGGCTCGGGAACTTCACTCGTATGGGTTGCGCCCGAAGTGGAGGGAGCATACTGGATTACAGTCCGGGCACGCGACGCCTACAATGGTGAAGCGGTGCGCGCAATTCCCATCAGCGTTACCCAGGGAGAACCACCGTTGCTTGGCGACTTCATTGTCACGGGCGTGAAGACTAACATGGTCAGCCCTATGGGAGACGCGTGGAAGATATTCCGTGGCCGTACATTGAGCGTCGAGTGTGTTGTCGAAGATGGTGAAGCGCCGTTCACTTACGAGTGGTCTGTTGACCGCGGCACGTTGATACCAGACGGCAACACCGCCACATGGGAGGCCCCGGACACACGGGTATCGGCCACGATAGTAGTCGATGTCACAGACGTGAACGGCAATACCGCCAGCGGCAGCCTGCTTGTCTATGTCGAGACGTGTACGTGTTCCTTCGGCTAGGCCGACACGCGACTGAAGAGAACCCGGCCACCCACCTCACGGCTGGTGATGCTGCCCTGCGTTTCAAGGTATTGCAGGTGGGCGATGGTCTCTCCGGTTGCGAACAGTTTCTGAACCGGATGCACATCGTCCCACGTCTCATAACGCAGGTCCCATGAGATCAGTGGGGTCACTTGGGCCGCATCCTTCTCGCCATCGGCGAGTGCGCGAAGCACTTCTTCGCACCGCACTGCGTGATGGCGCTTCAATTCACTTATGCGCCCCCCGCAATCCGCAACCATTGAGCGGTGGCCGGTGAGCGCCCGGTCAACATTCAGCCTGTCGGTTGCGTCAAGGCTTTGCAGGTAATCACCCAGCGGATTCTCAACATCTGTCCACATGGTGATATTCGGTGTGATATCTCCCAGTATGTGGTCGCCGCAGAACAGCACATTGAGGTCCTCCAGCAGGAGACACATATGACCGGGAGTATGCCCTCTCGTCTGAAAGCACCGGAGCCGGTAACCACCCCGTTCCAGAACGTCGCCGTCATATACCACTGTGTACGGGAAGTCGCGTTCCGGGCCGTAGATCCTGCCGGGATGCCTGTCCATTGCGATGTGAGAGTCGGAGAGCGGCATGCCGTGCGTCTCGTACACATGACCCATCCACTCCCAATACTCATCGCTGGGCCTCGCAAGAGGCATGTCAGGTTCGTTGAAATAGATGGTCGTGCCGTTGCGCGCGAGTGACACAGCAAGCCCAAGGTGATCAGCGTGCAAGTGCGTCACGAAGTAATCGACGGTGTCCAAGTCGATTCCCACCTCCCCGAGCAGGCTGACAAATGCGTCGCGGCATTCAGGCCGGTTGAATGCGGTATCGATGACAAGCGGACGCTCGCGGTCGATCACAACATACGAGTTCGTCGCCTTGAGAGGGCTTCGTGGCAACGGTACTTCAAGACGAAGTACTCCCGGAAGCATCTCTTCTATCATTCAAGCCTCCCTGGCGCGGTCTTTACGAACGGAGAAGAAACCGAACTGTTCTTCGGAGCGTGTCGACGGCCTCTGCTGCCTCTGCGGCGTTGCACCGGTATGCACACTACGCCGGCAACAGGAGTGACGATTGTAGTACGCCCCGACCATGTGCGACAAGCCTTCGATGCGTATAATGCGCTCAGCATACAGTCGAGAAGGAGGGATTGTCCGGATGAGCAGAATGAGTGAGCAAGAGATGCTGGACAAGCTGCGTGGATTCAATACTCCGAGCGTCGGCAATGTGGTTGCCTCCTATCCTCAGCATCCCCACTGCCTTGGTCTCTACGATCCGTGGTATGGCGAATGGTACACTGATGACTCTCTGACGTGCCTTCTGCCCGAGGCCGGTCCGGCTATCGGCCATGCCATCACAGTTGTCTTCGGTTTGGACGACCCGCTTCAGCCGGCAGTGCCGTACCTCGATTTTGTTGACTTCCTCCTTGCGTCCCGGAATCCTTCCATCGTAATCTGCGAGGCACAGTTTCCTCCCGAGGTCATTTGCAAGGCAGGAATCTTCGGCGGACAATCGGGCGCGCTCTTCAAGGCATGCGGCGCCGTCGGCCTCGTTACTAACAGTCCCGTGCGCGACGTCGATGAGATCAAGGCAGTCGGGATACAGCACCTCGCCAGAGGAGTGACATCAGGCCACGGAAGCCTCTCGCTGCGCGCGTTCAACGTCCCGGTGACAGTGGCGGGAATGCAGGTGCTGCCCGGCGATATGGTCCACATGGATGAGAACGGCGCCTGCAAATTCCCTGCAGACCGGCTCGCGGATGTCTACGCCCATATCGACGCCTTTACAGATGAAGAGAAGGAGCATTCGGAGCTGCTCCTTTCGGCCAGGGACGCCGACGGTATCAAGGCTGCGTGGAAGAAGGTCATCTCCAAGGGCGTGGGACTGGACAACCGATCGATGTAGTCAGCGGCCTGACGATAAGCGACCGCCCCTTCAGTGATTCAACGCCGTGCACGACAGGTCAAACTGGCGCAGCACTGTGCAGGCTTCTTCCGACTGGACTGCATCGCAGGGCGACACCTCATCCAGGGCGTACGCACGACCAAGCAGCCTGTACTTGTGTTCGCCGAAACGGTGATATGGGACTATTTCGATCCGGGGCGGGCCAGGCATCTGTGCCAGACGTGTCCCCAAGGCTGCGAGGTCGTCATACGACGCATTGCAGTCGGGTATAAGCGGATATCTGACTGTCACATCCGGATGTACAGGAAGCAGTGCCCTCAGGTTATCGAGAACCAGCTCATTGGACACGCCGGTCAACTCGAGATGCCGCCGGGAATCAGCATGTTTCACGTCGAACAACACGTGGTCGGCATGCTCAAGCATCGCCACAAGCGTCCTGGTCTCGCCATAGCCGGAGGTCTCAACAGTCGTGTCGATACCCGTATCATGGGCACGCGTGAGTATGCGTGTCGCGAACGTCGGCTGAGCGAGAGGTTCTCCTCCACCAAGCGTAACACCGCCACCGGAGCGCCGATAGAACGGCATATCTCGAACAACGACTTTCATGACATCATCGAGGGACATCTCACTGCCGCTGATGCGACGTGCACTGCTCGGGCAGGCTGATGCGCACCCGCCACATGCGGTGCACAACGAACTATCGAACTCGAAACGGTCACCACAGCGTTTCAGCGCACCCGTCGGGCACGCACGGACGCACGAGAGACACGACGAACACCGCCCGGAATCCCAGAGCATATCGGGCTCTTTGCGCTGCGATTCCGGATTCGAGCACCACAGACATCGGAGTGGACATCCTTTCAGGAAGACGAGCGTCCTCAGGCCGGGCCCGTCGTGCAGTGAGTACCTCTGGATATCGAAGACGACCCCTCTGGTCATCTTACAAACCGTGCTCCGTACGGTGGATGATGTCTTCCTGCACGTCGCGGTGCAGCTGGGTGAAATAGGCGCTGTAACCGGCGACGCGCACGAGCAGATCGGCGTAGTCGGCGGGGTGTTCCTGCGCAGCACGCAGCGTAGTGCTATCGACCACGTTGAACTGCACGTGCCAGCAGCCCGTATCGCACAGACCGCGTATGAAGGAAGCCATCCTGCAAAGACCATCCGTACCAGCAGCGGACTGCGGGCTGAGACGCAGGTTAAGCAACGTACCGTTTCTGAGCGCAGCAGGGTCAAGCTTTGCCACAGAGCGCGCCACGGCTGTGGGGCCGAGATAATCGTTCCCGGATGCCGGCGAGGAATTGTCCGCCAGAGGTTGGCCTGCCTTCCGTCCACTCGGGAGGGCTCCGACCACACTGCCGAACGGTATACCGGCGGTCACAGCGATGATGCCCGACTGTGCTTGCCCGCCGAAGATGTTCCGGTACTGCATCACTTCACGATTGCCGAACTGGACCGCGTCTCGTGTGATGCAGTCACAGTATTCATCATCGTTGCCGAATTTAGGCGCGTTATGCAGCAGCATGCTACGGATTTCTTCATAGCCCTCGAAGTCGTATTCGATTGCGGTGAGCAGCTCGTCCATAGTGAGCCGCTTCTCGTCGAATACCAGTTTCTTGACAGCGGCTAACGAATCACCGGTGTCCGCCACGCCTATCTCATTGACCGCAGGTCCAAAGTTGTAAACGGCTCCGCCCGTCTGCAGCGATCGACCGGATTCTATGCAGCCCTCCGTTAGAGCCGAGAGGAACGGCGAGCACAGCAGCTCGCTGTAGGCGTTTTCGGCTATCGCGTTCACCACGAACATATGCCTGATGAGATACCCGAGTTGCGCCTGATACGCAGCCTTGACCTCATCGAATGTCCCGAACGTCCTCGCATCCCCTGTCGGGAGACCAACACGCACGCCGGTCATGCGCCACACACCATCGTTGAGCGCAAGCTCAAGGGCCGCCGGCAGATTGATGAAGCCGCCTGTCAGATGTATGCCTTCTCTGGCCTGTACACGCGGCTCTACGCAGCCCATGATGGCGAAATCGCGGGACTCGGTAATACCGAGTCCCTTGCACGCAAGCGAGTAGGAAATAAGGTCTTCGTTATAGAACTTTGGATGTCCTGTGCCGAGACGCGACAGTTCGGCTGCCTTGAGGAGGAAGTTTTCAGGCGTATCGGGGTGAACACGGACACTGATGTCAGGCTGGACGACACGGACATTCTTCATTGCATCGAGACAGAGATACGATAGTTCGTTGGTCGCGTCCTGTCCGTTGGCCAGTCGGCCACCCAGATTGAGATTCTGCCATTGTGGAACGCCTGTATAGAACTTGGATGTATCGACGTTCACAAAGAGCATCAATTCCGAGAACTTGATCATCACGCATTCGAGCAATTCGAGCACCCGGCCGCGATCCTCATCCGGTTTGAGATACGGCATCATATACTGGTCGAACCGTCCCGGCGAGAGAGAATGCCCGCTCTCTTCGATACGTACGCCGAGATGAGTGAACCAGAAAGACTGCATCGCCTCGTGAAAGTCCCGTGGTGGCTCGTTAGGCACTCGTGTGCAGGCGTCACGAATCTTCAGCAGCTCGGTTTTCCGGTTCGCGTCCGTCGCCTCTTGGGCAAGTTCTTCAGCCCTTAGCGCATACCTCTGCGCGAACTTCACGAGACCTTCGAGCGCAAGTCGTGCTGATTCAAGGAAGAGCTTCTTTTGTAGGTCTTCAGGCCGGGTAAGCTCCAGTCTCTCGCAGCGTTCGTCGATCTGCGCGATAATCCCACTGACTCCGCACTCGAGCACTTTGCGATAGTTGGGCACCACCGTTCCAATGCCTTTCTGGATCAGCGAATAGTTGTCTATGAGCCCCGTGGACCTGGTGGGCCATACGCCGGGCTGCCTGTAGATGAGACGTGCCGTTTCAGGAGGGCATTGGGCAAACAATCGTTCCGCAATCGTCTTCCCGCTCCAGAACGGAAGGATTTCGCTTCTCAATTCCTCCTTATCGTCGCTGGATATCTCAAGAGGGTCCCATTCACGTATGCCGACGTTGTCCAGCTCGGCATCGAGCCATCCAGCCTGGACTTCCGGATACAGTTGCGCGGCCCGTGGGCGAAGCGTCGGAAGCCCCACAATCAACTCTCCGGGAGCTATGTGTATCGGCAGTTGTGTGAAGAGGCGATACAACGCCTTGCCCCATACGGACACAAGAGGCTCGCCTGCACACTCCCTGTGGACCTGTGTGACAATGCGAGCGCGCGTTATGTCCACTGATGCCCGCTCACCTACCATTCGCGCCCGGAGACTCTCAACGCGACTGTTCATCGATTATCACCTCGTTAGCGCCATACGCTTCAATGCACGGCCACTACCCGCATCACGGCCTGACACCCAAACGCCATTTGGGGCCGAGCTGGGTTCTCGTAACCTCCTGTGCATTCTTAGCGAAATCACACAGGATGGGCCTTGTCTCCCTCGGGTCGATGATTTCCTCAACGTCGAATGCCTCGGCTGTCCGAAACGGGGACCTGAATGGCTCGAACGCCTGCTCCAGTTCGATACGCTTCTGCTCAGTGTCATCCGCCGCCTGGATTTCGCGGCGGTACGCCGCCATGACTCCCCCCTCGATAGGCAGAGAACCCCAGTCGCCCGAGGGCCATGCGTATCTCAGATTGAGCGCCGACAGCGACCCGTGTAAGGCACCGGCCACACCGAAGGAACGGCGCAGAATAACCACCTGTGAGGGTACAGACATCTGTGCCATCGCGAACGCGAGGCGAGCCGCCTTGCGTTCGATGCCGGCCCGTTCTGATTCAGGCCCGAGCATGAAGCCGGGACAATCGACAAGATAGATGACAGGCAGGTGGAACGTATCCGCCATATCGATGAAGCGCATCATCTTCTCGCAACCGGCAGCGGTCTGTGCGCCGCCGAGTACACGGCAGTCGTTACTGATGGCGGCAACGGGGTAGCCGTCGATCCGGGCAAGCATTGTGACCACTGATGGACCATACAGTGGAGCTATCTCGAAGATGGAGTCTCTATCCACGATGTGCCCTATAAGGTCGCGAATCGAGTACGGCTTTCGTCTGTCACGTGGAATAATGGAGAGAAGCTCTTCGTCACGCCTATCAGGGCTGTCGCCGGTCTCGACCCGCGGCGGCTGATGCCACACGTTCCGAGGAAGATAGCTGAGAAAATCACGGACAAGTCGAAACGCCTCGGGTTCGTCCTCGGCAACGTTGTCGACAACTCCGCTCTGGCATGCGTGGACCCTCCATCCGCCTAGTTCCTGTTTCGTAATCTCGCTGTGGAACGCCTGCTTGACGAGCGGTGGTCCGGCCACGAACAGCTCGCTCGTTCGCTTGGTCATGACGCTCCAGTGGGCTGCAGCCACCCTCACGGGAGGTTCGCCACCAAGTGAGCCCAGGGCTGCGGATACCACCGGGACATGCGCCATCAGCGTGTGCCACGGTCCATAGAGGTGCGGGCCGCCAAGGAGGACAGTCCGACCCTTTGCGCGGATACTCTCAACGCTCCCACCTGCCGAATCGAGCAGACGGATGTACGGAATCCGTCGTTCAACCGCCATCTGCTCGATCGAGAAGCGACCCGCTCCAACGAAGCTCGTGGGATCAGCCCAGCCACCGCGAATAGTGAAATCCCCACCATCGACCGCGACAGGCCGACCATCAATCAAGCCGGTGCCGATGACACGCGAAGCATGAGTGAAGCTGTCGAGGTTTCCTTCATCATCGTATTCGGCCTTACCGAACAGGGTGCCGATCTCGCGGAATGAGCCGCTATCAAGCAATTCTTCAAGTCGCTCGCGTACGCTCAGGCGTCCTTTTGCATGCTGACGTTCGACCGCGTCCACTCCACCCATTCGCCGCGCCATGCGGCGGCGGCGTTCAAGTTCATCGATTTCCGGCTGCCAGCTCATATGAATGCGCGATCTGAATGTACGGCGGTCGTGACTGGTCTATTGTGGCAATCATACCATGGGCTGCCGACATACGTGCACGTATGAAGTCGTTTCCCGCGTTCGTGAGGGTATGCTACCATTCTCATCAAGTGCATCCCCTTCGACCCACCGCGCTGCTTCACGTTTTCGTAGGAGGAAAGGACATGATTACTGGCGACCAGTACAAAGAGCGAATCGCCAAATTGAAGCCGAACATCTACATGGGCGGCAAGTTGGTTGACCGGTTCGACCCCAAGCTCATAGGTGGCGTGAACGTCATGGCGAGGACGTATGACTTCGCGTTTGACCCCGAATACCAGGATGTCGCAACAGCGACATCTCATCTTACCGGAGAGAAGATCAATCGCTTCAATCACATTCATCAGAGCCAGGAAGACCTTCTCACCAAGCAGAAGATGACGCGCCTGTATTGCCAGGAGGTAGGCGGATGCATCCAGCGCTGCATGGGCATCGATTCCATGAATGCGCTCTCGGTTGCAACCTATGACGCGGACCAGAAATACGGAACTCATTATTATGACAACTTCGTCAATTTCATGAAGCGAGTCCAGAGCGAGGACCTCTCCGCCGTGTGTGCCCAGACCGATGTCAAGGGCAACCGGATCAAGCGGCCTCACGAGCAGGTTGACCCCGACCTGTACCTGCGCATCGTCGAGAGGCGCGACGACGGTATCGTCGTCAATGGAGCCAAGGCGCACAACTCATGCTCGGTCTACGTGGATGAGATTATCGCCATACCGACGCGAAACATGACGGCGGAGGAGAACGACTGGGCGGTCGCATTCGCCTTGCCGGCCGACTGGGAGGGCGTGACTCTCATCAATGCCGCGTACTCGCCCAACAAGCGTAAGAAACTCCAGGCCCCGTTCAACGAGATTGGCATGAGTCACAGCATCACCGTCTATGACAACGTGTTCGTGCCTTGGGAGCGCGTTTTCCTCGCCGGCGAGACCGACATCGCGGGCAAGCTCGCCCTTCTATTCGCGCTGTACCATCGCCACAGCTACACCGGATGTAAGGCAGCCGTCTCCGAGATTTACACCGGCGCCACTGCGCTCGCTGCTGAATACAACGGAATCGACCGTGCTCAGCACGTGCGGCACAAGCTTGCAGACATGATTCAGGTGGTCGACCTCATTTACGCCGCCGGTATCGCCGCAGGCGTGAACTCAACGAAGGCTGCTTCCGGCACTCAGATACCGGATACTAACTACTGCAATGCAGGGCGTATGCTCGCAGGCGAAGCCATTTACGATGAGTACGAAGCACTTGCCGCAATTGCAGGCGGGCTCCCGGCCACGCTGCCTCCCGAGGAAGACTTCTACGACGAGAAGATCGGCCCCTATCTCGAGAAGTACATCATGCGGAACCCGAATGTCTCGGCCGAGGAGCAGCACCGGGCGTTTCGCATGTTCCAGGACATGATGTCGTCAGCCTGGGGCGGTCACAAGCTTATCGACTACCTGCATGGCGGTGGGTCTCCGGTTATCGAGAAGGTGGCCATCTACAGAGACCACAACATCGACCATTCCAAGAACATTGCAAAGAAGCTTGCCGGCATTCCAGTTGAGGGCTCGACCAAGAAGATAGACCGCGAATCTCACGCCTGGCTATAGACGCATCAACGCAACGCCATCAACAGAAAGAGGGCGGGCCTGCAGGCCCGCCCTTCTTTTCGCTCCAAGTCTGTTTGCTCCCGGTCATTTCTTGATATCCATCTCGATACGACCGTCCTTTATCTCAACGATCCGGTCGGTCTGTTCCGCCACACGCCTGTCGTGGGTCACAATGATGAAGGTCGTTCCATACCGCTCATTGATCTCCCGGAACCTTCTGTACAGATTCTCCGAATTCACAGAGTCGAGGTTCCCGGTCGGTTCGTCCGCCAGCACAACACGGGGTTTGTTGATGAGCGAGCGCACTATGGCCGTGCGCTGTTGCTGGCCGCCGGACATCCGAGTGGCCAGATTGTTCTTAACCTTCGATATGCCGGCAAGCTCAAACAGCTCGTCGGCCCATTCACGCACCTCGCGGCTCGGTCTGCGGTGGCCTATCACATACGGCATAAGGACGTTTTCCAGTGCAGTGAACTCGGGCAGCAGATAATGGAACTGGAAGACGAAACCAATAGTCGCGTTCCGTAACTCGGAGACGTCGTCCTTGCTCAGTGATGCCGCACTGACACCATTAATAAACACGTCGCCCCGGGTGGGCCTGTCAAGAGTGCCGACTACGTTAAGGAGGGTAGACTTGCCGCTGCCAGACTCCCCGACTATCGAATTGAACGAATTCTCTTCGAACGCAAGATCGATACCGAACAGCACCTGGACATCCGGCGGATAGACTTTCTCTACCTTCCTCAGCTCGATTACATTGCCCATGTCAGCCTTCCCGGATAACCTCGACCGGAGTGAGTTGCAGAGAGCGCCATGCCGGTATCAGGCCGGCCAGGCCTGATGCGACGATAGCGACGGCGAATGAGCGCAAGACGAAGAGAGGCTCCAGTCGGAACGCCACGACCGATTCTCCGCCGGTCGTAGCAAAGGCGGTGAACGCATACAGCAGTCCCAGGCCAAGTCCAATGCCTGCGAGTCCTGCGAAAGCCCCGATGAGCAGTCCCTGGTACACAAAGATGAGACTTGCGGCCCGGTCTTTGATGCCCATTGCTTTCAGTATGCCTATCTGCCGCTTCTTTTGCAGCACACTGATTGACAGGATGCTCGCGATGGCAATCGCTACAGAAATGATGATTACTATCTGGATCATATTGCTGGAGATATCCTGGCTCTGTATCGCGTTCAAGAGGTCCTCGTTCTCCTCCTGCCAGTTGGATACGCTCACATCGTCGTCGTCCAGCAAGCTTTCCAGATCTGCCGCCACCACGTTGGCAATGAATACGTCCGGAACCTTCATCTCAATCGATGTCACACGGTCGCCAAATCCAAACAGATTCTGGGCGGTTCGCAGCCCGGTAACCACCCAGGAGCCATCAATTGCACCGACTCCGAAATCGAAAAGGCCGGCAATTACATAATCGCCAGTCACTCCGGCAGACGTGCGCACTTGAAGCCTGTCCCCCACTCCAACTTCGAGCTCTTCTGCCAGGTCCGTCCCAATGAGTATGTCGGAGGTCGACTCGATCATGGAACCCTCGGTCATCTCTGCCGCAATGTTGTAGATGACGTCAGCCGCGACCTCGTCGAATCCCCTTACGATAACTGGAGCGCTGGTGTCACCGCGGTTCACCAATCCGTTTCCGGTCACCGAAACGCCAACTGAGCCCGCGCTTTCCAGAGACTCGGCCAGTGTCACCGTCTCTCTCCACCGCCCTATAGTGACGTTCTCTCCCGTTGACGAGATGGTTATCTGCGGAGAATTGCCGACTGTACGTTCAACAAGGCCGGCTTGAAGACTGTCGAGGAGCAGACCCACAAACACCTGCACCGAAACGGCCACGGCTATTCCGCCTATGATGAGCACGGTCTGCAATTTGCCGGAGAGAAGGAAGCGAATGGCTATTCGGAGCGGAAGAGTCACCTTCTGCTCCCGGTGAGTTCACAAATGTCGTCGAACGTCTGAGCCAGCGCGTCAGCGCCCATGTTGCGCGCGCGTTGGTCATCGGCATCGAACGCCTGTCCTCCCACTACGATCGCAAATGTGCCGCCGGACCTTTCCCTGACCTCACGCAGATGCCCCAGTGTGCGACGGGCAGCGACAAGGTTGTACGGACTGGTGACACTTACCCCTATGTATTCAGGCTGGAGGGCACCTGCCGCTTCAACTATCTCATCCTGAGGCGTGTTCGCCCCGACGAACGTCACATCGAAGCCGCAGAGAGTGAAGAAGTCGGCGGTCATACGAGCACCAAGCTCATGGTATTCCTCTGCGGGACAGACGATGATGGTGCGACCGCGGGAGCCGTCTCCAACCCTTGATCGCCGTTCCTCCATCAGATGTGGATAGCAGCACTCCAGGACTGTCCGGATGATCGAGGTACGTATATGCTCTTCCCAGATGCAGAGGAGTCGTTCACGGCCCAGGCAGTGTTGTTCACGCGCAGCAGGTGTGAGCACGTCTTCGTAGAGGCTCGGAATATCTGCACCGCCGCTGTCCAGAAGGGACAACGCATACCGGACACACCCTTCCTTGTCTTCGGAGTCCAGCAGGCGCCTGAATTCCGTATATGTCCCCTCGTCCATGTCTCTGTATGTTGACTGCGCCTCCGGCATTCGCTGCGCAGCACGCATCGTCATGGTATCAGAGTGCATGGTTCATGGGAATCGCGAGCGGCACGAGAGGAGGACACAATCGTAGACCGTCTGCAAGACCGTCTACATGGGGTTGACAAACCGGAGTGTGACAGCATAGCATGCGATAAGCTGATATGCTCATATGTGCATATTCGCATATTCTTCTCCCATGAGAGAGCTGGTAAGGGCGTGCAAAGCAATATCGGCGGAAACACGGCTCAGGATCCTGAACATCATCATGGTGAGGGAGTGTTCCGTGAGCGAGGTCATGCAGGCGCTCCAGATATCGCAAACGCGGGCCTCCAGGAACCTCGGGGGACTCAGTGACGCCGGTCTTCTACGGACGCGTCGCGAAGGAGCGTGGGTGCTCTATTCGATCGACCGTCAGGGTCTCGATGGACACTCGCTGGAATTGCTCTCCGCTCTATCCGCCATGCTCAAGGCCGATGCAACAGCACAACTCGATATCCAGAGACTCAACAGGACTAAACGTTCCGCCCGCTAGGGCGTTTTAATTGTTTGTGTGCTCCGGGCCGTCGGAAACGGAAACCCGGGAGAGAGCACAGAAAGGAGGCGCTCGGTGAGAAGAGGACTCTGGCTTATCCGTCTACTCCTTCTTGTCGCTGTGAGCGCGGTTGTGTTCAGTCCCCTGGTCGTACATGGAGAGGCATCAACTCCCCAGCCGCTCGACTTGGAGTACGATGTGTCCGCGCTTGACCTGCCGTCGTCTCCAACGTATCTCGCGGTCACCGCCTATCGAGAGGTCAGGCTTTCCCTGTCCGACGGAGAGTGCGAGAAAGCGCGTGTCTCACTCTCCTTCGCGAACGATGACGCTGCCGCCATAATGGAGATGGTGAAACGCGAGCAGTACACCGAGGCAGTACAACACTTTTCCGTCTTCCGCGAAAACTTCGACCTGTCTGTCGGGTGGACTGTTATCGCCGGTCAAAGGGGAACAAACGTATCTCCACTGCTTGGTCAATTGAAGAATGACCATATGGGGCAACAGGTTATCCTTGCACAGGCCAGTGCAGGGCTCCCGTTGTGGGCAAAGGACACCCTTGAATCGTCCCGTCAACACGCCGCAACGGTGCTGCTTGAAGCGGTCGGACTGCTTCAGGGCTATGAAGAAGCAGAAACGTATCGCCGCAGCTTGATGGAGGTGTGCCCCGACCTGGACCTCGGTGAGAACAAATCCCGTATCGAAGCTAGCGCTCAACCGGACACCGGTGAAGAACCCGAGGATGATACTTACGCAGACATCGTGGTGGTTACCTCAGAGGGTGGTCCGGAAACGGCCGACACATTACCTGCTGATTCGATACCGGACATCGCTTCACTGAGTCTGTCTCCCTCCGTTCTGGCTCCGGGTGATACGTGTGCAGTCTCCTGCAATGTTGCATCGGGCAACCCTGATGATTTGGAATACGTATGGTCATGCGACGAGGGTGAACTGGAGGCGACCGACGCATCTGCTGTCTGGAGGGCTCCCTCCAGCGAAGGCACCTACGCAGTGTCGGTTACGGTTCTGGATTCCAATGGCAATTCGGACGAGGCGTCAATCGACGTTCACGTTCGTGACTCTTCCGTCGCTGCCGAAGAGGACACTACAGATTCTGTGTCGCCGCCAATGTCCCCGGCTCCTGATCAATCCGCATCTCCCGAGATACTCGGTTTCAGTGTGAATGCCGACCATGGATATCTGAGTCACAACTTCGGCGACAGCTATTCAATTCTGGTGGGCCGATCGTGCACTATCACCTGCGAGGTAAACGATCCTGACTCAGTCTCGTTTGAATGGACGGCCAACGGCGGTGAGATAGCAGGAGAGGGAGATACAGTCACGTGGACGGCGCCCAAGGTTCCAGGGAACCTGAAACTCACGGTTGCGGTTACTAACGGAGACGGCCACACGGATAGCGCGGAACTCAGTTTCTACTGCACAACCTGTTCCCAGTGTTTCTAGCTCGCTCTCGTGAATGAAGGCGAGTCCTCTGCGATACTCAGAGGACTCGCCTCATTTTTCCCCTTCACGTTTTTCCTTGGTATGATAAAGTCGAGTATAACCTACCGCACGCTGGATGCGCACAGCACTAACTCCAAGGAGGACGAAGATGAGCCTGTTTGATCTTTCCGGCAGAGTTGCGATTGTAACCGGTGGAAACCGCGGAATAGGCTTCGCGATCGCTGAAGGACTCGCAAAGCATGGTGCTCGGGTGGTCATTTCTAATCCTCACGCGGAAGGAGGACGAACGGCAGTGGCTAACCTTGAATCGCAGGGCCTTCCGGCAGAAGCTGTGCCGACAGATGTGAGCGACAGCCAGTCCGTTTCGAGCCTCGTCCATGAAGTACTGCAGCGACATGGCCATATCGATATCTTCGTGAACAACGCCGCCGTCATTCTGCGCAAACCGGCGGAGGAAGTTACCGAGGAGGAATGGGACCGTCTCATGTCTGTCAATCTGCGCGGGGCCTTCATTTGCTGCCGTGAAGTCGGCCGCCACATGATCGAGCAGCGCAAAGGCAAGATAATAAACGTTTCGTCGAACGTCTCCCAGGTCGTCCAGCCGCTGCGCTCTGTCTACTCGGTAGCCAAAGCAGGGCTGTCACACCTCACTCGCGCACTCGCGCTCGAGTGGGCGCCATACGGCATAAACGTGAACGCTATCGGTCCGGGAGCCACGATTACCGATATTAACAGGCAGTATTTCGAAGAGCATCCGGATGATTTCAAGGCCCGGGTAGACCAGATACCGATGGGACGTATAGGAATGCCAGCCGACTCGGTCGGCGCCGCGATCTTCCTCGCCTCTGCCGCCTCGGACTACATGACGGGTCAGACACTTATCGTTGACGGCGGCACAAATCTGCCCTGAGCCGGAGTCAATCGAGGGTTCTCAACATATACGAGTCGACCATGCCAAGGTCGACGGCGTAGGATACCTGGTGGCGCGGGTCGACACCTGTGCAGCGTCTGAAGACGTCGGTCTCCCGACCGTGGATGAGGTCCAGCGATGCCGCATCCACAGCGGCCGCATCGGTGCCGACCAGATAGCCGATATCGGGGCAGACGATGCGACCGGGCCTGGGGTCGCAGTCGCATCCTTCCGCAATGTTGTGCAACGAATTCACATAGATGACTTTCTTCCCACTGACACACGCATGCGCGGCGATGGCCAGCCCCTGTGCAAGGCTCATCACTTCCCACTTAAGCGCCCCGTGGGGACACGCAAGGACGCACTTGCCGCATCCTTCACACTCGGCATGATCGATGTGCCAGACTTCATCAACCGTTATCGCGCCTGAGGGGCATGCATCAGCGCACAGCCCGCAGAGCGTGCACTCATGTTCACCGTGTACGGGCACTGACATGTGGTGGATACGCTTCTTGCTTGCCCGTGTAACTCCACCCATGCCGAGGTTCTTGATGGCCCCTCCGAAGCCCGCCTGGATATGTCCTTTCACGTGCGAGAGAACGACCATGCAACGGGCTTCGTAGATATGTGTAGCGACCTCTAGTGCGACTCCTGACGTCACTACCTTGACGCCGTCGTCTCCTATTACGACACCGCAACCTACGGCTTCGTGCGTGAAGCCGTGCCGCTGAGCTACTTTCTCATAACCTCTCTTGTGTGACCTTTCGCCCGGGTAGGCAACTGTGGTGTCGAACAAGAAGGGTATTGCGCCAGCATCATTAAGCTCTGCGACTACGGTGCCCACGAGGTCAGGACTGATTATGTACGGGTTGCCCGGCTCTCCCATATGTAGCTTAACGGGAACGGATGCGCTGGCGAACTGCGCAATGCCGCACGCACGCATTAACTCGGGCAGGCGTGACATGTCAGGCGTGAAGTAGACATCGGACCGTGCGAATATGTCATTACTCATGCATGTCCTCCATGACCGTCCGCTGACGTTGCCGTCGATTCTATACGCTCGGCTGTTGAGGCTCAAATCGTCTGCTCTTGTATAATCGCTTTTATCCCATTTAGGAGGTGCCGGATGAACGTACATGAGGCTATCAGGACGCGTTGCAGTGTGAGACAGTACAGGGATACACCGGTCCCTGAAGAGAGTCTCCGGCGGGTACTGGAGGCTGCAGTGTCCGCTCCTTCCTCCAGCAACAGGCAGTTGTGGCGTTTCATCGTAGTGAAAGATGAAGCCCGCAGGCGTGAACTGGCTCGGGCAGCAAACAATCAGATGTGGATGGCCGAAGCACCGGTCATCATCGCCACCGTCGCGACTGAGTCAGAGTCGATAATGACATGCGGCATTCCCCGATACGCGGTCGACTGCGCCATAGCCATCGACCACATGACACTCGCCGCTGCGGAGGAAAGCCTGGGCACGTGTTGGATAGGCGCCTTTTCACAAGAGAAAGCCCGTCAGATACTCGGTGTACCACCGGGCGCAACGGTAGTAACTATCATGCCTCTGGGCTATCCGGCCCGTGACGCATCACCCACCAAGGTGCGCAAGCCATTCGACGAGTTGGTGGCATCCGAGACGTACGACGGGTAAGCTCTCAGGTGAGTCGGTCCATCTTTTGCCCCCTCTAGACCAGAGCGGTGAGAAAAACAGCCACGACTCCAACAAGGAAGATGCCGTCGAACAGCCCGGCACCGCCGATTGATAGCATGCCGGGCATGTTCCTCATACGGTGTAGATTCAGAATGTCGGCCCCGATGAGCGTGCCCATTGTGCCGGTTATGTATGCACAGGGTGCCGCAAATTCGCGCGCGAGGACAACGGCAAGCAGCGCTGACAGGACCGGCGGAACGAACATGGGTAGAGCGATACCCCTGCCCGGCACGGGACGCGCGATGGCTTTCGACACCACGGCCATGATAAGCGTTGCGACGCCTATCTCCCGGAACGACGGCACCACGGTCAGCAGGTGGAGGCAGAGAGAGAAAGGGATTATCGCTCCGCCCAGGTTGATGGCAATGCCGGAATACCCGGTCTGGGGACCGGAGAACAGACCTCGTACGGTCCGCGGCGGCGAGTATGTCACTTTTCTCCGTGTGATGGGTATGTTGATGAGCGAACCCACAAGCATCAGGATGATAATTACAAAGGCGGTATCAGGCGACATCCCGAGCTCGCCAAATGAGAACGAGACGAGGTCGAAGAACAAGAGCAACAGCAGGAATGGGACCAGCAGTACCAGCAGTACCGCGGCGAGACAGCCTAACGGGGCGAATATCATGCGTCAGGCCGACCTCTCCAGGTGTGACATGTCCAGCCCGGTGGGGCAATCGAGCACGACAGGAACGCCTTTGCGATTCAGTTCAAGCGCCTCTTCAAGCGCGGGTCGTATGTCGTCGGGTCCCTCAATACGTCGGCCTTGACACCCGCTCGCCCGCGCAAGAGCCGCGAAGTCAGACTGTACGTCGACTTCAGTGCTGTTCCATCCCACCGTCTTCATCTGATAGTACATCGGCCATCCGAACGCGCTGTTGTTGAGCACCACCCATGTGCACCCTGCTCCATACTGGGCCGCCGTCGGAAGCTCTTTCATGTACATCTGGAACGCACCATCGCCGGTGATACAGACTACGTTCTTATCGGGACGGCTGAGCTTCGCCGCAATCGCCCCCACTACTCCCATACCCATGCAGGTCTGTTCAGCTACCGCAACGCACGCAGACCTGTCACCGACCGTATAGAAGGGATACACATACGACCATGCGTCCTGAGACCCGTTTTCATTGACCAGTATCGTATCATCGCCGAAAGCCCGGCTCACTTCATGCACATAGAGTTTCGCCGGTACAGGCCGCTCGTCAGTCGCACACTCGTGTTCGACGTCTTCCATCAGCTTCGCCTTCAGAGACTGAAGCTCTTCAAGGCGGGTTTCAGGAGAAACTCTCCGCGATTCACTACTCCGTTGCACTTCATCAAGCATGCCACGCATGACAAGATGGGCATCGCCAACAATGGCTACATCGGGCACCCAGTTGCGGCCGATTTCGCCGGCGCATATGTCCACCTGAATGAACTTCGCATCTTCCGGGAAGTCTTTCCACCGATGCGTCTGGAATGCCTCATTACGGGAGCCTACCGTCAGAATCAGATCGGCTCCCGCGACGTAGTCCTTCGCGAGCACATTGCGATACAGGCCGGTGAGGCCCAGTGCAAGCGGGTGCTTCTCGCTGACCGCTCCCCGCCCACCCGGCGTGGTGAGGAATGGCATACCTGTGATCTCCACCAGTTCGCGGAACACATCTCCCGCGCCGGCAAGCATGACACCGTTCCCTGCAATTGCTATGGGTCGTTTAGCCTCAAGCAGCATGTGCGTCGCCCTGCTCACCATTTCAGGGTCGCCCGAAGTTCGATGCCTGACAGCCGGCCGGAAAACGGGTTCCGGTATATCGACGTTGATGCCATGTGTTATGTCACCTCCCACGTCGTACGGTATCTCAACGTAAACCGGCCCGGGCTGGTCATTCAGCGCGAGTGCGAAGGCACGGTTCACATACCAGGCGAGTCGGTCGATATCATGAACTCTCACAGCCCATTTGGTGACCGGCCGCATCATGCCAAGCTGATCACACTCCTGGAATTCACCCATACCTTCCGTCTTCTGACTGATGGACTGACAGAGCATGACCAGCGGACTGCACATGGAGAAGGCTTCCAGCGCTCCCGGCACCAGGTTGGCGACACCCGGGCCGGTACTGGCACTACATACGCCAGGCTTGCCGGTAAGCCGTGAATATGCCATCGCCATGAAGGGAGCAGACCCTTCGTAGCGAATGTTTATAGCATTCAGCCCTTCGGTCGCTTCAGCATACAACTGCAGGTGACTGTCACCGACGCCGAAGGTGAATTCCACCCCTTGTGCCTTGACCATCCGTGCGATTGCTTCCCACGGGTACATCGCTACCTCCTGAGCCGAAGGACGGACCTGTCCGCCTGCCGCGCTACACGAAACTCAACAGCCGCCGCGGAGTCTCAACGGTAATCTGGCGTATCGCCTCCGTGCTGACGCCTCGCTTGCGCATCATCGGCAATACATACGTCGGAATATGAATGTAGCCCCAGCCGCCCCAGCAGACACGGCGACTGCGTACGCAAATATCATGTGAAATAACGACCTGACCGATGTGGCCGTGGCGTTCAAGCTCGAGCACCTCGTATATCCGGTCGCTATCATTGGGCAGGTCCATGTAGTCGTCCGATGTCCAGTACGCCGGGAAATGGCCCTCCCATCCCCAGAGATCGTACTCGAGGACACAGCCCATTCCGGCAAGCCGAAGTCTGTCCTCTGCGTGTCGTAACCGCGCATCCGTATGGCAGAAGACAACGCGGGACAGGTCAGCGCCGGTCTCTTTCAGTATGGACGCGAGTTGAAACGGAGCCTCCCTGTTTCGGCCGGGATGAACCGTAATGCTTGCCCCGGTTTCCCGCTGCGCAATGGCGGCAGCCCGTATCGTCCTGACTTCGGCATCAGTCGCGGGGTGATTGCACGCGACCTCGCCGATGATACCGGCCCGGATATCGGTATCGCCAACTCCTTCGGTCACTTCACGTATGAAGATCGCGGCAACTTCGCCGACGCTCATATCGATGAACCGTTTCTCAAGTGACGCCTCCGTGTACAGGCCTGTACCCATGACAATGTTCACACCCGTAGCACGCGACAGCCGGGCCAGCGCCACCGGGTCGCGGCCGATGCCTGGAATGGTCACGTCCACCAGTGTGTCTCCGCCCGCCTTACGGTATAGCATCAACTCTGTTTCCGCCTCGTTCTCGTCCAACATGCGCACGTTGTCGAGATTCTCATACGGGTGATAGCGCAGCCAACTAAGAATCTCCCACCCTAACGGTGCGTGTGCCAAATGCCGCTGGGACGAAGAGGCCGGCTCGGCAAAGATAGATGTGCCATCGAAGACGAGATGCTCGTGCGGCAAAACGAATCCGAGATTCTCACCGCTCAAATTTCCCAGCACCGTCTGCGCCATACCTTTCATCGTGACTGTCTCCTCTCAAGCCGAACCAATTCAGGGCACCGTCCGCCTATAGTGCCACAACAGGAAGCAGGACGGAAGCTGCGGAGTGTCATGGGCTAATGTGCAGTCTGACGCCGGGACTGATACGATAGTACGTCTCAGTGTCCTACAAGGAGGCAGACGATTTGTCGCTTCGCACACTCCTTCGGAACAGCAGCTTCATACTTGTCCTCTCGCTGATAGCTGGAATCGGCATCGGTCAGGGAGCCGTTTACACTAGACCTGCCGTCACTCCACTACTCGCGTTCATCATGACGCTGTCGCTGGTCGGTGTGTCATCGGACATCTTCAAGGGCGGAAGGCGCATCATCCGACCCATCGGATTGGCGATTCTGCTCAACTATGGATTGCTCGGCGGCGCGATGATCCTGTTGACATATCTGCTGGTCGATGACCCGACCATTCGCACGGGCTACGTGCTCGTCGCCGCGATTCCACCCGCGGTCGCCGTCATTCCGTTTACCTACAAGTTGGGAGGAAACGTGTCCTTCACGCTGCTGGGCGCTATTGCCTGCTATTTCGCAGCGTTTCTGCTCACGCCTGCAATCACCGTAGCTGCACTCGGCACCAGCCTCGTAAGTCCATGGCGAATCGTAAGCGCTCTGCTTCAGCTCATCGCAGCGCCTTTTGTCATCTCACGACTACTCCGGCGTTCGAAACACATCATCGAATGGCTGGACCGCTATCGCGGCTTCCTGCTTAACTGGGGCTTCTTCGTTGTCATCTACACCATTATCGGACTCAACCGGGATGCATTCCTCGACATGTCCCCTGGACTTCTGCCGATGGCACTGGTCTCGTTCGCGTGTACATTCGGCCTCGCGTTCGCCGTTTACGGGGCCAGTCGCGCTTTCGGAGTAATCGCCATCAACAGCGTGAGCTACGCTGTCATGGCCGGATGGAAGAACTACGGAATGGCAGGCGCAATCGCATTGCTTTATTTCGGTGAGATGGCAGCCCTTCCATCTGCCATCACTACCGCGTTCGCCATAGTGAACTTCGTCGTGCTGAACATGACCGTTGCGGTTCGTTCAGAGAAGACGGTTAACGCCTGATAGTCGCCCACAGGTAAAGGAGGTACGTCAGTGAAGAAAGTGCAGCAGGGACCACAGACCTGGCTCTATCCTCTTCCAGCGCTGCTGATAGGAACTATGATAGACGGAACACCGAACGTCATGACGGCTGCGTGGGGCAGCATTGCAAATGCAGATCCACCGATGGTTTCTGTCGCGATACGGCATTCCCGGCACTCGCACAAGGCCATCGCAGTCGACACTCCTATCTCGGTCAACATCCCCTCTACCTCACAGTCGGTCGAAGTAGACTACTGTGGCATCGAATCCGGCTCCAAGGCGGATAAGATAGGCAAGTGCGGGTTCACACTGTTCTACGGCAGCCTCGAGAAGGCGCCACTGATTGAAGAGTGTCCCCTGAATCTCGAGTGCATGATACGGAACTCTGTTCCGCTGAGCACCCACACACTTGTCATTGCCGAGATTATGGAAACCTATGTATCGGAGGACTGCCTTACATCCGGTAGCCCGGATATCGCGAAGATCGACCCGCTCATTTACATGACGGGGCCATCACGCATCTACGTGCGCTCCGGCGATGCGGTAGGACAGGCATTCCACGTGGGGCTCGCTCTCAAATAGAGCATTTGAGACCGACCCGTACGGGGTCGCTTCTTGCATCCCGACAATGTGCTCGTGTGGCACACACTCAGGGTCGCCATTACTGCTGCCGCGTCTCCCCGGCAGCCTGTGTGGGCGGCTAAAGCGTTGCGAAGGAGTCGGGAATCAGCTCTGTCATCGCCGGGTGTATGTGCATCGACTGCAGAATCTCGTTCACATGTCCGCCCGACTTCATTGCGTTGACGATTTCCTGGATCAGGACGGGAGAATGGGGCCCTATGATGTGGAACCCGAGTATACGCTCACTTTCAATATCGACCACCGCCTTGGTGAAACCGGCCTTTTCAGCAATGGCCTCGCCCTTGGCAACCGAACTGTAAGGGGTCGTTGTCGTCGTAACGGAGAAGCCATGTTCCCTGGCCTCGGCTTCCGTCATGCCAACTGCAGCTATCGGAGGGCTTGAGTATACCGCGTGCGGTGCAGCAGAGTAGTCCATGGCGATACCGGCCCCGTCAAACGCATTCGCAGCAGCGATCAGCGCCTCAACATTGGCAACATGTCTGAACATCTGCGTGCCGTTGATGTCGCCGGCGGCGTAGACGTTTTCCTGGTTTGTTCTCATGTACTCGTCCGCAACAATGAAGCCGTCACCGGTAGTCCGAAGGCCCGCCTTGTCTACCTGGAGGATATCTGTATTGGGAACACGTCCAAGTGCGACCAGCACCCGCTCGGCACGATAGCTCTGCTGTGATTCACTCTTTGTGCTCCGCGCTGTAACCTCGACACGACCTTTCTGCTGACTCACCGCCGTCACGCGCATGCTGGTGACGACCCGCAATCTCTTTTCAAGCTCTTCTTTGAGTCGTTCTGATATCTCTGGTTCCTCTCCGGTCACCAGTCGATCGTCCATCTCAATAATAGTCACGTTGGAACCCATCGCGGCGAAGAAATGCGCGTACTCGACCGCGATATAGCCACCGCCAACGATGATGAGGCTCTGCGGCAGGTCTTCAAGCTCTAGCACCGATTCATTGGTAAGGTAATCGACTCCGTCCAGCCCTTCGATTGGCGGAACAAGCGGACGCGCCCCGGCAGTCACGAAGATCAGGTCGCCCTCGAACTCATCACCCTTCACTTCCACTGTCTTGGGACCGGTGAACCGCGCTACACCATCGTAAAAGGTCACGTTCTCACTACCAGGCATTTCGTGACGGAGGTGTTTCTGCGTCTCATTCCGGTCTGTCCGCATCCGCCGCATTATCCCTGGAAAGTCGATGGATGCGACGCTCATTTCGACCCCAAGTCGTTTCGCCCTCTCCACTTCGACGATAGTGTCGGCCGAGGCGATGAGTTTCTTCGATGGTATGCATCCGAGGTTAAGACATGTACCACCCAACCATCCCGGCTCCACAAGTGCGATGCTCTTGTTGCGCGACTCTGCCTCTTCCATAATCGACTGGCCGCACCCTGCACCTAGTATAACGACGTCGTACTTCCTCATCATTACCCCCTTGTCTCAGCCTCAATGGATTCATGCAAACGGCGTGGATGCAGCCATGCATGATGCCGCATAAGCATCTTTATGTATTACTGCCTTGCTGTTTTGTCGCAACTCAGAGACCCCTGAAGCCCTCCGGGCGCAGTAATCGTGGGTCCTTCTTCTTCAGAATCTTGTCGATGGACGCCAGCATCTTCTCGCTGTCCTCAGGCAAAGTTCCACGTACGGTCACATAGTTGGAAGCATGCATCGAACTGAAGAAACAGTCGGTGACGTTAAGATTCGCAATTATTTGACGGAGTTCCGCAAGCGACTGGAACGGGTCGATCGGGTGGAACTCACCGCGCTCGATCATGTCATGAAGCGGAGTGCCCGGGACGACCGTAAGAGTCAGCGCTGCCCCGTATTCCGGATCCATCTTGGAGAGTACATCGGCCGTAGCCAGTGCATGTTGTTCACTCCGCTCCACACCACCGAGCCCCAGTATGACCATGACGGACAGTGCGAGCCCGGCTTCTTCAACGCGCCGTGCAGCGTCTATCATCTCCGTCGATGTCGTGTTCTTGCCGATATCCGCCAATATCCCGTCGTCGCCACTCTCCAGACCGATGTACAGAATCGTGAGCTTGCGCTCTCCGAGCTGCCTTAGTTCGTCAGCGGAGCGGCGCAGGATATCCTGCGCCGTAGCGTAGACTGCTATGCGCTCTAGATCGGGGAATTTCTCATTGAGGTAATCAAGAACCTCAAGCAACTTCGGGAACGGGTAGACAAGTGCGTCTCCATCCTGCAGGAACACGCGGCGGCCGTCCCATTGGCTGGCAAGTATGTACACGGTCCGGTCGATATCCGGTGTCGCAAGACCTTGTGTCTTGTACAGGTGGAGGGCGTCTATTTCAGCCTTGACCGCTTCCACATCGCGTATCTGCAGCTTCGAACCATAGTAGTAGCAGAACATACACGTATTGTTCGAGCAGCCGCTCGTCAGCGGCAGGTAGTAGCTCATCCATTCGCTGGGTGGCCTGAAAATTCGTGGGCGTTCAAATTCGGGCATTCTCACTCACTCCAATCTTTGTGTCTCCTGGTATCGTAACACCGAACGTCTTGAGCACGCCGGCGAGGTGGGCCATGGGCAGCCCGACTACATTTGCGAAATCACCCTCGATCCGGTCGATAATCGCGGCGCCAAGACCTTGGATTTCATAGCACCCTGACTTGTCGAGTGGTTCGCCGGACTCAACGTAGGCATCGATTTCTTCATCGGAGAGCTCGCGCATGTGCACGTTGGTCACTTCAAGGCCGCAATACGCCCTTCCGTCGGGCGCGACAACAGCGAGGCCGCTAAGCAATCTGTGATATCGACCCGAGAGAATCCGTAGCATTGACCGGGCCTCGTCGGCCGATCCGGGCTTTCCGATTATCGTGCCATCGAGTTCAGCTACCGTGTCCGCTCCGATTACGACAGCTTCGGGATGTCGGGCAGACACTGCACGGGCCTTGCGCAGCGCGAGAGTCTGAACATGTTCCTCCACCGATGCTGCATCGGTCGACTCATCGACACGACTGGGATCTACAGTAAACGGGGCACCCGTCCTGCGAAGCAATTCCTGTCTGCCGGTCGACCCTGAGGCCAGCACTAGAGAGACACTCATCCTGTCATGCCCCGGGGCTTCGGGTTCTCCTCACCCGGTTCAAATCCCACGGCCGCAGAATTGATGCAGTAGCGCAGCCCCGTAGGCTCTGGACCGTCCGCGAATACGTGGCCGAGGTGGGCGCCACATTTGCTGCAGACCACTTCCGTGCGACTCATGCCAAGACTGCCATCCACTTCTTCTGTCACTCCCTCCCTGCTGACAGGGCGGGTGAAACTCGGCCAGCCAGTGCCGGACTCGAACTTGGCTTCAGATTCGAACAGCGGCTCACCACAGCAGACACAGTGGTAGCGTCCCGGCTCGTGATGCCTCCAGTACTCTCCCGAGAACGGCGGCTCCGTCGCCTTCTCCTGTGTAACTGCATACTGCTGCGGAGTCAGCTTTCTGCGAAGCTCATCTTTGCTCTGCTTCCGCGCTTCGTCCATATCCACCTCACGAGGCGATCAACTATCGCTCTTTCACGTACGCCTCGACAATCATTATCCTTTCGTACGAAGGGAGTGTCAAACAACCAGCGCTCGCAGATGTGCGCCACCGTATGTGCTAGCCGAGCGGACAGCCCTGTACAGCTATAGCGCATCATCACCGTACGGGCTGTGGCGCGTGGGGTGTACATCTCCCCATGTACCGCCACAACGAATTATGGCCGCTGGGTCTATTAGGCTGGGGCGTGTTTTCCCCCTATCCATCACCCCGGTGGCATACTGCCGTATGCCACTACATTGGTGACCAGCAGTCAGTAGGGCCATAATGAATTATGGCCCTACTGACTACTACTACTACTTCTTCTTCTCCGTCTTCGCCACCTGTTCGATGACCGGAAGCACGCTGTCCGGGTTGACCGAGATCGAGTCGATGCCGGCTTCCACGAGGAACGCCGCAAACTCGGGGTTGTCGCTTGGCGCCTGGCCACACAAACCAACCTTGCGTTTCTGCTTATGAGCGCGTTCTATCAGCATCGAGATCGATTCCTTGACCGCCTCATCATCCTCGTCGAAGAGATAGGCCAGTTCGCTCGAGTCACGGTCGACGCCGAGCGTCAACTGTGTCAAATCGTTCGAACCGATGGAGAAGCCGTCAAAATGGTCGGCGAATTTCTCAGCTAGTATTATGTTGCTTGGCACTTCAGCCATGACGTAGACTTCAAGTCCGTTCTCACCCCGCTTGAGGCCGTTCTTCGACATTGTCTCAAGGACGTTCTCAGCCTCTTGAATACTACGGCAGAATGGAATCATCACGACGACATTCGTAAGCCCCATCTCGTCGCGCACGCGCTTCAGTGCCCGGCATTCCAGCCCGAAACCCTGACGGTAGCTCTCGCTGTAATACCGTGACGCACCCCGGAACCCCAGCATAGGATTAGCCTCCTCAGGCTCGAATTCCTTGCCGCCGATAAGCCCTGCATACTCGTTCGTCTTGAAGTCGCTCGTCCGCACGATAACCGGGTGCGGGTACTGCGATGCCGCGATCCGCGCGACAGCCTGTGAAAGGTGGTCCACGAAATAGTCTGCCTTGTTGTCGTAATCGGAGGTAAGCTCGGCGATCGTTGCCTTCGCCTCCTCGTCCTTCAAGTCGTCGAAGCGCAGGAGCGCCATGGGGTGAATCCGGATAATCGTGCCGATGGTGAACTCAAGCCTGGCGAGACCAATGCCTTCGCACGGCAGCTGCCACCAGCGGAAGGCTGCGGCCGGACTGGCGATATTCATCATTATCTGTGTCTTCGTCTTCGGCACGTCCTCGAGGTTCACGTCTCGTGTCTGGAACTCCAGCATGCCATCGTACACATATCCCTCGTCGCCCTCGGCACAGGACATGGTTATCTCCTGACCTTCTTTGATGACCTTCGTTGCATTGCCCGAGCCGACGATTGCAGGGATGCCAAGCTCGCGACTCACAATCGCCGCGTGCGACGTCCTGCCGCCATGGTCGGTCACGATACCGGCGGCCCGTTTCATTATCGGCTCCCAGTCTGG